>NZ_QWFC01000009.1:0-155373 GCF_003576265.1 Pseudomonas sp. 91RF
CGCCCCGCCACTTTTTGCGGCCTGGGCAAGACGCCGCAGGCTCGGCAGAAAACGATCGTCCCAGGCAGCGAACTCGGCATCGAAACCGATGCCTTCAGGGCTGACATGGGAGCAGCCGGTGATGACCAGTCCGATGCCTTTCACACGGCGACGGTAGTACGCAAGCTCCTGCTCGGAAATGCTGGCGTCGGGATTGGCAGACCAGGTGGTCATCGGTGCCATGGCCAGTCGGTTGTCGATCGTCAGGCCGTTGGCGAAACGCAGAGGACGAAAAATTTCGGGGTAATTCGGTTTCATGATGCTTTCCAGACAAAGCCGACCCATGTGGTCAGCCCATGGCAATGTGTGTGATTCAGTTCAGACGCAAGCGGCGGATGTCACGTTGAGGTGGCTGACCAAACAGGCGGGCGTATTCACGGCTGAACTGCGAGGCGCTTTCATAGCCGACCCGAGACGCCGTCACGCTTGCATCCAGGTTCCGCGTCAGCATCAACTGACGGGCCTCCTGCAGACGCAGTTGCTTTTGGTACTGCAGGGGGCTCAAGCCGGTGATCGAGCGAAAGTGCTGGCGGAACGTGGAAGGACTCATATGAAAGCCGGCAGCCAGCTGTTCAATTTTCAGCGGCTCGGCGAAATGGCGCTTGAGCCAGTTGATGGCGCCGGCGATCTGTTGGCTGGGTGCTCCCTGATTGATCAGATGGCACAACTGTGCACCGTGGGGGCCGGCGAGTAACCGGTAAGCGATCTCACGCTTCAGCAGCGGCGCAAGACAAGGCAACAGCACCGGATCGGCCAGCAACTGCACGAGACGCAGCACGGCATCCAGCAACCCCTCGGTCAAAGACTCAACGGCGATCGAGCAGAAATCACAATCGCGGGCAGGCACCGGCAGGCGCATTTCAGTGGCCAGTTGCAAGATGTCCTGAGGTGCCAGCTGCAACATCAGGCCCAGGAACGGCTCGGTGTGACTTCCCTCCATCACTGTGGAGACCACGGGCAGATCGACAGCGGTCAGCAACGACTGACCCGGACCGAAATTCAGGATCTGATCGCCCAGCACGACCTGCTTCCGGCCCTGGGCTGTGATCCCCAGTCCCAGACCGTAGATGCAGTGCATCGGCTGGGTCAGCGCCCGACGACGATGCAGAGTCAGACCGGGAATGGCCGTCTCGTAGTCACCGTCCGACGGAGCTATGCGGGCAATGGCAATGGCCAGGTCGCGGCTGTCGTTGGAGGACAGCCGCGACGATTCGGAATCAGGCTTCACTGCAGATGCTTGCGCAGGAACGGCACAGCTTGGGCCATGGCCAGTGCGACAGGCTCGGGCTTGTCGTACAGGTCGTAATGCGACCAGCCTTCTGCCACGTAAATCTGTTTGTCGGCCGACGCGGCCCGACCGTAGATTTCCCAGCCATCGCGGTACGCTCCGAAACCTCCGGGCTTGTCACCGATAACCACCAACAGGGGCTGGGTCAACAGCACTTCGGCGTGCAGAAACGCATCCCAGCCAAAGGCTGCGCTGTTGAACGAAAACAGGCCGCTGGTGGCGCCGTTGGGCTGCTGTCCGCGCGACGTCTTGTAGTACTCGGTCGCTTCGAGCACGTCGATATCGGTGATGCCTGCGCTGCGTCCCTCTTCCACCGATGCCGGCAGATAGTTGATGACATGCCGAGCACCGCCCTGGGCTTCTGCGGTGCGCTGGGCAGCCATGGCTTGCAGCGCCGTGACCGGATCGAAGTTGCTGAAGCCTTCACGGATCAGTCGCCCGAAATTGACCCCGGTGATCGAGACCAGCGCTTTGATCCTGTGGTCGGTACTGGCAGCGTGTACGGTGTATGCGCCCCCGCCACAGATACCGATGGCACCGATACGCGCCGCATCGACGTAGGGCAGCGTGAGCAGGTAATCGATGGCGAAGCGGATGTCCGAGACGCGGATCGACGGGTCTTCGATGAAGCGTGGCTCACCACCGCTCTCGCCCTGGAAACTGGCATCGAAGGCAATCACCACAAAACCCTCTTTGGCCAGACCTGCGCCGTAGACGTTGCCTGAGGTCTGTTCCTTGCAACTGCCGATCGGGTGGGTGCTGACAATCGCCGGGTATTTTCTGGAGGCATCGAAATTGGGTGGTAGATATAAATCCGCTGCGGTTTCCCAGCCCAGATTCTGATAGCGAACGTGCTTGATAGTGACAGTGCTCATGTGATTCTCCAGGAGTAAATCGGAAACGATAGAGAGCGGCGCTAGAACGGCGCCGCCCGCCGTACTCAGAGGCTGGTGCGGAAGAACGGCGCCAGGTGTTCCATGGCCGTGTTGACCCCGGGACCGTCGTACAGATCCATGTGAGCCAGACCGTCGAGCACCACCAGTTCCTTTTGCCCCAGCGCCTTGGCATGCAGCTCCTGGCTGTGCCACAGCGAACCGGCTTCGCTGCCGGCGATGATCAGTGCCGGCTGGGTCAGCAACTGGTCGATCAGGTCGAACGCATCAAACGCGACCCAGGCGCCGAGACAATTCATCAGCATCTTGTTCTGTGCGTTCGGGTGCTGGGCACGAGGCGTGAGGTAGTAGTCGGCCGCCTCCTGAAGATCACGGGGCGCACTGGTATCACCCAGTTGCGGTACGTAAGGGGCATACACGGGCTCGGCGCCCGCCGCTTCTGCTGAGCGCTGTCCAGCCAGGGCATCCAGAACCGGCAACAGATCGTTGATGGAACCCTTGCCTTCCCAGCCTTTACGAGTGGCAGTCCCTACGTTGACCGCACTGGCGGTGGCCAGGGCCTTGATCCGGCGGTCGACCGACGCCGCCTTGGCCGCGAAGCCGCCACCGGCGCAGATGCCCAGCACGCCGATGCGCTGAGCATCGACAAAACCGAGGGTGGTCAGGTAGTCGACTGCGCTGTACACGTCGGCCACGCGATTCATGGGTTCATCGAGAAAATGCGGCTCGCCGCCACTGGCACCTTGATAGGACGCATCGAACGCCAGGGTGACGAAACCCTGCTCGGCCAACAGTCGGGCGTAGGTGCCGGCCGTCTGCTCTTTCACGCCGCCCCCTGGATGAACGGTAATGATCGCCGGATATTGTTGGCCTTCAACGAATGTAGCGGGCAAGTAGAGGTGGCCAGCCATCTCGATGTTGCGGTTCTTGAACTGGACGTTTTGCATGGTGTTGCCTCCGATAGAGCAGCGCGCAGCGCCAGTTGGCGCGATTGCCGGGTTGCGGAGGGCAAGGTGTTTTCGCTTCGACTGAGTCGTGCAGGTTGCCTGCCCTTCGTTGGAGTCCAGTATAGGAAGGGCTCTGCGGGTGTTTTTGCCTATTCCGATTCCTTAATTGCACGTTTCAAGGAGAATGCGGATTCATCACGCTCTCCCGAAAACTCGCGAGAACCTTGTTTTTACGGGCGCGCAAGGCCACACGTCTGCTGCGGGCAGGGAAATCTGTGCCTTGCCCGATTGCCTGTTACGCAGACAGGTCAGCCTGGCTGGCGCATACGCCGGATGTCCCGTTGCGGCGGCGCGCCGAAGGCCCGGCTGTACTCGCGGCTGAACTGCGAGGCGCTTTCGTACCCCACCCTCCCCGCTGCCTGCCCCGCGTCCAGGTGCTGGTTGATCATCAACTGCCTGGCCTCCTGCAACCGCAATTGTTTGTGGAACTGCAGCGGGCTCACACCCGTCAGCGTGCGAAAGTGCTGACGAAAAGTGGAAGGACTCATGTGCACCCGTTCGGCCAGATGTTCGATGCGCATAGGCTCGGCCAGGTTCTGCTTCAGCCATGCGACTACACTGGCGATCTGTTGCATCGGCGAACCCGTGGCAATCAGGTGACGCAACGCCATGCCATGTTGACCCACCAACAACCGGACGATGATCTCTTGCTGGACAAGAGGCGCCAGATGATCGAAGAGTTCCGGTTCCTCCAGCAGACCCAGCAGACGCTCGAGGGCCCGGACCAGTCCGGGGTCCAGCTCGGCAATGACGATGGCCTGGTGGGTGCCGGCCTTCGGCGGAGGCGGCAGTTGCAGTTCGGAGGCGATGCGCATGATCTGGCTGACATCCAGCGTCAGCATCATCCCGAGAAAAGGCTTTGCCACCGACGCCTGGGCAACATGGGACACCACCGGTTGGTCGATGCTGGTCAGCATCCCCTGCCCCGCACGGAAATGCAGCACGGCTTCCTGCTGCAATACCTGTTTGCTGCCCTGGGCCACCACGCCAAGGCCCAGGCCGTAGATGCACGGCATGGGATCTGTCGGGGACGTGCGGCGGTGCAGACTCAACGCCGGTAACCGGGTGGGAAAATCCCCGGCATGGGTGGCCTGTCGCGCAATCAAGGATGCCAGGCCGGTCAAGTCCGCCTCGATCAGATCGTCGGGTTGAAGGTGAGTCATCGGTGGTTCCTTACGCGATTGCCGCCATACATAGGGACAAATCATAACGCTGAACCTGACCTTGTCGTCGGGCAGGACTGATCAGAAGCTGTGATTCAACTGCAGCCCAAGGCCATTGACTGTGTTCTGGTAGGTGGCGCTATAACCCGGACGCAGCCCACCCTGGAACGTGTCCTGTGAAACCTTCACCGGATCTTCGTGGATGTAGCCGTATCCCAGATCCAGAGAGGTCTGATCGGTCATCTGCCAGTTCAGGCCAACCGTGAAAATCTTCCGGTCTCCCGTTGGTGCACGGGTGGACGTGTACTGATTGGGCATCGGCGTCGGCTCATAGGCGATCCCGCCACGAACCTTCCATTGCTTGTTCAGGCGATAGGACATGCCGGTGGAGAACGACCAGGTATCACGCCACTTCAGGGTTTCGAGGATCGTATCGAAAGGGCCATAGGCCTGTGGCACACCGGAGTTCAGCACCCTCAATTCCTGCACGCGACTCCAGCGACTCCACAACGCACCGGCGGAGACATCCAGTCGATCATTGATGCGCCAGGTCGCCGAGGCATCGACCGTTTCCGGTGAAGTGAAATCCAGGCTCGCGTCATATTTGCCGTTGAGCCCCGGCAGCCCCAGCCCCGGGATCGGTGCCAGCAATCCATTGGCACCTGAGACCTTGGTCTTTCCGCTCAGCTTGTAATCGACTCTGGAGTGATAGGTTAGCCCCAGGGTCAGGTCGTCGAGCGGGTCGAACAGGATGCCCAGACTGAAGCCCATGGCCGTGTCATCGCCGGTGACTTTGACAGTCCCGTCGCCCTGCCCGCCCACCGCGCTGTTGGCGATCTTGCTTTCGAGCAGCCCGTCGATACGGTTGATCGTCGGCCCAAACCCCACAGACAGTCGATCATTGATCCGGTAACTGACCGTCGGCTGCAAGGTGACGACCTTCACCTGAGTCTGCGAGCTGCGGTAGCGTCCCTGGAAGTTGCTTTCGTAGTCCGTGCTCCCGCCAAAAGGGGCGTAAACCCCGAAACCCACGTGCCAGTCATCGTTGAGTTGCAGCGTGTAGAAGCCCGATGGCACGACGATCGGATCAGGCACCATATCGCCGTGTGAAGTGCCCGACACCGTGGCATTGACGTTGCTGATGCGCGAACTGACATCAATGAAGCTGAGACCGCCACTGACGTGTTCACCCGCCAGGCGGGACATGCCGGCGGGGTTGCCGTAAACGATCGAGGCGTCCTGCACATCAGAAGCCCGACCGGAATAAGCCTTGCCTCCCGAGCTGATGCTCTGTTCGTTGATTTGCAGGCCGTTGGCCAGGAGTTGAGTGGAGGTGAGGCAAAGCCCCAGCACACAAAGCTGATTTCTTATTGTCATGATTTGGCTCTTGTTATTTTTTTGGTGGGTGCGAACACCCAAGGCACGCGGATGGATCGTTGGATTCAATGATGAAATAGGTCGCCGGCCATCCATGGCGACGGGTGGGTTCAGCGTTTGCGCATCCGCTCGGCCAGCGCACCGATCGGTCGGGTCATGCTGCGTCGCAAGCGTTGAGAGAAGGATTCGCCCTCAAAGATCGGCGCCGGGGTAACCACTTCATTGGGCTGGCTGTACTGCGGAAACAGACTGAGTGCATGGGCACGGTTGATGCCATGCATGATCGCCGGCGACCACATCTCCAGGCTTTCCAGCGTCCGGCACTGCAACGCCGTGGCGGGAGCCGGGGCAAAGGGATAGTCACTGCCGAAAAGAATGTGTGACGGTTCCACCAGTTCCTTGAGCGCCGCCATGGAATAAGGTGATGGCGACAACGCCGTGTCGAAGTAAAAGCGACGGATGTAGGTCATGACGCCTTGCGGCGCGTGTTGCTGAAATTCCGGCAACATGTTGGCCAGCGAAACACGCCAGGCCACAAACGGCAGGAAGCCGCCGGAGTGGGACAGGATCCAGCGAATGCCGGGATAGCGCTCCATGGACCCGCTGAGGATCAGATTGACCGCCGCGCGCGTGGTATCGCAGAGAAACTCAATGAGAAATCCCGGGGTCTGTAGACCGATGCTTTCGCTGGTCTGGTGCATGTTGGGATGGATGAATACCACGGCTTTTCGGCGGTCGAGTTCGGCCATCAGTTCGTCGAAGCGCGGATCGCCCAGAAACACTCCGTCGGTGCTGCCCAGCAAGACAATGCCCTCGGCCTTGAGTACGTCCAGCGCATAGACGGCTTCACGGCAGGCGGCCTCGGTGAACGGCATCGGCAGCACCGCGAAGTTGCCGAAGCGGCTCGGGTAGCGTGTACGCATCTGTGCGGCGAACTCGTTGCAGCGTCGCGCCAGCTCGCTGGCTTGTTGGACCCCGTCACCGAAGTGGACGCCGGGCGCAGACAGCGAGGTGATTGCCCGTTCGATGCCGTTCGCATCCATCACCTCGATGGATTTTTCCGGGGTCCAGTCTGGCAGCGGCGCTCCCGCAACGGAGTGCAGCCCTCTGGCATTCATCGCTTCGACGAATGCGGGTGGAATGATGTGATGGTGGACATCGATACGGCCTTGCTTGATTGACATGCTGACTCTCTTGTTTGGGCTTCGACCGAGCGCCTGCGGCCACTGGGTAAAGAACCGTGCTCGGTGGGAGTACAACTTTAGAGATCAATATTGAACATTTGTGTTCAATTATGTCAATGATAGGCAAACGCTGATTTGCTTTATTTTGAACGCGCTTGTTCAATGTCAGGAATCTCTCCGTTGGAGCTCATTGCTTTGAAACTCAGTCCCGTGCAGAAGCGCATCCATGAAGCTGCGATCCGGCTGTTTGTCGAGAAACGTGTCGAAGAGGTCAATGTCAGCGAGCTGGCACAGATCGCCGGGGTAGCGCGCGGCACGATCTACAACAACCTCAACTCGGTTGAGACGCTGTTCGAAGATGTCGCCAGCCAGCTCAGTGCCGAAATGAACGACAGGGCCGCACGCAGTACAGATCCCCATGCGTCCCCTGCCGTCCGCCTGGCCACCGGTATCCGTCTGTATATCCGCCGCGCCCATGAAGAGCCGCACTGGGGGGCGTTCATCGTGCGCTACGGGGCCAGCAATGAGACGCTGCAACAGATGTGGAGCGGTCCGCCCATGCACGATGTGCTCAGCGGCCTGAGCAGCGAGCAATACAGCTTTCGACAGGAGCAGCTGCCTTCGGTGATGGCGATGATCGGTGGCGGCGTACTGGGGGCCACGATGCTGGTACTTCAGGGGCACAAGACCTGGCGCGACGCGGGTTCCGATATGGCCGAATTCGTTCTCAGGGCGCTCGGCGTACCAGCCGAGGAAGCGCGCAGCATCGCTACACAGGATCTGCCCCGTCTCGCAGCCTGATGTCCTCCGCTGATTTTCTTGAGCCAGATCCCTTGGGGAATCTGGCTTTTTTATTGCCC
Source organism: Pseudomonas sp. 91RF (assembly GCF_003576265.1). NCBI lineage: Bacteria > Pseudomonadati > Pseudomonadota > Gammaproteobacteria > Pseudomonadales > Pseudomonadaceae > Pseudomonas > Pseudomonas sp. 91RF. Next base: position 7,812 of record NZ_QWFC01000009.1, read on the forward strand.
GCAAAAAGACAATTGAACACTGGTGTTCAATTCTAATCTTGAGTGTTAGAGTCTGTGGCAAGCACTGACCCACCGCCCGGGTCGGAGTGCCTTACGCCAGGAACTGACAATGAACAATAAAGAACCTCTTCCTGCCCTGACCTCACGAACGGTACAAGTGGGTCGGCGGCAGATTTTCATCAGCGAAACGGGCGTCGGCCATCCCCTGCTGATGCTTCACGGTGGCGGAGCGGGAGCCTCGGGGCTCTCCAACTACTCGCGCAATATCGAATCCCTTGCCCGGCAGTTCCGCGTCATTGTGGTCGACATGCCCGGTTACGGCCGATCCACCAAAGGTGTGGATCGCAAGGACCCTTTCGGCGATCTGGCGGGGGCGATGCTCGGCCTGCTCGACACCCTGAACATCAGCAGCGCCCACCTGGTGGGCAACTCGTTGGGTGGTGCCTGTGCCTTGCGCATGGCGCTGGATGCACCCGGCCGGGTGTCGGCTCTGGTGCTGATGGGCCCCGGTGGCGTCAATACCACTCGCAGTCTGCCGACACCGGGTCTCAAGCTGTTGCTCGACTACTACAACGGTGAAGGCCCGACGCTGGCCAAGATCACGCGTTTTATCCGCGACTACCTGGTGTATGACGGCAGCCAGGTCAGTGACGAGATGATCCGCGAGCGTTTTGAGGCGAGTATCGACCCGCAGGTCGTTGCAGCCCCTCCCCTGCGCCGGCCAACGGGCATTCTCCGGTTCTCGCGCTGGGACTTCACCCGCGATTCACGCCTCAAGCATTGCCAGGTTCCGACCCTCGTGCTCTGGGGCGCGGACGACAAGGTCAATCGTCCCAGCGGCGGCGAGGCGCTGCGTAGTCGCATGCCGGATTGCAACCTCTACCTGTTCAGCCGGACCGGTCATTGGGTGCAGTGGGAGCGTGCGGACGAATTCAACTCCGTGACCCTGGCGTTCCTCGCCAGTCGCACAAAGCGCTGAGTTGACGTCATGAACAATCAAGCAACGATCAGTCGAACAACGCCGGACATCTTCGGCGCCAGCAGCATGGGCTATGCGTTGATCGAGTCCCGCCACCTGGCGCGTTGGCGTGAGCTGCTCCAGCACGGCATCGGCCTGCACCTGGCCAGCTCGGACGAACAAACCCTGGCTTTTCGTATGGATCAGCACCAGCGGCGGATCATTATCCAGCGCGGTCCGCAGGAAGATTTTCTTGCCGTCGGCTGGCAATTACGCGACCAGGCCACCCTCGACGAAGTGCTCAAGCGCCTGCAACGCCTCGGTATCCAAGCGCAGCCCAGCCAACCGGAAGAAGCCGCACAACGCGGCGTGAAAAGGTTCTGGCGGGTGCTCGGTCCCAAACGCATGGCCGTCGAGCTGTTCTGGGAGCCGCTGCTGAGCGACAAGCCACTGAACATGCTTAGTGCAGGTTTCATCACCGGTCCCGCCGGGATGGGCCACCTGGCGATCACCTCGCGCAAACCCCAGCAGATGCAGCGTTTCTGGCAGGAAATATTTGATGCAAGAGCCAGCGACCACATCGTCGAGCGGATTGCCGGAGTGACCCTGGACATTGATTTCTTCCGGGTCAACGAACGTCACCACTCGATTGCCATCGCCCGATTGCGTGGCCTGCCGATGGATCCGATTCGTACCCGTGTGCAACACATGAACATGCTGACCACCTCGGTCAGCGAACTGACCAACGCCTATTTGCGTTGCCGGACCCTCGGTTTCGAAATGGCCCACGAAATCGGTGAGCACCCCAACGACCGTGAGCAATCGTTCTACGTGATGAGCCCCAGCGGTTTCGAGCTGGAACTGGGTTGCAACGCCAGGGTGGTCGATGAGGCTCTTTGGCGCACAACCTCCTATCAAGGCATCAGCCTTTGGGGGCATCGCCCGGAGAAAAGCGGTGCCTGGCACACGTTGACCACCAACCTGGGCAACTTCGCCCGCGGCACACGTTCGTTGCTCAAGCCCGAATATTCACCGCTGTAAGAGAGATATCGTCATGAATAACAAAAACGAGTCTGTAACGAGCGTCGACGTGATTATTTCCGGGCTTGGCCCGACGGGCGCCACGCTCGCGCATCTGCTCGGCAAGCGTGGTCTGTCGGTGCTGGTACTGGAACGCGAGCCACTGTTTTATGGCAACGCCCGGGCGGTCTATACGGACGACGAATGCATGCGCGTCATGCAGGCGGCCGGTGTTGCCGCCGAGCTTTCAGCCAACATGCAAGTCGATACCCCCGCTCAGTGGGTGCTGGCCAACGGCAAGATCCTCGGCCAGTACTGGCGCCTCGATCGCCCCTACGGCTGGCCGATCATCAACTTCCTTTACCAGCCCTGGCTGGAAACCACGCTGAGCGATCTGCTCGAGCGCTATCCCAATGTGCGGGTTGCCCGTGGTCGTGAACTCACGCAGTTCACACAGGATGAACATGGGGTGACCGTGACCCATCAGGCCACCAGCACCTTCCGCTTCAGTGATGCGACGGATGCCCGTCAGGCCTGCGAAATCGATCCGGACCCGCAAACCATTCGCGGGCGCTATCTGGTGGGGGCTGACGGCGGCCGCAGTACGGTCCGAGAGGCCTTGGGCATCGGTATGAGCGGCAAGAACTTTCCCGAACCCTGGCTGGTGGTCGATCTGGAGATGAAAGAAGGCGAGGATGCCTTGCGTCATCTGCCCTACTTCAGCTTCATCTGCGACCCTGAATGCCCGACGGTCTGCTGTCCTCAGCCCGGCCGGTTCCATCGTTTCGAATTCATGCTGATGCCCGGCCAGACTCGCGAACAGATGGAAGACCCGACAGTGGTGCGCAACCTGATCAGCCGTTACGTCGACCCGGACAAGTTCGAGGTCAAACGCAAGCTGGTCTATACCTTCAACGCCCTGGTGGCGAAGGATTGGCGCAAGGGTCGGGTATTGATTGCCGGCGATGCTGCCCACATGACGCCGCAGTTCATGGGCCAAGGCATGAGCTCCGGCGTGCGTGACGCCTACAACCTCGCCTGGAAAATCGACGCCGTGATCAAGGGGCAAGCCGGTGAGCGGCTGCTCGACACCTATGGCAGCGAACGCTTCCACCATGCCAAGGCGATGATTGATATTTCGGTGCAGATGAAGGACTTCGTCTCGATGTCCAGTCCGGTTTCCAGTCTGATGCGCAACCTGCTGGTCAAGACTGTCCTGGCGACGCCATTTCTCGGCCGCTATGTTCGCGAAGGCCGTTTCAAACCGGCCCCGACCTATGCCCCTGACAGCTATCTGGGCATGCCACGCCGTCATCGGCGCTCCCCGGAAGGCCGGATGATTCCGCAACCCGAAGTCCGCACCTTCAAGGGCCAGCGTGTATTGCTCGATGATCTGCTGGGCGACGGTTTTGCCTTGATAGGACTTGAGGTCGATCCACGGGCCCACCTGAGTCAGGCCTCCCGGAAACTGCTGGATATCCAGAACACGCGTTTCGCCACCCTCTTCCCGTTCGGCACGCGTCCACAGGGCGCCAATACCGATCGTTCCAATACCCAAGAGTTGGTCGAACTGGAAGATGTGCAGGGCGAGATGGTCGCCTGGTTCAAGCGCTCGGGGTTCTCCAGCGGAGCCGTCGCCGTGGTGCGCCCGGACAAATTCACCTTCGCCATGGTCGAGGCCGCGGATCTGGATCGGGCCATCAACGAACTCAAGTTCCAGCTGCAATGGAGCCCCGGTGCTGAAGTCGTCGCAGACGAGCCTCGACTGCTGAGGAAAATCGCATGAGCCAGTTCCCTCTGAAGCCTCTGCAAGACGCCGCCGCTGCCCTGGCCAGAGCACGGGAACAACGCGAACCCTGTGCGCGGATCTCGTCCACTTTCGGTATCGATTCGTTGACCGGCGCCTATGCCGTACAGGAGATCAACACCCAACGGGCCCTGGCCCAGGGACGGCGCTTGGTCGGCCGTAAAATCGGACTGACCTCGGCTGCCGTGCAACAGCAACTGGGCGTCGATCAACCGGATTTCGGCATGCTGTTCGCCGATATGGAAATCGCCGATGGCGGTGAGATCCAGATCAGTCAGTTGATCCAGCCCAAGGCCGAAGGCGAGATTGCGTTCGTGCTGGGCCGCGATCTTCCATATGAAGATACGACCCTCGCGGAACTGCTGCGGGCGGTGGAGTACGTGGTGCCTGCGCTGGAAATCGTCGACTCGGCCATCGAGAACTGGAACATATCGCTGGTGGACACGGTGGCGGACAACGCTTCATCCGGGCTGTATGTGCTGGGTAAACAGCCGACTCCACTCGCCTCGCTGGACCTTCGGCTGGAAGGCATGCTGCTGGAAAAAAATGCTGGCACGGCTTCGATCGGTGTCGGTGCCGCATGCCTTGGCAATCCGGTGGACGCCTGCCTGTGGCTGGCTCGCACCATGGCCCGGATGGGCCGGCCCTTGCAGGCCGGCGACGTGCTGCTCTCCGGTGCTCTGGGGCCGATGACGCCTGTCGTGGCCGGGGACAGTCTGCACTTGCACCTGACCCGACTTGGCCAGATCCGTTGCCGCTTCATCTGACCTGCCCGTCCTTCTGCGCCAGGCTGTCGTGGCTTGGCCAATTTGAGAGATTGCTCCCATGAGTCAAACCAAACTCAAGGTCGCCATCATCGGCTCCGGCAACATCGGCACCGACCTGATGATCAAGATTCTGCGCAACGCCAGACACCTGGAAATGGCGGTAATGGTCGGGATCGACCCTGCATCCGACGGTCTCGCCCGCGCCGAACGCATGGGCGTCGCGACCACCCACGAGGGGGTTGAAGGCCTGATCCGCATGGACGCGTTCAAGGACATCGATTTCGTCTTCGATGCCACCTCGGCTAGTGCCCATATCGAGAACGAAAAACGCCTGCGCTCGATCAAGCCGGGTATCCGCCTGATCGACCTCACTCCGGCGGCTATCGGCCCTTACTGCATTCCAGTGGTCAACCTGGAGCAAAATCTGGATCGACTCAACGTCAACATGGTCACCTGTGGTGGTCAGGCAACCATTCCAGTGGTCGCCGCCGTATCCCGTGTTGCCCGGGTTCACTACGCCGAAATCGTCGCCTCGATCGCCAGCAAATCAGCCGGCCCCGGAACCCGCGCCAACATCGACGAATTCACGGAAACCACCTCCAGGGCTATCGAAATGGTGGGTGGGGCCTCCAAAGGCAAGGCGATCATCATCATGAACCCCGCCGAACCGCCACTGATGATGCGTGACACAGTGTTCGTACTGTCCGAAACCGCCGATCAGGCGCAGATCGAGGCTTCCGTCGAGGAGATGGTCGCGGCAGTCCAGGCCTATGTGCCGGGCTATCGCCTGAAACAGAAGGTTCAGTTTGACGTCATTGCCGAATCGGCACCCTTGAACATTCCGGGGCTGGGACGCTTCAGCGGCCTGAAAACCTCGGTATTCCTTGAGGTCGAAGGCGCCGCCCATTACCTGCCAGCCTACGCCGGCAATCTCGATATCATGACCTCCGCTGCCTTGGCCACCGCCGAGCGCATGGCGCAGTCGATGCTCAACGCCTGAAGGGCCCGACATGACATTCAATCCCGGCAAGAAAATCTACATCTCCGACGTGACCCTGCGCGACGGCAGCCATGCCATCCGCCATCAGTACTCACTGCAGAATGTGCAGGACATTGCGCGCGCACTGGACAAGGCCAGGGTCGATTCGATCGAAATCGCCCACGGCGACGGCCTGCAGGGTTCGAGTTTCAACTATGGTTTCGCCGCCCATACCGACCTGGAATGGATCGAAGCGGCTGCCGATGTCATCGAGCACGCCAAAATCACCACCCTGCTGCTGCCGGGTATCGGCACAGTGCACGACCTCAAGGCCGCCTATGACGCCGGCGCACGTGTGGTGCGCATCGCCACCCATTGCACCGAGGCGGATGTCTCGAAACAGCACATCGAATACGCTCGCGAACTGGGTATGGACACCGTCGGCTTCCTGATGATGAGCCACATGATCGCCCCAGAGCACCTGGCGGCTCAGGCCCGGCTGATGGAAAGCTACGGCGCGACTTGCGTGTACATGGCCGACTCCGGTGGCGCGATGAACATGCAGGATGTTCGCGAGCGCTTCCGGGCTTTCAAAGCCGTGCTGAAACCGGAAACCGAAACCGGCATGCACGCCCACCACAACCTGTCGCTGGGCGTCGCCAACTCGATAACCGCCGTCGAGGAAGGCTGCGACCGGATCGATGCAAGTCTGGCCGGGATGGGGGCTGGTGCGGGCAATGCGCCGCTGGAAGTGTTCATCGCCGCCGCCGAACGTCTCGGCTGGAACCACGGCACCGACCTCTACACACTGCTCGACGCCGCCGACGACATCGTACGCCCGCTGCAGGATCGGCCAGTGCGGGTCGACCGTGAAACCCTGGCACTGGGTTATGCCGGCGTCTATTCAAGCTTCCTGCGCCACGCCGAAATTGCCGCCGCCAGGTACGGCCTCAAGACCCTGGACATACTGGTCGAACTGGGCAGGCGTCGCATGGTTGGCGGTCAGGAAGACATGATCGTCGACGTCGCGCTGGATCTGCTCAAGCGCTGAACCGAGCAACACTTCCGAAAGGAATGGCGCCTCTACTCGAGTATGGTCCGAGGCGCCGTCATGGGGAGCCTTTCAACTCGCCCAATTGAACTATTGAAAAGCCGTCTCGCCTCGACCAAATCCCGGGGCTGGTTGGCCAGGACGAAGCCATCTCGGTCCTGACTCGTCCGTCAGCGTTACACCTGATCAACGTTGCGCGCAGCGACGGCAACGGTGGTCGGTGAATCGGAAAGTTTGATGAAGCGGCGAGTGGCGCCATCCAGCGCATCGATGCAGCCTGCTTCGATGTCGTAGACCCAGCCATGCAGGTTCAAACGTCCCTGCTCGAGCGCCAGTGCCACCGATGGATGAGTGCGCAGATTCGCCAGCTGTGCGATCACGTTTTCACGCACGAGGCCGTCGAGCTTGTCACGCGGCGTATCGAATTCATGCGCGGCGTTGATCGCTTTCGCGGCGTCCGAATGGCGAAGCCAGTTGGCAACGGCCGGAAGATGATCCAGGCACGTGCAGCGTGAAATCGCGCCCATCGCCCCGCAATCCGAGTGGCCGCAGATCACGATGTCCTTTACGCCGAGCACGGCAACCGCGTATTCGACGGTGGCCGAAACACCACCCGGTTCAGGCCCGTACGACGGCACGATGTTGCCGGCGTTGCGAATCACGAACAGCTCGCCCGGTTCGCGCTGTGTGAGAAGTTCAGGTACTACACGACTGTCTGAACAGGTGACGAACAACGCCTTGGGGTTCTGTTCTGTCGCGAGCTGCTTGAAAAGCTCGACACGCTGCGGATAGACCTCGCGCTGGAAACGCAGAAAGCCATCAATGATGTCACGCATGGAATCCTCCAAATCAAAATGCCGGATACCGACACGAGCACTCGACATGCCCTCGCGCCGCAATGGTGGTCATTATTGCAGACCTCGCGCGCATTGGATGTATTCAATCGGTGGATTGAGTGCGGGCGTCGAGCATGAGTTCAAGTCACTAAGCCTTTGGCCACTGCTGCATGGAGTGCAAGTATGAACTGCAACCATCCCCACTAGTGCTTCCTATGCACGCCCTTAAACTCTCCCCACAATCAACTGAAGGGAGCGTTCAACATGATCACCACCGCTGTCATCAACCAAACCGGTGAACCTCAAGTCATTCAGTTTGAGCAAACCGGGTTGCAGGCGCCCGGCCCCGACGAGGTCTGGCTGGAGCAGTTCGCCATTGGCGTCAACCCGCTCGACTTGAGCCAGCGCTCCGGCGCCGTGCCGTTAGCGCTGCCTTCGGGTCTGGGGCTAGAAGGTGCCGGGCGGGTCGTGGAAACAGGGGCGGATGTGACGAATGTGCTGGTCGGCGACCGGGTCGCCTATGCCACTGGCCCCATCGGGGCTTATGCCAGCGCCCGCCTCTATCCGGCCAATCGGCTGGTGAAGATCCCCGACAGCCTGAGCTTCGAGGACGCTGCTGCCTCGTTGTTCAAGGGCATCACCGCCCAGTATTTGCTCAAGTCCACTTACCCCGTCGGGCCGGGTTCGACGGTGCTGATTTACGGCGCAGCCGGTGCATTGGGTCAGATCATGGTGCCGTGGGCCAGGCATTTGGGGGCATTTGTGATCGGTGTGGTGTCCAGCGCCGATAGTGTCGAGCGGGCCAGATTGGCGGGGTGTGACGAGGTACTGGTATTCGATGCCGCGACGCTGGCCCAGTCGGTGATCGACATCACGAGAGGCGGGAAAGTGGATGTGGTGTACGACCCGATTGGCCGGGTGTCTTTCGAGGCATCGTTGAACTGCCTGCGCCCGCGCGGGTTGCTGGTGTCGTTCGGCATGTCGTCGGGCGCGCCGATGCCGGTGGAGATCAGTACTCTGAATGCCAAGGGTTCGCTGTTCCTGACCCGACCCTCCCTCGCCGCCCACACCGCTACGCCGGAGGAATACCAGCAGCGCGCAAAAGACGTGTTGCAAGCCATTGACGCCGGTATTATCCGGCCCAACGTCGGGCGTCGTTATCCGCTGTCGGAGGCCGCCCAGGCCCACGCCGACTTGCACCGGGGCGGTCTATCGGGTGCAGTTGTGCTAGTGCCTTGAGTTTTTTACCGCGTCATTCACGAGGGTTGCCGCTGCATGGATCTGTTCGATAGCCGTCAGGCTGATGAGGTCGCCACCCTGCTGGCCCTGTCCGAGCACGGCTCGTTTGCAGCAGCGGGTCGAATGTTGCAGCGCCATCCCTCGGTGCTTTCGAAACGCCTTGGCGCTCTGGAGTCACGACTGGGGGTACGGCTGGTCGAGCGTACTACCCGGCAATTGCGCTTCACTGATGAAGGGCAACGTCTGGTGGCCCGGTTCGGGCATGCGGTCAGTCTGATCGCCGAAGCGGAGCAGGATGCCCGCGAGGGCGCCGCCGAAATTCGCGGGCGTTTGCGCATTGCCTTGCCGGCCGCCATGGGACGGCTGTGGTTGGGCGACATCGTTTCAGCCTTCGCCCTGGCACATTCAAATGTGGCGCTTGAAGTTGAATACGCCGAGCGCTTCGTCGATATCGTCGCTGAGGGCTTCGACGCAGCGATCCGTATCGGCGAGCTGGCAGACAATCGACTGGTGGCGAAAAAACTTTGCGATCACCGCCGAATCCTGTGTGCCGCGCCCTCCTACCTTCAACAGCACGGCGAACCGAAAACTCCGGCAGATCTCGCTGCCCATCATTGTCTGGGATTCACCGGTTTGCATTCGTACCCCGAGTGGAAACTGACACGTGCCGGGGAGAAAATCGCCATTCGGGTGCCGAGCCGTCTGGTGAGCAACGACAATGAAGCACAGCTGTGTGCCGCTCGCATGGGGGTGGGGATTCTGGCCGGTGGTGACTGGTTGATGACCAAAGACCTGCGCGAGGGACGTCTGGTGCGGGTGCTACCCGAATGGCAGTTGGATACCGACGCGGGGGTATATCTGGTGCGGCCGTCGGCGCGGTTCAACACGGCGACAACTACGGCGTTCAAGGACTGGATCGAGAGAGCATTTGCCGAAGGTGCACCCTGGCGGACATGACAAAGCCTGCGCCGAAATAGCGAGAACTCTACGAAAACTCAGGCAGGCCGCGGTTCCGGGGGAATTTCAACTGGTCGGGTACGGGGCTTTTCCTGCACAATCCCTCGCATTGAAATTCGCTCCGAGACCCACTGATGTCCCTGACTCCCCAAGACGAACGACTCATCAAGGCACTGGCCCTGGCCATCGTTGATCGTCCACGCGCGACGCTCAAGGAACTGGCTGAAGCCGCCGGCGTCAGCAAGGCGACGCTGCACCGTTTCTGCGGCACCCGTGACAATCTGGTGCAGATCATGGAAAGCCACGGTGAGACCGTTCTGAACCAGATCACCACTTCGACCGACCTGTTGAATGGTGATCCGGTGCAAGCCCTGCGCGGTCTGGTGAATGAGCATCTGGCACATCGTGAAATGCTGGTTTTCCTGCTCTTTCAGTATCGCCCCGACACATTCACCGACACCGATGAGGGCAAACGCTGGCAGTTTTACCTCGATGCCCTCGATGCCTTCTTTCTGCGCGGCCAGCAGTTGGGCGCTTTCCGTATCGATATCACGGCAGCAGTCTTCACCGAGCTGTTCCTGACCATGATTTTCGCCATGGTCGATGCCGAACGCCGTGGGCGTGCCGCCAGTGCCAACTCGGCCAACGTCGTGGAACAGATGTTCCTGCATGGCGCTGCCAATCCCGCCCGTCCTCAATAACGTTCCGCCAGGCAAAAAAAGCCCCGCGACCTCTCGGTTCAGGGGCTGAATGGCTGGACGTGCCAACCCAAAGGAGCTGTTGTCAGGACTTGTCCGGCGACCAGCCTCCGCCCAGCGAGCGGAACAGATCGACCAGGGCTATCTGCCGCTGGGTGCTGACCTCGATAAATGCCGTTTCGTTGACGAAACTGGTGCGCTGGGCATCGAGATAGCGCAGGTGACTGTCGATGCCGCCTTCATAGCGGGCCTTGGCCAGTTTCAGGGTTTCGCTGCTGGTGTTGGCCAACGCGCGTCGGGCCGCCTCTTCACGGCGCAAGGTGTCGGTGGCGGACAACGCATCGGCGACCTCGCGAAACGCCGTCTGAATCGTTCCCTCATAAGCCGCCACTGCCGAGTCCTTGCGCGCTTCCGCCAGGCTCAGGCCGGCACTGTTGCGCCCGGCGTCGAACAACGGCAGCGACAGGTTCGGCACAAAACTCCAGGACCGCGAGCCTCCGTCGAACAAACCGGACATTTGCGCGCTGGACGTGCCGAAGCTGCCGGTCAGGCTGATACGCGGAAAGAACGCCGCCCGAGCAGCGCCGATGTCGGCATTACGCGCCTGCAATCGATGCTCGGCGGCGAGTATGTCCGGGCGGCGCTCGATCAAGGTGGAGGTGGTGTCAGGCGCAATGTCCTGAACCAGCATCGGCTCCGTCGACAGCCGCTCAGGAATCGACTTCGCCGCATCCTTGGTGCCGAGCAACAACACCAGCGCGTTGAAGGCTTGCTGTTTCTGCCGCAGATTGCTTTCCTGTTCGGCGCGCGATTGCTCCACCAGCCCCAACGCTTCCTGATAATCCAGCGCGGTGGCCGTACCGTTCGAGCGGCGCTGGCTGATCAGCGCGAAGGAATACTCGCGGCTGATCAGGGTTTGTTGGGTCAGATCCAGACGACGCTGGGCGCCATCGTGAATCAGATAAGCCTGGCTGACTTCGGCGATCAGGGCGATCTGCGCGGCGCGGGCCGCCTCTTCGGTCGCCAGATACTCCTGCAATGCAGAGTCAGTGAGACTCTTCACCCGGCCAAACAGATCCAGCTCGTATTCAGGCAGCGACACGCCGACCTGATAACTGCTGGCAACTCCCGCCTGGCCATTGCTGGCCAGATCCGCCGGCAGGCGCTGACGATTGCCGGATGCGCCGGCATTCAAGCCCGGCACCCGGTCGGCCCGCTGAATGCGGTACTGCGCCCGGGCCTGCTCGATGTCCAGAAGCGTCTGGCGCAGCGAGCGGTTGTTGTCCAGGGCGATCACCACAAGACGACGCAGCTCGGGATCGACAATAAACGTCTGCCACGCCAGTTGATTGATCGGACTGCCCTGCTTCGGCGTCTCTGCCGCCCAGTGTTCCGCAACCGGCGCGACTGGACGCTCATAAGTCGGTGCCAGCGAGCAACCGCCCAGCAGCATGGCGATCACCAGCGTAGAGAATGTTGAAATACGCATGGAATCACTCCTGAGCCAAAGCGGGTTGTTCGACAGGCGCGGGTTTGCTGCGCAACCGCGACAGCACCCAGACAAAACAGATCGGTACGAACAGCACACCCAGCAGCGTCGCGCTGAGCATCCCGCCGATCACGCCGGTACCGATTGCACGCTGACTCGCCGCCCCTGCCCCGGTGGCCAATGCCAGTGGCACCACACCGAGGATGAAGGCCATGGAGGTCATGACAATCGGCCGGAAGCGCAGCCGTGCGGCCTCGATAGCGGCGTCACGCAGGCTGTAGCCCTTCTCCCACAGTTCCTTGGCGAACTCGACGATAAGGATCGCGTTCTTCGCCGCCAAACCGATGATGGTGATCAGACCGACCTTGAAGTACACGTCGTTAGGCATGCCGGCGACCATCACTGCAAGTACCGCACCGATGGCACCAATCGGCACGATCAGCATCACCGTCAACGGAATCGCCCAGCTCTCGTAGAGCGCCACCAGCAACAGGAACACCACCAGGATCGCCAGCGCGAACAGTTGGGTCGCCTGACCGCTGGAGACCTTTTCCTGATACGACAGCCCCGTCCATTCGTAGCTGAAACCTGCCGGCAACTGCGCGGCGATTCGCTCCATTTCCGCCATGGCTTCACCGGTGCTGTAGCCCGGCCCGGCGTCACCGACAATGCGGATCGACGGATAACCGTTGTAGCGCACCAGTTGTACCGGGCCTTCTTCCCAGTGGGTGGTGACGAAGGCGCTCAGCGGCACCAGATTGCCGGCGCTGTTGTGTACGTACAGTTTGAGCACGCTTTCCGGGGTCATCCGGTCGCCCTGCTCGGCCTGCACCACTACACGCTGCTGACGACCAGAGTTGGTGAAGTCGTTGATCACTTCGGAACCGAACGCGGCGGACAACGCACTGCTGATCGACTCGAAACTCACGCCCAGGGTGCGGGCCTTGTCACGGTCGATCACCACGCGCAATTGCGGCGATTCGGCCAGGCCTTCCATCATGGCGTAGAGGATTTTCGGGTTGCCGTTGGCCTGACCGAGCACCTGGTCACGGGCGGCGAGCAAGGCTTCGCGGCCCAGGCCGCCGCGATCCTGCAGGCGCAGCGCAAAACCGCCGGAGTTGCCCAGGCCATCAATCGGTGGCGGCGGCACCGCCATCACGGCGCCGTCGTTGGTCACGGCAAACTGCTCGTTCAGCGCCATGACCTCGGCCATCGCCGATTGATCTTCGCCACGCAGCGACCAGTCCTTGAACACCGGGAATGCCAGCGCCGCGTTGTCGCCCATCCCGGAGAAGCTGAAACCCGAGACCAGGAACATCGACTGCACCGCATCACGGGAGGCGAGATAGCGCTCAAGCTGTTCGCCGGTCGCTTCGGTACGGGTACGGGTCGCGCCCGGTGGCAACTGGACGTCAACGATCATGTAGCCCTGGTCTTCCACCGGCACAAACGACTCCGGCAAGCGCAGGTAGAAGTAACCGAGCATCGCGATAATGCCCACGTACACCAGCATCATCCGGCCGGCACGTGCGACCAGTCCGTTGTTGAGGATCGAGTAACGCTCGGTGAGCCGCGCAAAACCACGGTTGAAGGCGCCGAAGAAACCACGTTTTTCATGGTGCCCTTGAGGAATCGGCTTGAGCAGCGTGGCACACAAGGCCGGCGTGAACGTCAGCGCGAGGAAGCCCGAGAACAGGATCGACACCGCCAGCGACACCGAGAACTGCTGGTAGATCACCCCCACCGAACCGGACATGAACGCCAGCGGCATGAACACCGCCGACAGCACCAGGGTGATACCGATGATCGCACCGGATACCTGCCCCATGGCCTTGATCGTGGCATCGACCGGTGATAGCCCTTCCTCGGCCATGATCCGTTCGACGTTCTCCACCACCACGATGGCGTCGTCCACCAGAATGCCGATGGCGAGGACCATGCCGAACATGGTCATCATGTTCACCGAGAAGCCCAGCAGGTACATCATCACCAGCGTGCCGAGCAGGCACACCGGCACCACAATCGACGGAATCAGCGTGTAGCGGATGTTCTGCAGGAACAGGAACATCACCAGGAACACCAGCACCATTGCCTCGATCAGGGTGTGGATCACCTTCTCGATGGCGACGTCGACGAAACGCGAAGTGTCGTAGGGAACGGAGTATTCCACGTCGTCCGGGAAGTACGCCGACAGTTCGGCCAGGCGTTCCTTGACGGCGGTTGCGGTCTGGATCGCGTTGGCACCGGGGGACAACTGGATCGCTGCAGCCACGGCCGGTTTGCCGTTCAGGCGCGAGTTGAAGTTGTAGCTTTCCTGGCCGATTTCCACGCGGGCCACGTCGCCCAGTTTGACCGTCGAGCCGTCCTCGTTGGCGCGCAGGACGATGCGGGCAAATTCTTGCGGATTATCCAGCGTGCCTTTCACCGCAAGGGTCGCGGTCAGTTCCTGCTGGCTGCTGCTCGGCGTGCTGCCGAAGCTGCCGGCCGGCACCTGCACGTTTTGCCCGCGAATCGCGGTGCTCACGTCGTCGATGGACAGCCCGTAACCCACCAGTTTCTGCGGGTCGAGCCAGATGCGCATCGCAGCTTCGGATGAGAAAAATTGCAGCTTGCCGACGCCCGGCACCCGGCGCAGTTCGTTGTTGATGTTGCGCGCGGCGTAGTCGCCCAGCGCGGTCGTGTCGGTGTGCTGGGAGCCGTCTTTATAGTTGAGCGCATAGATCAGCAGGAAACCGGCGCTGGCCTGTTCCACCTCCAGACCTTGGGTCAACACGGCTTGCGGCATGCGCGATTCAGCCTTTTTCAGGCGGTTTTGCACGTCGACCTGAGCGAGCTGCGGATCAGTGCCTGGCTGGAACGTCACCGCAATCTCGGCGATGCCGTTGGAATTGTTGGTCGACTCGAAATACAGCAGGTTCTTGGCGCCGTTGAGCGACTCTTCGATCACGCTGGTGACCGAGTCCACCAGCACTTTCGCCGAGGCACCGGGATAGGTGGCCGTGACTTTGATCTGCGGCGGCGCAACGTCGGGATACTGCGCCACCGGCAGCATCGGGATGACCAGCAGGCCGGCCAGAGAGATGAACAACGCCACCACCCAGGCGAAGTTCGGGCGTTTGATGAAAAACTTGGACATCGGGAAATCCTCGCGGCGACGGCGCCCTTATTGTTTCGACTCGGACGACTGAGCCACGGCCTGAGACTGACCCGGTACGACCTTGGCCCCCGGTTGCAGTCCGGCAAGACCACCGACGATCACTTGATCGCCCGCCGTCAAGCCTTCACTGATCTGCCAGCGCGAACCCTGCATGGCGCCGATGACCACACTGCGCGCTTCGACCCGCTCGTCTGCGCCGATCACCATCACCTGGGCAGAACCATCGCTGCCCCGCTGCACCGAGCGTTGCGGCACGAGAATGGCCTGGCTGTCGGTGCCCTGTGGCGTACGCACGCGGACATACATGCCCGGCAACAGCACGCCGTCGGTATTGGCGAACTTGCCGCGCAACGACACCTGCCCGGTGCCGCGATCCACGGCGACATCGGTAAACATCAGCGCGCCCTGACGCTCGTAGTTGGTGCCGTCGACGCGAATCGACAGTGCCTTGTTGTCGTCGGCGGAGAGCTTTCCGTCCTTGAGCGATTCGCGCAGGCGCAGCGCGTCGGCAGCCGATTGAGTGAAGTCGACGTAGACCGGATCCAGTTGCTGAATCCGTGCCATCAATGTCGCGTCCCCCTGCCCGACCAAGGCGCCTTCGGTGACCAGCGCACGTCCGACGCGGCCGGAAATCGGTGCCGTCACCGAGGCGTAACCGAGGTTCAGCCGGGCGCTTTGCAGATCGGCCTGGGCCGAACGGGTGGCTGCCTGAGCGCTGCGCAGATCTGCCATGGCGCTGTCGAAATCCTGCTGGCTGACCGCTTCGATCTTCACCAACGGTTCATAGCGCTTCACTCGGGCCTGAGCCTCAAGCGCAACGGACTGGGCGCGGGCCAGTTCACCTTCGGCCCGTGACAACGCGGCTTTGAGCGGTGCCGGATCGATCTGGAACAACAGATCCCCGGCTTTCACATCCGCGCCTTCTTCAAAACGCTTCTGCATCACGATGCCCGGTACCCGTGCACGCACTTCCGCAACGCGCATCGGCTCCACCCTGCCCGGCAGCTCTGATGTCAGCGCCAAAGGCTCGGTCTTCACCGCCACCACTTCTACCGGGCGCGCCACTTCCGCCACCGCCGCCTGTTCACTTGCCGGCCCACACCCGGCCAACGCAATGGCGACTGCCAGCGAACCCGCCATTCCTACCGCACGCAAATTGCCCATAACTCACCCAAGGCTTGATCGAATTTGGCGCGAATGCTACGTATCAAATCCTAATGAGTCAATAATGTCTCATGTGAGTATTTTGTGAATCTTATATGAACACCGCTCAAGGCCTCTGATGAACTCGATTTCCCATGATGAACAGCTGCTCAAGTCGCTGACCCTGGCCGTGGCCAACCGGCCGAGGGCGACGATGAAGGAACTGGCACAACAGGCAGGCGTGAGCAAGGCCACCCTGCACCGCTACTGCGGAACACGGGAAAACCTGACGACCAAACTGGAGGAGTACGCCGAAGGCACGCTGAAGCTGATCATCGACAACGCCGGCCTGCAGCATCTGGAACCGCTGGAGGCGCTGCGCCGATTGATCCGGGAACACCTCGCCCACCGCGAGCTGCTGGCCTTTCTGATGGCGCAATACCGCCCCGACTTTCTCGATCTGGAACAGGGTGGCAGGCGCTGGCTGTTTTACCTGGAGGCGCTGGACGGGTTCTTTTTGCGAGGCCAGCAGGCAGGGTTGTTTCGCATCGACATCACCGCGGCGATCTTCACCGAGCTGTTCATATCGCTGGTCTACGGGCTGGTGGATGCCGAACTGCGGGGGCGTGCGGCCCATGCGGATTCGGCGCGGACGCTTGAGCAAATGTTTTTGAATGGGGTGCTGGCTGCTCGGCGTCTTTCTTGATCAGCCAAACAATTTACGGATCTCGGAAACTACCTGCATCGTTGCGTCTTCGATCGTGCCTTCATTTCGGCACAAAACCCAGCCGTGATCGGTAGCCGCTTGCTCGAACATGTCCGTACACGCGACATGTTCAGCGTGCTTCTGAATCACTGTACCGCCCAGTCCCCTGGACCGTGCCTTTGCCCTGGCCCATGAAATATCCGGCGCGGTGACGACGCCGACATGCAGGTCTGGCACCCGCACGTTTCGCTCAATGTTCAACTGGAGAATCTCTGTAAACGGGACGGTCTGGCGAAACGCGGCGTCCGACGGATACCAGCGATCGATCAGGATAATGCTGCCCGGCGGTTGTTCAGTCAGCACGTGCCGGGAGATCCAGCGACGGCTATCAGCAAAGCGCTGACACACAGCCCACTCCAGATCCCGGGAGTGATTTCTGGCGAGTTCGTTGACGAGGGCCATGGTGGCACCCCGGTGCGGATCGCTTTTACGCTCGCAAAGCCGGATGACTTTCTTGTTGTCGGCCCTCAGTACTGCCGTCACCGCTTCCAGTAATGTGGTTTTGCCGGTTCCTTTTGGCCCATCCAGAGAAACAAACAGCGGACGATTCATTTTTCACACAACGATTGAGGCATTGATGACCACTCTATCCTCATTTCTGCAATTCAATCAGCTCATCCCAGCCCTTTGCCTAAACTTGCTTCCCGATGATGTTCGCCAGACCTTTTGACTGCCAGGGAATCACATAAGGAGTCACCCCATGTCAAAGCTATACCCGAGTATCGATCCTGAGGGGTTGGTCGAGTACTCCGTGGTCTATACCGACCGCTCGCTCAACCACATGTCGCAGTCATTTCAAGCGGTGATGAAGAATATTTCCAGGACCCTGAAACAGGTCTACAACGCCGAGGCGGTGGCAGTGGTTCCGGGCAGCGGCACCTTCGGCATGGAAGCGGTGGCGCGACAGTTCGCCACCGGCCAGCAAAGTCTGGTGATACGCAACGGCTGGTTCAGTTATCGCTGGAGCCAGATTCTTGAGACGGGCAACATCCCGGCGGCCACTACGGTACTGAAAGCCCGACCGGTCGAAACGGGTCGCCAGGCGGCTTATGCCCCGCCGCCTCTGGACGAAGTCCTGGCAGCCATTTACAGGCACAAGCCGCAGATTGTCTTTGCGCCCCACGTTGAAACCTCATCAGGGATTATCCTGCCCGACGAGTACCTGCGGGCCGTCGGCGATGCCGTGCATGCGGTGGGTGGCCTGTTTGTGCTGGACTGCATCGCTTCCGGCACACTTTGGGTTGATATGCACAAATGTGCCGTCGACCTGCTGATCAGCGCACCGCAAAAAGGCTGGAGCGCCTCGCCTTGCTGCGCCCTGGTGATGTTCAGTGCCTTGGCCCTCGAGCGCATCGAGCACACGCAAAGCAGCAGCTTCGCCTGCGACTTGAAGAAGTGGCTGCAGATCATGCAGGCCTACGAACAGGGCGGACATGCCTACCATGCGACCATGCCCAGTGATTCTCTCGCACGGTTCAACGACGTAATGAACGAGACCCAAGCCTACGGTTTCGAAAAGGTCCGCGGCGAACAACAGGCTCTGGGTGACCGGGTGCGCGCATTGTTGACCGGCAAGGGCTTCAAAAGCGTGGCCGCCGTCGGCTTTCAGGCTCCAGGCGTCGTGGTGAGTTACACCGATGATGCCGATATCAAAAACGGCAAGAAGTTTGCCAGCCACGGCCTGCAGATCGCCGCCGGGGTGCCGCTGCAATGCGACGAACCGGCTGACTTTCAGACCTTCCGTATCGGTCTGTTCGGACTGGAAAAGCTGCATAACATCGAACGCACGGTCGGTACGCTTGAGCAGGCACTGGATGAGGTGATGGCTCACTAAGTCCACTCCTCGCCCATAGCCAATAGTGTTCCCGCCGATCCTGTTCGGCGGGAACAATCAAGCCGCGAACAACCTGTCATAAATTCCATATCTGCTGGCACATAAAAGACTTTCCCACCATTCCAATAGTCCCTGACGACCCGCGAGGACAAGGCCAGCGTCGATTCGTCGCACCATTGAGCGCAAAAAAACCTTTCATTCTGAATTAGTGATTTAACTAGGTAGTTACCTAACGATATACTGCCCGCCTCATTTCAACGGGACATTCAACGTGAAGCAGAGTCAACGCCTCTCGGGCATATCAACATTCATTCTGGTCGGGCTTGGGGTGATCATCGCCCTGCTCGGTCTGGCACTGGCGGCTGGCGGTGTGAAATTGGTCAGCCTGGGAGGCTCCTGGTACTTCCTGGTGGGTGGTCTGGTCATGGCCCTGTCCGGTCTGCTGATCGCTCGCCGCAAGCCTGCCGGCGCCTGGCTGTTCGCGGCGTTTCTGGTCGGGACTGCGATCTGGGCAGTGAGCGACGCGGGCCTGGTGTTCTGGCCGGTGTTCTCGCGTCTGTTCATGTTCAGCGCGGTGGGCTTGGTCGTTGCGCTGGTCTACCCGATGCTCAAACGCGCCAATGGCGGCGTTGCGGGTCGCGGTGCTTACGGCGTTGCCGCTGTTCTGGCAGTTGGCCTGGCCGTGGCTGCCGGCAATATGTTCGTGGCGCACCCGACCGTCGCCCCTACCGGCACCGGCCCGGGCCTGACGCCGGTCGAGCCGGAAAAGGCGCAGAAAGACTGGGCGCACTACGGCAATACCGAAGGTGGCAGCCGCTTCGCTGCGCTGGACCAGATCAACCGCACCAATGTCGACAAGTTGAAAGTCGCGTGGACCTACCACACCGGCGACGTCGCAGAGAGCGATGGCAATGGCGCCGAAGACCAGCTGACCCCGCTGCAGATCGGTAACAAGGTGTTCATCTGCACCCCGCACAACAATCTGATCGCGCTGGATGCCGACACCGGCAAGGAACTCTGGAAAAACGCGATCAACGCCAAGTCCAAAGTCTGGCAGCGTTGCCGTGGCATGGCCTATTTCGATGCCAGCGCAGCCGTCGCCAAACCGGCCAGCTCGCCAGTTACCGAAACCCCGGCCGCCCCTGCCGCCAACTGCACCCGCCGTCTGCTGACCAACACCATCGACGCCCGCCTTATCGCAGTCGATGCCGACACCGGCGAGTTCTGCCAGGGTTTCGGCAACAACGGCCAGGTTGATCTGAAGGCCGGTCTGGGTGATGTCCCGGACAGCTACTATCAACTGTCCTCCGCGCCGCTGATGGCCGGCACCACCGTGGTCGTTGGCGGTCGCGTGGCGGACAACGTACAGACCGACATGCCGGGCGGCGTGATCCGTGGTTTCGACGTGATGACAGGTGCAATGCGCTGGGCCTTCGACCCGGGCAACCCGCAGGATAAAAAAGCCCCGGCCGATGGCAAGACCTATGTCCGCAGCACGCCGAACAGCTGGGCGCCGATGTCTTACGACCCGGCAACCAACACGGTCTTCCTGCCGATGGGCAGTTCTTCCACTGACATCTACGGTGTAGAGCGCAACAAACTCGACCACACCTACGGCGCTTCGATCCTGGCGCTGGACGCCAACAGCGGCGAAGAAAAGTGGGTCTACCAGACCGTGCACAACGACCTCTGGGACTTCGACCTGCCGATGCAGCCGAGCCTGATCGACTTCACCAAGGACGGCAAAACCGTACCGGCGCTGGTGATCGGCACCAAGGCCGGGCAGATCTACGTGCTGGATCGTGCCACCGGCAAGCCACTGACTGAAGTCAAGGAAGTACCGGTCAAGGCTTCGAACATTCCGAACGAACCGTACTCGCCAACCCAGCCGAAATCCGTGGGCATGCCGCAGATCGGTGCCCAGCACCTGACCGAATCGGACATGTGGGGTGCCACGCCTTACGACCAGTTGCTGTGCCGGATCGATTTCAAGTCGATGCGCTACGACGGTCTGTACACCGCGCCGGGTACTGACAAATCCCTGAGTTTCCCGGGTTCGTTGGGCGGCATGAACTGGGGCAGCATCTCCACTGACCCGGTGCACGGTTTCATCTTCGTCAACGACATGCGTCTGGGTCTGTGGATTCAGATGATCCCGTCGCAGAACAAAGGCCAGGCAACTTCCGGTGGCGAAGCGTTGAACACCGGCATGGGCGCCGTTCCGCTGAAAGGCACGCCATACGCGGTGAACAAGAACCGCTTCCTGTCGGTGGCCGGCATTCCGTGCCAGGCACCGCCGTTCGGCACCCTGACCGCCATCGACATGAAGACCCAGAAAGTCGCCTGGCAGGTTCCGGTCGGCACCGTTGAAGACACCGGTCCACTGGGCATCCGCATGCACCTGCCGATCAAGATCGGCCTGCCGACCCTCGGCGGCACCCTGTCGACCCAGGGCGGCCTGATCTTCATCGCCGGCACCCAGGACTTCTACCTGCGCGCCTTCAACAGCGGCAACGGTGAAGAAATCTGGAAAGCCCGTTTGCCGGTCGGCAGCCAGGGCGGCCCGATGACGTACGTGTCGCCGAAAACCGGCAAGCAGTACGTGGTCATCACCGCCGGTGGCGCCCGTCAGTCGACCGATCGTGGCGACTACGTCATGGCGTACGCCCTGCCGTAAACCGCTGCGCCCTCCTTCATTTCACTGCGCGCGGCACCTTCGGGTGTCGCGCCGTTTCATGTCTTTGGCTCTGGATTTCAGCAATGTCATTCGTTGTTCGTTTTTCCCAAACGGGTGTTCTGCTCGCTCTCGCCTGCAGCACCGCCCTGCCCGCTTTCGCTGACACCGATTCGAATGTGTTCACCCGCGACACCCTGACCGGCGACTGGGGTGGCCTGCGCCACCAGCTCGACGAAGACGGCGTCAAGTTCACCGGCGACTACACCGGTGAAACCGCCTACAACGCCGAAGGCGGCCTGCACCGCTCGGCCCGTTACTCACAGAACATCAAGCTCGGCGCGCAATTTGATCTGAGCAAAATCTATGGCGTCGACAACGCCGGCAAGGTCCAGCTGACCATCAACGACCGGCGCGGCAACAGCGCCTCGGAAGATCTGGTCGGCAACCGTCTGCCGATCCAGGAAAACTACGGCGGGCTCTACACCCGTCTCACCGAACTGAGTTACGAGCGCACCCTGTTCACGCCGGCACTGAACGTCAAACTCGGCTACATGGCCATGGGCAACGACCTGGGCGGCCTCGACAGCGGCATTCTCTGCAACTTCATGAACGCCGGTTTCTGCGGTCACCCCTTGAACATGTCCGGCGGCAGCGGCTGGACCAACTACCCCAACGCGCACCTGGGCGTGCGGGTGAAATACGACCTTTCGCCGCAATGGCAACTGCGCGTGGCCGCGTTCAACGTCGACCCCGAAAGCAACGGCAACTCCAGCCGCGCCTGGCACCTGGGGCCGAAACACACCACCGGCACCGTGGTGCCTGTCGAACTGGTCTACAAACATGCGGGCACCCTGCCTGGCGAATACAAGCTCGGTTATTACTACGACAGCTCCGACGTGAAACGCATCGGCAGCGACAAGGAAGTGTCCGGTCGCGGCGGCCATTACCTGCTGATCGATCAGGCGGTGTGGAGCTCGCCAACGTCCGAAGGCCGCAGCCTGCACGCCTTCGGTCAATACTCGGCGGCCAGCGAAGCGGCTTCGCCGTTCAGCAAGTGGTATGGCGCCGGCGTGGTCCTGTACAAACCGTTCGAAGGCCGCCCGCGTGACACCGTCGCCCTGGGTTACGGCCGCGCCGTGCAGAACCCGCGCAGCCGCGACGTGCAGCAAGACGCCGCACTGGCCAACGGCACACCGCTTTCCAACCTCGATGGCGCCGAGCAACTGATCGAACTCGGTTACGGCTATCAGGCCACCCCATGGCTGACCTTGCGTCCGAATCTGCAGTACATCGTCGAGCCGGGCGCGTTTTCCGGTCAGGACATCGACAATGCACTGGTGGTGGGTCTGCAGGTAAAAGCCGCGCTGTAAGCGGACTTTTACGGGAGGGCGACGAGGGACTGCGCAGAAGATCTGAACGTCTTGCGCTCGCCGGTGTTCTAGAATGAATAGACACCGGATCAGGGACGAGCAAATGGACATTTCCAGCGATGCGACGCCTCTCGCCACCCTTCAGGGCGCAATCACCCGACGTCTGGCCCTGGCGGTCGGAGCCCTGTTCATTGCCGGTGTCGCCGCCGCCACGGCGGCACTGTTCAGTATCGCCACGCACCTGGATGAAGATGACGTCAATGACGTCCGCTTTTATTCGGCCCGTGCGCTGGAAAACCGCATCACGGCGTCGAAAAACTACATCACCAGCTACGCCTACTGGACCTCGGCCTATGAGCATTTAAACGACCGGGTCGACACGAACTGGGCGTATGTCGAGCAGAACATGGGCAAAACCCTGTTCACCAGCGATGGTTATGACGGTGTATTCGTGCTGGACCGTGAGCGAACCAAATACGCGGTTGTGCGCGGACAGTTGCTCGACGCACAGATCACCGGTTTTCTTCAGGTGCCGGCAAAAAACCTGATCGATCAGGTACAGAATCAGCCGGACCTGACCAAACCCGTCAGCACCTACTCATTGTTCGAAGACTGGCCCGCGCTGGTCACCGCTGCCGCGATCATTCCCAACGACGAACGTCCCATCGGCGACCCGCAAAAGACTTCGGTGCTGGTGTTCGTCGACAAGCTCACGCCCACCAAACTGCGCAAGATCGGCAGTGGCTACGGCCTCAACAACCTGACCCTGGCCCCCGACGAAACCATTGATCCGGCGCAGCCCCGGGTTTCGCTGGACAGCACCGGTTACAGCCTGATCGCCGACCTTGACCGACCGGGCCAGCATCTTCTGTGGTCGTTGCTGCCGACGCTTGGCCCCGCCTTGCTGGTACTGATGGCGCTGACGGCCTGGTTTTTTCGCCACGCCATGCGCTCTTCCCAACACGTCGACAAGAGTGTCGCAGCAATGCTGGCTTCAAAGCGGGCACTGGAGGCCAGCGAAGAACGGTTCCGGGCGGTGGCCGAGGCGGCTTCCGACTGGATCTGGGAGGTCGACCGGAATCTGTCCATCACTTATCTCTCGAACCGTTTCAGCGAAGTGACGGGTCATTCTCAGGCGCAGTGGATAGGACAAGACATCGGCCATTTGCTGGTCTGCGATACCACGCCGCTGGCACTGTGGCTGAGAAAACTCGACGAGGGCGGCAACGCCAGCGACCTGCGCTGTACCTATCGTGATCACGCCGGGCAGTTGCGCCACTGTCGCCTTTCAGCCAGACCGTACCTGGAAAACGGCAGCGTCATCGGCTATCGGGGTACGGCCAGTGACATTACCGATGAAGTGGCGGCCCATGCGCAGATCCAGCATTTGTCCTTGCACGACGCGCTGACCGGTCTGCCCAACCGCAACAAACTGGCCCGCTACCTGGACGACGCCTTGTTGCTCAAGGAACACGCTGCGCCGCTGTCGCTGTTGATGATCGACCTGGACAACTTCAAGCCGATCAACGACTCGCTGGGACATCCCGCCGGGGACGCCGTGTTACAGGAAGTCGCGAGCCGTCTGCGCGAATGCACCCGCGATCAGGATATCGTCGCGCGGCTGGGCGGCGACGAGTTCGTGGTGGTCCTCAACGGTATGGACACCCGTCAGGAAATCGACAAGTTCTGCACTCGCCTGATCGGCAGCCTGCATCAACCGATCATCTTCGAACAGCATCCCTTGCACATCGGTGCCAGCATCGGGATTGCCCTGAGCCGGCGCCATGGCTTCGTGGCCAGCGAGCTGATCCGTTGCGCGGATATCGCCTTGTATCGGGCCAAATCCGATGGCAAGAACACCTGGTGCTATTTCGAAGCGCATATGAGCGATCAGATCCAGACACGGCGGCAGATGGAGGATGACCTGCGACGCGCGCTGAGCAACCAGGAGCTGGTGCTGCATTACCAGCCGCGCTATACGGTCGATGGCAAGGACATCGTTTCGGTCGAAGCGCTGGTACGCTGGAATCACCCGACCCGTGGATTGCTCGGGCCGGATGTGTTCATTCCGTTGGCAGAACAGACCGATCTGATTGTGCCGCTCGGCCGCTGGGTCCTGCGCGAGGCCTGCGAAACCGCGCTGACCTGGCCTGCCGATATTCTCCTGTCAGTCAATCTGTCCCCTGCCCAGTTCGCGATCAGCGATGTGGTCGAGGATGTCCGCGAAGTACTGGTCGGTACCCGTTTCCCGGCCAGTCGCCTGGAACTGGAAATCACCGAGAACGTCATGCTCAACGATACCGACGGCGCCCTGACCACCATGAACGCGCTCAAGGAACTGGGCGTGAGGCTGAACATGGATGACTTCGGCACCGGCTATTCGTCGCTCGGCTATCTGCGGGCCTACCCCTTCGACGGCATCAAGATCGATAAACGCTTCATCGCTTCCATCAGCAGTGGCGCCAATGACCGGGCGGTGGTGCAAGCGATCATCGGGCTGGGCAAGGCCATGGGCCTGACCGTCACCGCCGAGGGCGTCGAAACCGAGGAACAACTGGACATTCTCGGAAAAGACCAATGCAATGAGGTGCAGGGTTATTACATGAGCCGGCCCATAGACAAGGAGGCCTTCGCCCGCCTGTTGCAGACATCCAGAGACGCCCACGTCGGACGTCAGGCGTCTCGCAAGAAGCGTGTCACCTGAGCTTTCGCGCAGTGACGCAGGTCTGGCTCAGATCGCTGGCCCAACCGTCGAGCACGCCTTTGACGTTCTCGGCGGTCATCACCTGTTTGTCGTTTTCCAATGGCACGCCCGTGCCCTTGCGCACGACTTTCGCCACCACCTCGCCGGTCGATCCGTCCTCGATCGACACTTCCGTGGCGATCTCACTGTCCTGATCACGAATGCCGGCAGCGGTGCTCACGCCAGCCGCGACAAGTGTGATCGGCAGCCATTCGTAGTACCGCAGGCCCTGGGTGCTGGTGGCGACTTGCGTAATGGCAGGTCGCACAACCAGCGTGTTCGGGCCGGGCCCGGAGGCCAGCGGCAGCGTTTTACCCAGTGCCTGCCGGAGGGCTGCGTCGTAGTAGCGGGTCACACCGGACAACGTGCTCTGCGGAATCCGCCCCGTGGGCTGAACCTGCGGATAAAACTGGCTCGGCGCCAGATACACCCGGGTGTAACGCCCAGTCGCCAACGCCGGGCTGACCCAGCTCAGAACCGTCTGCCCCGACGGCGTCTGCTGCTCTTTCAACATGCTGTAGTCGTTGAGAAACCCGGAATACATGTCCGGTTCGACTTTCTTGCTGCTGCAGGCCGACAGGCTCAAAGTCGCTGCCAACAACAGCACCAGCGAATGACGGTTTCTCATCAATGCGCTTCCCCTGCGGTCTGAATCTGGCCGAACGGGGTGTTTTCAGAACACTCGATGCGCAACTGGCCGTGGGTCATGATCCAGTGGATGAATTCCGCCGTGGGAATCGAGTGGATGTATTCCACCCAGTGGCTATCGGCCGGGCTGAAACGCTCGAAGTACCGACGCATGACGAGTTGGCTCTGATCCTGAGCAATCCCCAGACAGGTCTCCTGGAAAAGGATCGGTGCGTTGAGAACGCCGGTCGTGGTGCGCTGGGTCAGGATCAATGGGCGCACGGCGCCATGTCCCTGAGTGGAATAAGCGCTTTTCATATCCTTCATATGAACCCCCTTGGATGGAATGCCGGCAGAGTGCCCGAGGTTTTTTGCCCGAGGATGTCCGGCTGATGTCCGTCCGGAAGGAATGTTGCTGGATTGAAATAAATGACCCCGCGATCGAAATGGTTTTAGATGCCCTCTTTTGATTCATGGATCCTGCAAACGTGAGCAGACTGCTGATCGTCGATGACGACGTGGAAATTCTGTCCCTGCTGAAGAAGTTCTTCGTTCAGCACGCCTATGAAGTCGAAGTGGTAACGGATGGCCAGGCCATGTGGGCGGCCATTGACCGGGCGCGACCGGACACGATCATTCTCGACCTGATGCTGCCGGGTGAAGGCGGTTTGAGCCTGTGCCAGAAAATCCGCGCGCAGATGGGGATCCCGATCATCATGCTGACCGCCATGGCCGAACTGAGTGACCGGATTGTCGGTCTGGAACTGGGAGCCGACGATTACCTGACCAAACCTTTCGCGCCCCAGGAATTGCTGGCCCGGGTGCGTGCGCTGCAACGCCGCGCCGGCGAACACGGCCACCGCACCAGCGAGCCCGCACGCCCGGTCATTACCTTCGCCGGTTGGCACCTGGACATTACCTGTCGCGAGCTGCGCTCACCCGAGGGCGTGATGATCCCGATGTCCGGCGGAGAATTCGATCTGCTGCTGGTCTTTCTCGAACATCCGCAACGGATCCTGACCCGTGAGCAACTGATCGACCTGACCCACGGCCAGGGCCACGACGCCTTTGATCGCAGCATCGACGTGCAGGTCAGCCGCTTGCGGCGCAAGATCGAACCGGACAGCAAACGCCCCGACCTGATCCGCACCGTGCGCAATGGCGGCTATATGTTCACCGCCAAGGTCAGCCGCTCATGATCGGTCGAATCCTGCCGCGCGACACCCTCAGTCGCCGCATTGCCCTGACGATTGTCGCGGCCATGCTTGCCTCGCTGGCTTTCAATGCCCTGTTCGTGCAGGTTGCAGGCATCTGGGCCCGCCCGCCCATCGAACGCACCGGATTGCTGGAACGGATTGCAGCGAGTGCCCGGTTGATCGAGGCCGCGCCCGCTCAATTGCGCCCGCAACTGGCGAGTGCCGCGAGCAGCCCTTCGCTTGAAGTGGTGTGGAACGCGCAGCGCAGCGAATTCAAACTGCCCGGCGACGGCGCCGCGGTCGAGACCTCGAAAATTCCGGCGCTGGAACAATTGCTGGGCAGCCACCGGGAAATCGAAGTGTTCAACCCCGATGACTGGCCGCCAGGCAGTGCTCAGGCTCACTATGTCGCCCTCATTCCCTTGACCGATGGCAGCTGGCTGTCCTTCACGCCGCCGGAACGCAGCTGGGGCCTGACCCTGAATGCCCGGATCGCGGTGATTGCCTCTCTCGGCCTGATCGCCACCTTGCTGGTTGCCTGGATCGCCACCCGCCAACTGGCCAATCCGCTGCAACGCTTTGCCGGGGCTGCCAGGCGGTTTGGCGTCGACCTGAACGCACCGCCCATCGAGATCGAAGGGCCCCACGAAATCCGCCAGGCCATCATCGCCTTCAACGCGATGCAGGCGCAGATCCAGCATTTCATCGGTGAGCGCACGCATATGCTCGCGTCCATCTCCCATGATTTGCGCGCGCCGTTGACCCGGATGCGCCTGCGCAGCGAATTCATGGAAGACCTGGATCATCAGCAGAAACTGATTCGCGACATCGAAGAAATGCAATCGATGATCAACGCTGCCCTGGCGTTTTTCCGCGAAGGTACACAGCTTGAACAACCCACCGCGTTCGATCTGTCCGAACTGCTGCAAACCATCCTCGACGACTACCGTGACCAGCACATCCTCATCGACTTCAACGGCCCGGCCCATCTGGTCTACGACGGCCGGCCGCTGAGCCTGAAGCGGGTGATCGTCAACCTGCTGGAAAACGCCGTGAAATACGGCGAACGCCCACGCATCGCACTCAGCCGCAACGCGCACTCGATCTGCGTCGAAGTCAGCGACGAAGGCCCGGGCATTCCCGAAGGGGCGCTGCAACGGGTGTTCGACCCGTTCTTCCGCCTCGAAACCTCGCGCAACCGCGAAACCGGCGGCGTCGGGCTCGGCCTCTCGGCAGCCCGGGCAATCGTGCGGGAACAGGGAGGAGAACTGACCTTGAGCAATCGCAAGGGCTCGGGACTGGTGGCGAGGATCGATTTGCCGGTTGTCGATTGACTCAGCACATCCGCTCAATCATTCAGAGGTAGCCCGCACGACAATCCGGCGACATTCCATTTACGCCGGTCACTGACACATGAAAGGTTTCTCGCCATCGGGTATCACGCTGGCCTTGCTGCTGGGCGGCGCCGCCAACACAGCATGGGCCAGCGGTTTTCTGGATGACGCCAAGGGCGAAGTGCTCAGCCGCAACTTCTTCCTGAGCAACGATTACCGCTCGCCCTCGTCCAGCGGGAAAAACTACAAACAAGAATGGGCTCAGGGTTTTATCGGTACTTTCGCATCCGGTTTCACCGACGGGACGGTCGGTTTCGGCCTCGATGCGCATGCCTTTTACGGGCTGAAACTGGACGGCGGCCGGGGACATTCGGGCACCGGTCTGTTGCCGGTGGACAGTGACGGTCGCAGCGAGAGCGACTACTCCAGCGCCGGCGGCGCCCTGAAGCTGAAAGCCTCGCGCACCACCCTCGCCTTCGGCGAAATGACCGTCGAGACCCCAGTCTTCGACACCTCGGACAAACGCCTGCAACCGGAATACGCCACCGGGTTCCTGCTCAACAGCCGGGAAATCGACAACGTCAATCTGGTGGCCGGGCATTTCACCGCGTTCAAGAATCAGGACAGCTCATCCGGCCAAGGCGACTTCCAGGGCTACGGCGCCAATACCAAGGCCGGCGGAATCAGCTTCATCGGCGCGGACCTGTTCAGTGACAGCCCGATCGGTGGAGCGCTGTACGCCTCCGACTTGAGCGAAACCTGGCACCAGTACTACGCCAACCTGCATTTCAAACAGTCCGGCGTGCTGCTCGACGCCAACGTCTACCACACTCGTGACACCGGAAAGGCACTCGCCGGGGATATCGATAACACCGCGTTCAGTCTCTCGGGCAAATACGCCTTCGGCCCACACGCGGTGATGCTCGGCTGGCAACGCATCAACGGTGATACACCGTTCGATTTCGTCGGCGGCGATTCGATCTATCTGGCCAACTCGATCAAATACGCCGACTTCAACGGCGCCCACGAGCGCTCGTGGCAGGCCCGCTACGACCTCGATCTCGGCGCGTTCGGCATTCCGGGACTCAACTTCATGACCCGCTACGTTTCCGGCAGCCACATCGACGGCACCCACGCGCCCAAGGGCGGCGCCTACAACCCGTTCGACCCGGACAGCGGCCAATACCAGCCACAGCAAGGAGACGGCGGCAAGCACTGGGAGCGCGACATCGATCTGCGCTACATCGTCCAGTCCGGCGCGGCCAAGGATCTTTCGGTGCAGCTGTCCCACGTCTCGCACCGCGCCAACAGTGCCCAGGCGGGGGATGACATTGACCGGATCTATGTGGTGATTCAGTACCCGTTGGGCATTTGAATCAGCGTATCGGCGATGGCCCCTCGTTACGGCTTGCGATACGCGATTTCAATTGATTGATCAACGCGGGGTCCCGCAACTCGACACTTGTTTCCCGACGTAACGCCAGCGGAGTGCCCGTGGAGATTTCGCAGTAGCGGTAATAACTGTGTGATAGCCAGTTCCAGCTTCCAACCATCGCAAGTTGATCATCCACCATCAGGATTTTCTCGTGCGTACCTTCGGGAAGGCGGATAACGTTCTCGGCGCCAAGCTTGTTTCGATAGGCTTTGATCAAGCCGATTTCACCGTCATCGGCATTGGGATGCTCGATATGGTCATGTCCGTAGTAGACCTTCACGTCAACACCACGCTGCTGCGCCGCTTGAAGCAGTTTGAGCGGTGGGTGGTTGGGACTGATGCCCTGGCGAATCCACGGCACCACCGCAACGAAAGAGCGCTGACTGGACGTTATAAGCGATTCGAATGCCTGGATGTGCTCGCAATCGAAATAATGCCGGATGCCACCCGGCGCGACGCCGGTAAACGACGGGCTCTGATGCTCCATGCTGACGAAAAACGAGGCAGAACAGGCTCGCGCCATTTTCTCCAGTGATTTGCCGGCGTTTAACAAACGGTGCTGATTACCGACAACGATAAATTGTTGCTTGGCCCGCGATACGGCGACGTTCAACAGGTTGGGCTTGCCATTCTGGAACTGATCGCGATCGGTTCGTTGAAAAATCACCGGTGAGTAAATGATTACCTCGAAACCCACCCCCTGAAACTGGTGGACCGAGCCGATTTTCAGCGCCTTGCGCTGGGCGAGTCGCTCGCCATAGGTCTTGATCAACAGGTTTTTCTGATTCGAGTACGGAGTGATGATGCCAACGTCTCGGGCAAGGTCGTAGCCTGCGCCCTCCAGTTTGTCCAGCAACAGCCCGATTGCCTCGACTTCATCCTGATTGGTATTGGGCAGCGGCCCCTTACGGCCTTCGACGCCATAGAACATCAGATTGAAACCGCCCATCTTGTCGCAGGCCGCCTGGATTCGCGGTTCAGCGGGCTGGGTACATACCTGGACTCCGTGATAGCCGGCGATTTGCATGAACAGTTCGGCGATGGCCGGTCGGCAACGCCGATGCTCGTCGAGAACAATGCCATCGCCCATATCGTCCACTGCGCCGGAAAAGGTCCCGGCGGCGCGATGGTAGGCGGTCACGAGCATCGGTGACACCGCTTCATACAGGGTGTTGTCGGCGAAGTGTCGATCCTTGAGCTTGCCGGCCATGGCCGAGCCCAGCGTACGGATCGGCTCGATCTGCAGCGGGTCGCCTACGACAATGCTTCTCTCGCTTCGTGCCAGTAAAGGAACTAGCGATTCCGCTGAAACCATCCCCGCCTCATCCACCAGACTCAGTGCGTAGGGAGTGAACCCATTGAGGTCGGCGAGTTTGTATCCAGGCAGTTTCTGCACCGATGCCAGCGTCGAGGCCATGACCGGATAAGCAAGGCTGATCAACCGATAGAACTCTTGCAGCTTGTCCTTCCATTTGTAAAAGCCGCTGTCAGTCTGGCCGTCGAGCATATTGCACCAGAGCGATAACGCCTGCCCCAGCACATCTTTCTGCCGGAGCAACTCCTGCCAGAGATAGTCAATAGCGTGTTCGAACAGCGAGCGCTGTTGTGCGATGAAACGCAGCCGCAACACTTCTATCCAGTCGCCTTCCGGGAACTCGGCGTTAAAGCTGTCACGGGCCGCCTCGTAGCGATGCCACTCGCTGGAGCGTTGTATGACCTCGGCAATGGCCTTGACCAGCAGCTTGAGCGACGCCTCCCTCGCGGGTTCGGGCGGTCCCTGCCTCAAGGTTTGAAATACGTGCTCGGCATTGCCGGCACTGAAGACGTCACCTCGATTGCGCGCCAGTTCTGCCAGGTGGGCATGATCAAGGCTATCGAGCCCATAGGCCGTCATGTCATCCGGGCAATTTTTTTTCAGGTGATCACGCGCACGGGCATATTTGCGGCGAGACATCCACGCACGCAGCGATCCCATGAAGCCTCTTGGGTAGTCGGAAAAATGGTAGTGGAGTGTTTCACTGAGTTTGCTCTCGAGCCACGGCTGATAGGCCATCTCCTCAAATGGGGCATCAATGAGTTTCGCGTAACTGCGGGACAAGTGGTCTTTGGCTTGCGTGTATCTGACTTTATCGACTGCAAGCGCCTCCAGTGCGCCGTTGCAGTGGCTGGTTAAAACACGGTAATCCAGCGACGGCTCCTGATGGGCGATCATGCCCAACGCTTCGCTGCTTTCGCGCACGTCGCGTATCAATGCGTCCAGTCGCTCGCGAAAGCTTTCGGGCGAAAGTGCCGAAAAGGCTGAGCGGGCATCCTCGAAAGCTGCAAGCAATCGCAGGAACTTGACGTGAACACCATCAATCGTTTGCTTGATCGCGACGACCCGGTCCGCCAGGGCTTCCTGCTTTTCCTTGTCGTAGGATTGCTCGTCGAGCTTGCGTAGAAGCGCGTGCACCCGATCGATTTCAGAGGTGACCTGTGCCTTGTCCCCACACAGGAAATAGAACCACTTGAAATCATTCAGGCAAGGGTCGTCACGCAAATCGTCAATGACGTTCTCCACCGCT
Source organism: Pseudomonas sp. 91RF (assembly GCF_003576265.1). Classification (NCBI taxonomy): domain Bacteria; kingdom Pseudomonadati; phylum Pseudomonadota; class Gammaproteobacteria; order Pseudomonadales; family Pseudomonadaceae; genus Pseudomonas; species Pseudomonas sp. 91RF. The sequence goes on from NZ_QWFC01000009.1 coordinate 40,459, forward strand.
TTTTTGGCTGTCGAAGTCACGACCACACCGAGGTTTCGGTCTTCCCCGGCGATACATGCCAAGGCCCTTTCGACGATCCGGCTGGCGATCAATGATTTGAACAAAGTCGTTTTACCTGTGCCAGGCGCCCCTTGTACTGCCACCAACGGTACGCCGCTGGCAACCTGGGTCAACGTTTGCATCTGCCCCCTGCCCAGCGGGTATTTGCGCTCGAACAGGCCGTACGGAAAACGTGAATACTGATGGCGCGACGCAGGGTTGCCGAGCGAACGTTGCAATATGTAGCGCTGCAAGAGCGGTGAGGTTTTCAGGTCAGGCCGTTCAAGCAGAACCTTGTAGTCCTTGAGTTGCTCACGAGAGTTGAAGTCGCTGATCACTGGCGGGCAGATCAGCCCGGTAATGGCTTTTTCCAGGTGCACATCGGCAACATCGTTACGGATGGTCTTCAACCCGGCAAGGCGATGATTGATCCAGGCCAGAAACGTGCGGAACACCGCGACGAAGGTTTCTCCCTGTTTTCCTGTGCAGGCAGCTGCCAGGCTCATCATGTGACGCTCGGCGCCCAACTCCTGAATATCTATGTCGAGATAGGCCCGAAACGCGTCAATATCGGGCACCACTTCAATCCCTTGCTTGACCGGGACACACAGACTGAATTCAGGTTGGGCATGCCAGTCATCAGGCAATGAGTAACGGAAAAGCGGAACAAAGAACGCCTGTTTTCCCTCGATCACACGCAGCAGCGGAAAGCCGAGTTGCAGTGCTTCAGACTGAGTCGTGCCCTCCTCGCTTTCTTTGACATAGCGCTCTGCGAGCACTCGTGTCTGCTCGGCGGACAGTGAAAACCGGAATCCCTTGGAGTCTTCTTCGACATTGTCTGCCGAGAGCCTGACGTGTTGTTCCTGATAGACATCGGTTTCTTTCACCCGACTCTTGGCCAGGCCTGTCGCTTCGACAAAAGCACACCAACCGCGAAGTACGTCCATGTCTTGCTGATTGCCTTGCATTGATCCATCCGAACCTGAAGCGAAAAGAAGGGTGATTCTACGGCAGTGGCTTATTGATGGCACCCTCAAGCTTGATTCGAACAGATAATTGGCGGAAGGCAGCCGGAGTCGAACCTGCCCGGGAACGGATGCCGTCCCCAACCGGGTTTGAAGCCCGGCCGCGCCACCGGGCGCGATTGCCTTCCTTGAACTCAGTCGGCGCCGGGGTTGGCCAGCGCGTTGTCGGAGCGGATCTGCCGACCCTCGCCGAGACGCCGGGTCAGGCCGAGGCGGTCGAAGTATTCGAGGATCTGGATACTGCGTTTGCGTCCCAAGCCTAGCGCATCGCGGAACGCCGTGACTTGAATCGGCGGATTTTCTTTACCCAGACGCAGCAACACGGCTGTCATCTGCCGCAAGGTGATGTCGGTGAAGAACAAGTCCCGCACTACCTGATGCACCACGCCCAGCCGCGCCAGTTTGCGCAGCAACAGCCGGACAGTGGCGTCCTCCTGGTTCACGGCTTTGGCCACGTCGCGCACCCACGGCGGATCGAAACCGGCCTGTTCGAACAGCGGCTGCAACGCCTGCCAGAGGGTTTCGTCGTCGGCATTCAGGCGCACCTGATGATCCGGCAAATGCAGCCACGGGCCGCTGGCGGTGAGCGAACCGGCACTGCGCAGTTCTTCAAGCAGACTGATGAAGGTCGAATGCTCGATGTTCAGTCCGCTGAAGCGTCGCAGCCGATCACGGTCCGGGCCCATCTGGTCGGGCTCCAGTTCATGGAAACGCGCCAGTTGCTCCAGCAAGGTGAACTTGAGAATGCCCCAGCGCTGAGCGTTGAACAGGACCTGGCCCTGACGGGTTTCAATAAGACGGACGTTGTCGGGTAGCGACCAGCTTTCACGCGGACGGTTGAACTGACGCTCCAGACGCTGGGAACCAATGCCGCTTTCGCTGTATTCCAGCAGCGTTGGCAGCGCTTGCTCCAGACTGGAGCTGATCGCCAGCGCCCGCAATTGCGCCAGACGCCCGGGGCTGCGCCGTTGCCGGGCCGGGGCGAACGGATCAAGCAACTGGCCGCCGCCGAGCGTGCGCTGGGCACTGGGGTCCCGCAGGATCAATCGATCGCCCTTCACGCCGTGTACCGGGACATTGGTCAACAGTTGCGCGAGCATGCGCTCGCCCGGAAGCAGTCGGGGTCCTTCGAGCAGCGCCACACGGGCGATCACGTCTTGCGTGCCGAGGTGCAGATGCACGGGCTGAAAGTGTTCGAAGGTGCGCGTCTCATCGGGCAGCAGCTGGAAGTCGATGTCCAGACGTTGAGTCGGCGAGAACAGTGTTTCGGCGAGCAACCATTGGCCACGATGGATGTGCCCGAGCTCCAGGCGATCAGCGCTGATGTTCAGGGCAACCCGTTGACCGGCAAACGCCAGTTCTGCGGGTTGATTCTGCGCGTGCAGTCCCCTCACCCGCACCGTTTTGCCCGACGGCCCGAGGATCAGTTTGTCGCCCACCGCGACCATTCCCGACAGCGCCGTGCCCGTCACCACAATCCCGGCACCGGCGACGCTGAATGCCCGGTCGATGGCCAGACGAAACCCACCCTCGCGCCCCCGCTTCAACACTTCACCTTGCGCCTGCAGCAACGCTTGCCGCAGCGCATCGACGCCTTCACCCGTCACGCTTGAAACCGCGAGCATCGGCGCACCTGCAAACGGACCGGGCGCCAACAGATGTTCGATTTGCCGGCGAACCTCCACCCCCCTGCCCGCCTCGACACGATCAGCCTTGGTGATCGCCACCAGCGCCCGGGGAATGCCCAGCAACTCGACTATCGCCAGGTGCTCGCGGGTCTGTGGCATTACGCCGTCATCCGCCGCCACCACCAGCAACACCAGATCGATGCCCTGGGCGCCGGCCAGCATGTTGTGAGTAAATTTCTCGTGCCCCGGCACGTCGATGAAACCGGTCAGCCCTGCCTCGGGCGCCAGTTCGGCATAGAGATAACCGAGGTCGATGGTCATGCCCCGCTCACGCTCCTGCGGGCGGCGGTCGCCGGTTTGTCCGGTCAGGGCCTGCAGCAGCGAAGTCTTGCCGTGGTCAATATGCCCGGCGGTGCCGACGATCATGTCTGCAACGGTCCCAGTTGCGCGAGCCACGCCGGTTCGTCGTCGAGTTGCCGCAGATCCAGCCACAACGCGTCATCGTCGAGGCGTCCGAGCACCGGGATCGGTAATTCGCGCAATGCGCTTTGCAGATTCAGCAGCGAGCGTCCGCGCAGGCGTTTCGAAACCTGCGGGCGGGCACACAATGCCGCGCTTGGCAGCCGCGCCACCGGTTGGCTGCCGCTGCCGATCATGCCCAGTGTTTTCTCCGCCGTAACCGTCCAAGATTCGCCGAGCACCTTGGCCAATGCCGGTTGCAGGCGTTCGGCCTGGGCGAGGATGTCATCTTGCGAGCGGGTCAGCAGGCGCAAGGTCGGCAAGCGCTCGGCCAGCCGATCCGGATCACGATAGAGCCCAAGCACCGCTTCCAGCGCTGCCAGCGTCATCTTGTCGACCCGCAAGGCGCGTTTTAGCGGGTTTTTCTTGATCTTCGCGATCAGATCCTTGCGCCCGACAATCACGCCCGCCTGCGGCCCGCCGAGCAGTTTGTCGCCGCTGAAGGTGACGATGTCGGCGCCATCGAGCAGTGCCTGACGCACCGTCGGTTCCGCCGGCAGGCCCCAGCGGGTCAGGTCCAGCAGGCTGCCGCTGCCGAGGTCTTCGAGCAGCGGCAAACCATGACGATGGGCCAGCTCCGCCAATTCAGCCGTCGGCACCCGGGCGGTAAAACCTTCGATGCTGTAATTGCTCGCATGCACACGCATGATCAAGCCGCTGCGCGGGCTGATCGCCGCTTCGTAATCCCGGGCATGGGTGCGATTGGTGGTGCCGACCTCATGCAGGCGCACGCCGGCCCGGGCCATGATGTCGGGGATGCGGAACGCGCCGCCGATCTCAATCAGTTCGCCGCGCGAGATGATGCCTTCCTTGCGCGCGCCGAGGCTGTTGAGGGTCAGCAGCACCGCGGCGGCATTGTTGTTGACCACGGTGACGGCTTCGGCGCCGGTCAGCTCGCGGATCAGGCCTTCGATCAGGTCATCGCGGTCCCCGCGCTTGCCGCTGGCCAGGTCGAATTCGAGGTTCAAGGGATAACGCGCCGCCAATTGCACGGCGTCGATGGCTTCTTCCGGCAACAGGGCGCGGCCCAGATTGGTGTGCAGCACCGTGCCGGTCAGGTTGAACACCCGCCGCACCTGACTGCGCTGTTGCAATGCCAGACGTTCGGCAATCCTGCCGGCCAGGGCTTCAGGGCTGATCTCGACGGCGGAGAGCTGCCCCGCCACGACCGAATCGCGCAAGTCGTCGAGCAACTGACGCAACATCGCCAGCAGCGCCTCGCGCCCGTGTCGCTCGGCCACGGGCTGGAAGGCGTTGTGACGCAACAGACTGTCGATGGAAGGCAAACGCTGGGCAACACTGGCAGGCATCAGACGCTCCGGATAAAAAGCCGTTGCGCCAGAGTGTAGACGCTCTGCTTATTCGTCTCCGGGTGCCAGCAACAGATTCGGTGCCAGCCGCTGATAGCCGTCCTGGGCCAGGCGCATGTCCAGCAGCAGACTGCTCAGGTCCGCCGACAAGGCTTCGGCCTCGGCATCGTTTTCCAGATACAGCAGTTTCAGATAGCTGTTGCATCCCGGGCAGACCTCGGCGCGCAGCGGCGCCTGATTGGCGGCGTGCCGATCGTCTTCCAGGCTCAGGTATTCCAGCCCTTTGCTCTGCTCGCAGTACACGCACTTGACCCGCACCACATGCCATTCGCAAGCGCACAGCGAGCACACCAGATACCGCAAGCCGTTGTGCTTGCCACGATGGCGGATCACCCCGGCCATCGCCGGCGAACCACAGGCCGGGCACTGGCCGAGGCTGTTGCCAGGGGCCAGTTGCAGATGCGGTGCGCTTAGCAGCCAGTGGCTCCAGGCCGTTTGCAGCGCCGCGCCGAGAAACGGCACCAATGCCGCCGGTACCAGCGAATACTGGCCGCTGACCAGCGCCACCGCCCAGGCCCGCAACTGCCCGGAACTGGCAACCCGCAATGACGTGACCGCATCGGCGACGGCAGGTTGTTCCGGTGCACCGTAGCGTTGCAGCAAGGCATCGAGATACGCCTGCCAGCCGTCCTCGCGGATCAGGGTGTCAGCGGCGAACGGCGGCATGCCGTGCTGCCGGCAGACTTCAAGGCGTTGCTCATCAATCGGGGCGTTTGAAGGCGGATCGTCGAGGACTTGCTGCTGCACGCGGCACAGTCCGGCGATCAGACGCAGGTAGTCGGCCAGCGGATGACCGATCGCCAGGTGTTCCAGACGCTCGGCGCGCAGCGTGAACAGATTGTGCGGCGGCAAGTGCAGAAACGGCGGCGCACTGGCCGCCGCTTCGATTTCCCCGGGTTCAAGAATGGTTGGCAAGTGTCAGCCCTTTTTGGTGACCGGTCGCTCTGGCGGATCCTGGGATTCCACTTCGCGATACCAGAGTGCGTGATGTTTTTTCGCCCAGGCGCGGCTGACCCAACCGTGCAGCATCGCGTCCACCGAGCCCTTGATCCAGATGCCGGCATAGATGTGCACGATGATGCTGAGGATCAGCACAAACCCGGCCAGTGCATGCAGCAACATCGCCCAGCGAATCGTGGTGATGCCGAAGTAATGACTGAAGTACGCGCGCCAGATCACCATCCCCGTAAACAACAGCCCGAGCATGCACAGCAGTAAAGTCCAGAACAGCAGCTTTTGCCCGGCGTTGTATTTGCCCACCGGCGGTACGGTCTCTTCGTCGTTGACCAGCACCCGGTCGATGCGCCGCAGCCACTTCCAGTCGTTGTCGATAAAGAAGTTCGAACGCCAGAAACGGAACACCAGGCCGAGAAAGAACACGAACATCAGCACGCCCATGAACGGGTGCAGGATCCGCGTCCACGGGCCGCCGCCGAACAGGTTGGTCAGCCAGAACATCGATGGATGAAACAGCGCCAGTCCCGAAAGCCCGGCCATGAAGAACAGAATCGCCACCAGCCAGTGATTGGTGCGCTGGTTGGCGGTGTAGCGCAGGATCGTCTTGTTGCTCATGGCCGGTCCTCCCCGCGTGGATCGAAGGTGTGCACCGCCGGGTCGACCACATGGACCGAGGTGTCGGGCGGTTCCGGATGGTCATCCTCTTCGGTGCGGTTCGGGCCGATCCGCACATAGTGGAAGAACCCGGCCAGCACCGCCGCGCCCATGGCCAGCAGGCCCAGGGGTTTGCTGATGCCTTTCCACAGGCCTACCAGCGGACTGATCGCCGGATTCTCCGGCAGGCCGGCGTAAATCTTCGGCGTGTCGGCGTGGTGCAACACGTACATGACGTGGGTGCCGCCGACGCCTTCCGGATCGTAGAGACCGGCGTTGTCGAAGCCACGGCTTTTGAGGTCAACGATGCGTTCGGCGGCGTGGGTTTTCATGTCCTCTTTGCTGCCGAAGACAATCGCCCCGGTCGGGCAGGTTTTCACGCAGGCCGGTTCCAGACCAACAGCCACGCGGTCCGAACACAAGGTGCATTTGTAGGCTTTGTGGTCCTTCTGCGAAATGCGCGGAATGTTGAACGGGCAACCGGTGATGCAATAACCGCAACCGATGCAGTGGTCCTGATCGAAATCGACGATGCCGTTGGCGTGCTTGATGATCGCCCCCGGGCTTGGGCACGCCGCCAGACAACCGGGCTCGGCGCAGTGCATGCAGCCGTCCTTGCGGATCAGCCATTCGAGATTGCCGGCGTCGGTTTCGTGCTCGGTGAAGCGCATCAGCGTCCACGACTCCGCACTCAGATCCTGCGGGTTGTCGTAGGTGCCATGGTTGTGGCCAACCTCGTCGCGCAGCTCGTTCCATTCCGAGCACGCGACCTGACAGGCCTTGCAGCCGATGCATTTGGTGGTGTCGATCAGCTTGGCGACTGCCTCCTGATTGCGCACCGAGGGTGCCGGGGTCGTGGTGGCCGAGCGGGCGATGATGTCTTGGCTGGCCATCTATATTTTCTCCACGTTGACCAGGAATGACTTGGATTCCGGGGTCTGTGTATTGCCATCGCCGAGGAACGGCACCAGGGTGTTGGTCAGGTAGCCGTGACGCGTCAGGCCGGTGAAGCCCCAGTGCAGTGGGATGCCGATCTGATGCACGACCTGGCCGTTGACCTGCAACGGCCGGATCCTTTTGGTCACCACTGCCACCGCTTCGATGAACCCGCGCTTGCAGCTGACCCGTACCCGGTCACCGGCGGCGATGCCCTTCTCTTTCGCCAGCACTTCGCCGATTTCCACGAACTGCTCCGGTTGGGCAATCGCGTTCAACCGGCAGTGTTTGCTCCAGAAGTGGAAATGCTCGGTCAGTCGATAGCTGGTGGCAGCGTACGGGTAATCCTTGGCCACGCCGAGGCTGTCCCACACCGAATCGAAGATCCGCGCCGCCGGGTTGCTGGTGGCTTTCTTGTTTTCGGGGTGCAGCGGGTTGATACCGATCGGCGTTTCGAACGGCTCGTAGTGCTCGGGGAATGGCCCTTCGTTCATCTTGTCGACGGCGAAGAACCGCGCCACGCCTTCGGGGTTCATGATGAACGGGTTCATCCCGGCTTCCGGTGGCACGTCGGCCTTGTAGTCCGGCACGTCGGTGCCGCCCCAGGCCTTGCCGTTCCACCACACCAGGCGTTTTTTCGGGTCCCAGGGTTTGCCCTGCATGTCCGCAGAGGCGCGGTTGTAGAGAATCCGCCGGTTGGCCGGCCAGGCCCACGCCCAGCCCTGATGCTGATGCATGCCGTACGGATCGGCGTTGTCGCGCCGGGCCATCTGGTTGCCGGCCTCAGTCCAGCTGCCGCAGAAAATCCAGCAACCGGAGGCGGTGCTGCCGTCATCCTTGAGCTGGGCGAAAGCCGCCAGTTGCGAATTGCCCTTGATCGCCGCGCCCGTGGCGTCGGTGAAGTCAGTGGTGGCGTAGCCGTTGACCTCTTTAGCGATTTCTTCCGGCGACGGCTCTTCCGGAATCTTGTACGGCCAGGAGAGTTTGAGGATCGGATCGGGATAGGCCCCGCCCTCGGTCTGATAACGCTGGCGCAGGCGCATGAACAGCTCGGTCATGATCCGCACGTCGGTGCGGGACTCGCCGGGGCCGTCAGCGCCTTTCCAGTGCCATTGCAGCCAGCGACTGCTGTTGACCAGCGAGCCGTCCTCTTCGGCAAAACAGGTGGTCGGCAGGCGAATGACTTCGGTCTGGATGTCGGCGCTTTTCACGTCGTTGTACGGCCCGACGTTTTCCCAGAACTGCGAGGTTTCAGTGGCCAGCGGATCCATCACCACCAGCCATTTCAGTTTGGCGAGCGCAGCCATCACCCGATTTTTGTCCGGCAGTGCGGCAATCGGGTTGAAGCCCTGGCACATGTAGCCGTTGACCTTGCCCTGGCCCATCAGGTCGAACACCTTGAGGATGTCGTAGTTAGGGATGTCGAGTTTCGGCAGGTAGTCGTAGGCCCACTGGTTTTCGGCGGTCGCGTTGGCGCCGTACCAGGCTTTCATCAGGCTGACGTGGAATTTGCTGTAGTTCTGCCAGTAGGACAGTTGCCCCGGCCGCAACGGCAATTGCGTGCGTTTCTTGATGTAGCCGTTGTAGTCCTGCTCGGCGTCGGTGGGCAGGGTCAGGTAACCCGGCAACGAGTTCGACAGCAACCCGAGGTCGGTCAGGCCCTGAATGTTCGAGTGCCCGCGCAAGGCATTGACTCCACCTCCCGGCATGCCGACGTTACCCAGCAACAGTTGCACCATCGCTGCGCTGCGGATGATCTGCGAGCCGATCGAGTGCTGGGTCCAGCCCAGCGCGTAGAGAATGGTCATGGTCTTGCCCGGTTGCGAGCAAGTGGCGATTTCCTCCCAGATTTTCTTCATCGCATCGACCGGCATGCCGCAGATCTGGCTTGCGAGGTCGATGTTGTAGCGGCTGTAATGCTGCTTCATCAGCTGATAGACGCAACGCGGGTCCTGCAGGGTCGGGTCGACCTTGGCAAAGCCGTCCTCGCCCAGTTCGTAACCCCAGCTGGATTTGTCGGTATAGGTGCGTTTGGCCGCATCGTAACCGGTGAACAGCCCGTCCTCGAAGCCGAACCCGGCTTTGACGATGAACGATACGTCGGTGTAGTTGCGCACGTACTCGTGCTGGATCTTGTCCTCGGTCAACAGGTAATTGATCAGCCCGCCCATGAACGCGATGTCGCTGCCGGTGCGGATCGGCGCGTAGTAATCGGCAACGGAGGCGGTCCGGGTGAATCTCGGGTCGACCACAATCAGCCGCGCGGCGTTGTGCGCCTTGGCTTCGGTCACCCATTTGAAGCCGCATGGATGCGCTTCAGCGGAGTTGCCGCCCATCACCAGGATCAGATTCGCGTTGGCGATATCGGTCCAGGTGTTGGTCATGGCTCCACGGCCGTACGTCGGGGCAAGACTTGCCACCGTCGGGCCGTGTCAGACACGCGCCTGGTTATCGAACCCCAGCATGCCGAGACTGCGCACCACCTTGTGGGTGATGTAGCCCGCTTCGTTGGACGCCGCCGACGCTGCGAGGAACCCGGTGGTCAGCCAGCGGTTCACCGTCTGCCCCTGGGCGTTCTTCTCGACGAAATTGGCGTCGCGGTCGGCCTTCATCAGGTCGGCGACGCGGTCGAGGGCTTCGTCCCAGGTGATCCGGGTCCATTCGCTGCTGCCGGGCTTGCGCACCTGCGGGTACTGCAGGCGGCCCGGGCTGTGAATGAAGTCCAGCAGGCCGGCGCCTTTCGGGCACAGGGTGCCGCGGTTGACCGGGTGGTCGGCGTCGCCCTCGATATGGATGATGTTTTGCGCAACATTCTTCGCGGCATCACCCTGGCTGTACATGATCAAGCCGCAACCGACCGAGCAATACGGGCAGGTGTTGCGGGTTTCATGGGTGTGGGCAAGCTTGAAGTGGCGCACCTGCTCGGCGAAGGCCAGCGTCGGGGCCATGCCCAACGCGCCCAGGCTAGAGCCTGCAAGGCCGATACCGGCGACCTTGAAGAACTGACGACGGCTGAGATCCATCGTGCACTCCTGATCAGGTGGAACCCGGTACTTGAGCCGGGTTTTTTCTGGACAATCACGGTGGCGGCAAGCGAGTGCCGACTTTTTCACTGTAGACAACGGCGCCGCCGTCTGTGTGAAAACCGACCGTCGGCTCCCCCTTGGTCATAAGTCAACCCAAACCTTGTGGGAGCGAGCCTGCTCGCGATGACGGTGGTACATCCACATTCGTAGCGCTTGGTCTGACGCTATCGCGAGCAGGCTCGCTCCCACGGGGGATGGAGGTTTATCATCGCCGGCACGACCCATCTCCGCCCTCAGAGACCGCGCATGACTTTCGATTTTGATCAGGTATTCGACCGCCACGACACCGGCAGCACCAAGTGGAGCCGCTATGCGGCCGATGTGTTGCCGATGTGGGTCGCTGACATGGATTTCGCGGCACCACCGGTGGTCATCGAAGCGCTGCAACAGCGTCTGCTGCACCCCTTGGTCGGCTACAGCGTCGCCCAGGACAATTTGCGCGAGGCCATCGTCGCCGACCTCTGGAACAAGTTCGCCTGGCGGGTCAAACCGCAGGAGCTGATCTTCCTGCCGGGCGTCGAGTCGGGTTTCAACATGGCGCTCAAGGCGCTGGTGCAACCGCAACAGAATGTCGTGGTGCAAACCCCGAACTACCCGCCGCTGCGCCATGCACCGGGTCATTGGGGCCTGAACAAGGTCGAGCTGGAGTTCAACGCCCAAGCCGACGGCACCTACGCCACGCCGCTGGACGCCTTGCGTGAATCCCTCACCGGTGGCGGCGCCCTGCTGCTGAGCAACCCGCACAACCCGATCGGCAAGGTCTTCGACCGTGAAGAACTGCAAGCGGTGGCCGACATCTGCATGGCGCAGGATGCGTGGATCATCTCCGACGAAATCCACGCCGAGCTGTGCTACGACGGTCGCGTGCACATTCCGACCGCGTCCCTGAGCCCGGAAATCGCCCAACGCACCATCACCCTGATGTCGGCGAGCAAGGCCTACAACATTGCCGGCCTCAAGACCTCGTTCATGATCATTCAGGACAGCGCCCTGCGCGAGCGCGTCAACCACGCCCGCTGTGGCATGGTCGACAGCGTCAACCCGCTGGGCATGGAAGCCACCCGCGTGGCTTACAGCGAGGCCGGGCCGTGGCTGAAAGAACTGAAACAGTACCTGCAAGCCAACCGTGACTGGCTGGTGGAAGCGGTTCGCAGCCGCCTGCCCGGCGTAACGATCAATGTGCCGCAGGGCACTTATCTGGCGTGGCTCGATTGCTCGGCCCTGGGCCTGGACAATCCGCAGCAGTTCTTCCTCGAACAGGCCCGCGTCGGGCTCAGCCCGGGCATCGACTTCGGTGACCAGAGCCAGCAATTCGTGCGCCTGAACTTCGGTTGCCCGCGTTCGCTGCTGGAAGAAGGCATTGCGCGGATGGCGCGCAGTCTGGCCGGACACCAGGCCTGAATCCTGTAAGGGTCATCGTCGATCCGATCGAACTCATGACAAAAGTGCCGAGTCAACCGGCCACACCTGCCATGAACCCGGAGATTGACGATGACCGATTATCCCGTTCCACCGTTTCCGCAACAGGCGCAAGCCGTACCCGGTTCCCAGCGCAAAATGGAACCGTATCCCGATTGCGGTGAGCAACATTACTCCGGCTCCGGCCGGCTCGCCGGCAAGATCGCCCTGATCACCGGCGCCGATAGTGGCATCGGCCGCGCCGTGGCCATTGCCTTCGCCCGTGAAGGCGCCGATGTGGCGGTCGCCTACCTCAACGAACACGAAGATGCCAAGGAAACCGCGCGCTGGGTCGAGCAGGCCGGGCGCCAGTGTCTGTTGCTGCCCGGCGACATTGCACAAAAAGCTCATTGCCAGGCCCTGGTGGATCAGACCGTCGAACGCTTCGGCCATATCGATGTGCTGGTCAATAACGCCGCGTTCCAGATGACCCACGAAACCTTCGAAGAGATTCCCGATGACGAATGGCTGATGACCTTCGACGTCAACATCACGGCGATTTTCCGTCTGTGCCAGGCGGCGCTCAAGCACATGGGCCGTGGCGCCTCGATCATCAACACCAGTTCAGTCAATTCGGACATGCCCAAACCCACCCTGCTCGCCTATGCCACCACCAAAGGCGCAATCGCCAACTTCACCGGCGGTCTGGCGCAAATGCTCGGCCCTCGTGGCATTCGCGTGAACTGCGTGGCGCCCGGGCCGATCTGGACCCCGCTGATTGTCTCGACCATGCCGGACGAGGAAGTCCAGCACTTTGGCGAGCAAACGCCGCTCGGCCGGCCGGGACAACCGGTGGAAGTCGCGCCGATCTACGTGCTGCTCGCTTCGGATGAGGCCAGCTATATCACCGGGCAACGCTATGGGGTCACAGGCGGCAAACCGATGCTCTGACGGTCACGGCGGGCCATGAACCATGAGCTTCATTATCTGGGTCACCGTGCTGGGTGCGGTCCTGCTGATCCTTGCGCTGACGTCGTCCTACCTGCGCTGGCTGCCGGTCACGACGTCGGCTGTGTGTCTGCTGCTCGGCATCGGTATCGGACCAGGCGGTCTCGACCTGTTGAAGCTGCCGCTGGAGCAGGCTTCATCGTGGATGGAGCATCTGACCGAAGTCGCGGTGCTGTTTTCGCTGTTCGTCTGCGGTTTGAAGCTGCGTCTGCCGCTGCGCGACAAACGCTGGCGGATCGCCTTCGGCCTGGCCGGGCCGGTGATGGTGCTGACGATCATCGGTGTCAGCCTGCTGCTGCGTTACGGTCTGGACTTGGGCTGGGGGCCGTCGTTGTTGATCGGCGCGATTCTGGCGCCCACCGACCCGGTACTGGCTTCTCTGGTGCAGGTCAGTGACGCGCGAGACATCGACAGTGTGCGCTTCGGGCTGTCGGGTGAGGCCGGGCTCAATGACGGGATTGCCTTTCCGTTCGTGATCCTCGGGTTGTTGTGGCTGAAGGGCGATGGCCTGGCGGCCGAGTGGAGCCACTGGATAACGCATGACGTGCTGTGGGCGGTTCCCGCCGGATTGCTCACTGGCTACTGGCTGGGTCGCGGAATCGGACGAATCACCCTCGCCTTGCAGATCCGCCATGAAGACAGCACCGTGAGCCCCAACGACTATCTGACCCTGGCCCTGATTGCACTGGCCTATGTGGGGGCCGACGCCATTGGCGGCTACGGTTTTCTGTCGGTGTTTGCCGCGGGGTTGGGCTTGCGTCAGGAGGAAGTGAAATCCACCGGTGCCAGTGAGCCGCCGGCCGAGCATCTGGTTCAACCGGTAGTGGGCCATCAGCACGTCGAACCGCAACACGCCGTGCATGGCGATACCGAGCGGCTGGAAGACAGTCAGGTGGCCGCCGGGATCATGATGGGCGACATGCTCGCCTTCGGCAGTCTGGTCGAGCGGGCGATGGAAGTGTTTCTGGTCACCCTGCTCGGCGTGGTGCTGGCCACTCACTGGGACTGGCGAGCGCTGTGGGTGGGCGGCGTTCTGTTCCTCGTCATCCGCCCGTTCTGTGTAGCGCTGATGCCGTGGGGAACGCTGCTGGAGTGGCGTCAGCGGAGGCTGATCGGATGGTTCGGCATTCGTGGCATCGGCAGTCTGTTCTACCTGTTCTATGCCCTGAATCATGGGCTGAGCGACACCGTGGCGAGCCAGTGCACCGACCTGACGTTATCCGTCGTGGCGCTGAGTATTTTGCTGCACGGCATCAGCACTCAGCCGGTCCTCACCCGCTACGAGCAGCTGAAGCAACAGGAAACATGATGAGTGTGCGGTACTTGCCTGCACGGAAACATCAAGAATCCTTCTCTAAATAAATGGATCCCTCGCTGTTTGCCCGCAGTCACAACCTTAACGCCTCGTTGATTTCGATCGGCGAGGTTCGACAGGCTCGATTCTCCTCTGCGGCAATGAATGCCCGGCACGGGGAATCTCGAAAAAAAAGGCCAAAGGTCATGAAAGAAGGCTCATCAACATCCGCGCAAATCAAGGCTTGCAGAACCCTCGCGCTGGAACGCAACAGGGCTCTGTTCGAAGAAGCCCGGGCGCTCAATCGCACGGCCAACCAATTACTGGAAGGCGAGAGTCTGGATATCGAGCAATTCGAACGCTATCGGGCCGTGCGCCGCAAAGCCGATCGGCAGTTCGAAGACGCCATCGATCATCTGAGCGTTTTGAACGAAGATTTCCCGCCTATTGAGGCATCGTTGCACAATGCCCGTGATCCGCGCCGCGAGCTTGAAGCCCGGTTCTGAAACTCCCCGAAAGCCTGGCCTCATGGCCGGGCTTTTCATTGGCGGACGCGATCTGCCTTCACTTCATCGCTGACGCAATGATTTCGACAAGACCTTGCTGATTGAACGGCTTGGACAAACGTGGCAGTTCAGCTGCAAAACCTTCGATGCGTTCGGCATAGCCGGTGGCCAGGATGATGGGCAAGTCCGGTTTGAGCAGCCGTACGGCGTGCGCCAGTTGTGCACCATTCATGAGGGGCATGGCCATGTCGGTGATCATCAGATCGACGATTTCCCCTTGATCGAAAATCTCCATCGCCCGAGCGCCGGAAGTCGCACTGATGACCCGATGCCCCAGGTCTTCGAGCAGTAAACCGGTGCTGGTCAATACCAAGGCGTCATCGTCCACCACCAGCACGCTCAGTCGTGGTACCGGCGCCATGGACGGCCTAGGGCTGACAGGCTTGGCCGCCATCCCGTCGACGGCGACCGGCAGCCAGAGCTCGGCGCATGTCCCTTGCCCCTTCACGCTTTTGAGAATGAAGCGGCCGCCCAACTGCTCGATGAATCCATGCACCATCGACAACCCCAGCCCGGTGCCCTTGCCCAGGCCTTTTGTGGTGAAGAACGGATCGGTCGCCGAGGCCAGCGTCGTGTCGTCCATGCCTTCACCGGTATCAGTCACGCTCAGGCAGACATAGCGTCCCGCTGCGAGTGTTGACTGGCTCTGCTGCAAAACCACTCGCGGCTCGGCGCCGATGACCACGCTGCCACCCTCGGGCATCGCATCGCGGGCGTTAGTGGCCAGGTTGAGGACCGCCAGTTCGAGCTGGTTGGTGTCGGCGAGCACCGCTTCAAGATCGTCGGGAAACTGCGTTTCGATGCGAATCCCCGGCCCCAGTGAGCTGCGCAACAGACCGGTGATGCCTTGCACCAGTTTCGGGATGTTCACCGGTTCGGTCTTGAGTTCCTGGCGCCGGGCAAAGGCCAGCATGCGCTGGGTCAGTGACACGCCTCGCAGCGCGCCCTGGGTGGCGTTTTCCAGCAGACGGCTGACTTTCGGGTCGTCGCCGACGCGCTTACGCACGATCTCCAGATTGCCGAGGATCACCGTCAGCAGATTGTTGAAGTCATGGGCGATACCGCCGCCGAGCTGACCGATGGCCTGCATCTTCTGCGCCTGGAACAGCGCTTCGCGGGTCTGCTCCAGTGCCAGTTGCGCCTGGTGGGCTTCGGTCACGTCACGGGTGATTTTGGCAAAGCCGAGCAACGCGCCGGTTTCGCCGCGAATCGCATCGACCACCACATGGGCCAGGAACCGCGTGCCGTCCTTGCGCAGACGCCAGCTCTTGTTCTCGAAGCGGCCCTCCCGCACGGCGGTTTCCAGCGCCCGTTGCGGCTCCCCGATCTCGCGGTCCTCCGGGGTGTAGAACATCGAGAAATGCTTGCCGATGACTTCGTTGGGCGCGTAGCCCTTGATCCGCTGCGCGCCGGGGTTCCAGTTGGTCACGCGGCCTTCCGGGCTGAGCATGTAGATCGCGTAGTCCGTGACGCCCTGCACCAGCAGGCGGAACTGCTGTTCGCTTTGCTTGAGGGTTTCTTCGGCCATCTTGCGGTCGGTGAGGTCACGGGTGATCTTGGCGAACCCGAGCAATTGCCCGTCCGGGCTGTAGATCGGATCAATCACCACGTGACACCAGAAATGCGTGCCGTCCTTGCGTACCCGCCAGCCTTCGCCTTCGAACCGGCCTTCGCGGATCGCCGTGTCCAGCGCGCGCTGCGGCATGCCGACAGCACGGTCTTCATCGGTGTAAAACCGCGAAAAGTGTTCGCCGAGGATCTCGGCTTCCTCATACCCCTTGAAGCGTTTGGCCCCGGAGTTCCAGCTGGTGATGATGCCGCCGGGGTCGATCATGTAGATCGCGTAATCGACCACGGCATCGATCAGCAGGCGAAAGCGCATGTCTTCGATCGCAGCGGACTTCTTGTTCTCGCTCATCAGGCTTGGCTCAAAACAGATTTTCAATAACAGGAGTATGCGTCAAACCGGCGGATTGGAAAGCCGCATCTGCATGATCGAGCTGCCACCAGCGCGGCAACAGCTGCTGGATGCGGCTCTCGGCGAAGCGGTCGTCGATCAGCATGACCACGCCGCGATCCTGCTGGGTGCGGATTACTCGCCCGGCGGCCTGCACCACCTTCTGCATGCCGGGAAACAGGTAGGTGTAGTCGTAGCCGGCGCCGAAAATCGCTGCCATGCGACGCTTCATCTGTTCGTTGACCGGGTTGAGCTGTGCCAGACCCAGCGTGGCGACAAAGGCACCGATCAACCGGGCTCCGGGCAAATCGATGCCTTCGCCGAATGCACCGCCGAGGACCGCGAACCCGACGCCTTGGCTGTGGGTCGTGAACTGATCGAGAAACGCCTGCCGCTGCCCTTCGGCCATGCCCCGTGATTGCTGCCAGATTGAAATGTGCGGATGCCGTTCCGCGAGCAACTGCGCGACCTGTTGCAAATAATCGAAGCTGCTGAAGAACGCCAGATAGTTGCCTGGACGCTCGACGAACTGGCGGGCGATCAGTTCGACAATCGGCTCCAGTGAGGCCTGACGATGGGTGAACCGGGTGGAAATCTGGCTGACGATCCGCACCTGCAATTGTTCGGCGCTGAACGGCGACTCAACGTCGATCCACACCGTGTCGGCCGGAGTGCCGAGCAGGTCGGCGTAATAATGACGAGGGCTGAGGGTGGCGGAAAACAGCACGCAACTGCGGGCCGCTTTCAGGCGCGGGCCGAGCAGCGCCGCTGGCACTACGTTGCGCAGGCACAGTTGCGACAGCGGACGTTTGCGGTCGAGGTCACGCTTGCTGATGTCGAACAGGTAGTTCGCATCGAACAACTCCGCGACACGGCAGAATTGCAGCATCTCGAACCAGGCATTCTGCAAGCCGCTGTCCAGCCCTTGCGGGTGATCATTGAGGTAATCACCAATGCTCGCGCTGCACGACGTGATCGCCTGCAGCAGTTTTTCCGGTGCCTTGTCGTAGGCCTGATACGGCGCCAGTTGCGCGTTGTGCAGGGCATTCCATTCGCGGTTGACCCGTTGCAGGGGCTTCTTCAACGCCTCGGGTGCGGTTTTGCGCACGTTGTTGAAGACTCCCTGATCGAAGGTGGCGCTGTACATCTGTCGCCCACGCTCGACCAGGTTATGCGCCTCGTCCACCAGCACCGCGACTTTCCATTGATTGAGCTGGGCCAGGCCGAACAGCAGCGCGGTGAAATCGAAGTAGTAGTTGTAGTCCGCCACCACCACGTCGGCCCAACGCGCCATTTCCTGGCTCAGGTAATACGGACACACCGAGTGTTGCGCGGCGACTTCACGGAGTGCCGCCTGATCCTGCAACCTCAATTGACTGGCCGCTTCTCGGGCCGCCGGCAACCGGTCATAGAAGCCTTGAGCCAACGGGCAGGATTCGCCGTGACAGGCCTTGTCGGGATGCTCGCAAGCCTTGTCCCGCGCAACCATCTCCAGCACCCGCAGCGGCAGGGTTGCGTGGTGATCGAACAGCACTTGCGCCGAATCCAGCGCCAGTTTGCGCCCCGGTGTCTTGGCGGTGAGGAAATACATCTTGTCCAGCTGCTGCGGCGCCAACGCCTTGAGCATCGGGAACAGCGTGCCGAGGGTCTTGCCGATGCCGGTGGGGGCCTGGGCCATCAGACAGCGGCCGGTGCTGACGGCCTTGAATACCGACTCAGCGAGATGACGCTGGCCGGGGCGGAAATTGTCATGGGGAAAGCCCAGTTGCTGCGCCGCCAGATTGCGCGCTTCACGGTGGGCCATTTCCTGCTCGGCCCATGCCAGGAACAAGCCGCATTGTTGTTCGAAGAACTCGCGCAATGCTTCAGCGCTGAAGGCTTCGACCAGGCAGGTTTCCTTTTCGCTGACGATGTCGAAGTACACCAGCGCCAGATTGATCTGTTCCAGCTGCAACCGGCAGCACATCAGCCAGCCGTAGATCTTCGCCTGCGCCCAATGCAGCGCGCGGTGGTTGGCCGGCTGTTTGCTCAGGTCGCCACGGTAGGTTTTGACTTCCTCCAGGCAGTTCTGCGTCGGGTCGTAGCCGTCCGCCCTGCCCTTGACCTTCAAGGTGCGGAACTCGCCCTCCAGCGCCACTTCGCTTTGATAGGCGTCATTACGCCGCGAGGCGACGGTGCGGTGACCGGCGATACCCTCCAGCGCGGTGGGCGACGGGGTGAAGCGCAAGTCGAGGTCGCCGCTCTTGGCGGTGAACTCGCACAACGCCCTGACGGCGATGCTGTAGCTCAAGCGCCCTGCTCCGCCCATTGCACGTAACACACGGCTACCGGCATCTGGTGCGTGTGGCAGAACTCCAGCCAGCGCAATTGATTGTCCTGCAAGCGGTCGCCGGGCCCTTTGACTTCAATCATTCGATAAGTCTTGTGCTGCGGCCAGAACTGGATCAGGTCGGGCATGCCGGCGCGGTTGGCCTTGATATCCAGCAACAGGCGACTGAACCAGTGTTTGAGATGTTCGGCCGGCAGGCAGGTCAGCGCTTGTTCCAGCAGTTCTTCATTGAGTGCGCCCCAGAACACGAACGGCGATTGAATGCCCCACTTGGCGGCAAACCGGTTGCGGATGGTGTCGGCATAACGGCCGTCGTCGAGTTCCGCCAGGCAGACTTCGAACAGCTCGGCCCGACGTCCCTGAAAATCCTCGTGGAGCAAATCCGCCGGCCCGCGCTGGAACGGGTTGAAAAACGCCCCCGGCAGCGGTGCGAAAATCGCCGGCCAGCACAACAGGCCGAACAGCGAGTTGATCAGGCTGTTCTCGACGTAATGCACAGGGCCGGTGTCCTCATGCAGATGCGCTTGCACGTGATACTCCACCGACAGCGCCGGATCGAGCCGAGGCAGGTGCAGATCCAGGCGTTCAACAGGTCGTGCAGCAACGCGCTTGAGCGGTGGCCCGCCGAGTTTACGCCGCAGCCGTGGCAGTGCCCGTTGCAGCCCCTGTTGTTCGGCGGCGCTTTCCGGCACCTGTTCGGCCAGCGTGCCCAACTCCAGCGCCAGCGCATATTCGCCGCAGCGTTCCAGCACCCGGACCATCCGCAACCGCGCGCCGGGATAGGCACAGCCGCGATAAAGGCTCAGGGCCAGGGCAAATTCCGCGATGCGTTCGCAATGCTGACCGATCTGGAACAACAGCTTGCCGAGCCGGCGCTGCAACCACGGGTTATCGAACTGCAAAACGCTCAGTTCTTCGGCAATCGGCTCCAGCGCCTCGCCCGCCTCGAAACGCTGCTGGCAATCGTGCAGGAACAGGCAGGCATCGACGTCGGCACGGCTGCGCAAGCCTCGGGAATCAGCACTGAGCTCGACTTTTTCGTAGGTGTAGATTCCAAGGTCGGCGAGGACGAATTCCGACCAGTCCTGATACAGATTGCCGAAGAACATCAGGCGAAACCGGTCGCACAGTTCCATCAACGTCAGGCTGAACAATCGGTCTGCAATCGCCGGGCACCAGTCATGCCAGCAGCGTGATTCGGCAAACTGCTCGTGCAGGATCGGCAACCAGTCGACCTTGCGACCCTTTGGATCATCGATGGCCGGGCCGAAGGCTTGCACGACTTCAGCCTTCAGCAGCAGATCGAACAGCTCCGGCATCGTCAGCAGCGCTTGCTCGTCCAGCCAGCCATGATCGAGCAACGGCTGCGCGGCTGATGCAATGTCACCAATCTCCGGATAGTTGAGTTTGCCCGCGCGAAAATGCACGCCCTTGCGCATCACCATCCGCACCAGCAACCCCTGGGAGCCGCGCGGCAGTGACTTGAAGTCACGAATGAAGGCATGCTCCGTTTCGCTCATTACGTCGGCATAGCGAAGCTCAAGCCAGTCAAGCACTTGCCGGAAGTTGTTGAGGTAATAGAACGGATCGTCGAGGGGGCTGGAAGTCACGGTGATAACGGGCCATGGCAAGCGAATACTGGTTATGCGTACAGATACCAGTTCTGCCCCGACGGGCGCAAACGGAAAAGGATCAGTGGCATCCGCGATCCGGTTTTTTTCGCTAGTCCATCGAACTTTTACGGGCGCGATGGCACCAACCGCGTTAGAGGCCGACAATGGTCGAAATGAACAGGAACGCTGCGTATGAAAATCAAGATTCTCGGGATCCCGCTGGCTGTTGCTGCCCTGCTGACCCTGGCCGGTTGCTCGACCCCGACAGTAGTCACCCTGCAGAACGGCACCCAGTACCTGACCAAGGACATGCCCAAGACCAAGTCCGAGGACGGCTTCTACGAGTTCCGGGACATTTCCGGCGCGAAGATCCGGGTCAAAGCCGATGAAGTCGCCACGGTGCGTAAGGAAGACTGACGATTACCCCACGAAAAAAGGCTGCAATCCTGTAGGAGCGCAGCCTTTTTGCTTTTTTCAGCGGGGTAACGCCATCCCCGGCAGGGAGCCGTCGCAGTTCAACGGGCGTTCACCGCGCCGGACCATTTCTTCCTGCAAACGCTGGCAGCGTTGACGCTCCTGCTGCGCCATGCGGTCGATGCTCAGGTTGCCGGTCATTTCGGGCTCATTGTTTTCGCCGATGCGAACGGTCACGAACGGTTGTTCGGGCTGGATATGAAAGCGGCTTTTCTCTTCGACCGGCTCGCTGTTCTCGGTGGATGCCGGTTTCGGCAGTTCTTCGGAGCTGACACCGTAGCGGCTCAGAATCGAGCTGTGAGGCAGATCGGCCCAGACGTTGGCCGACAGCAGCGCCAACCCGACGATACCGATATACCCCTTGAAACCTTTCACGTTTGAATCTCCTGTACTCAATGGCGGCTTGCCCATACATGACGAGTGCGCATGCAATGGCTTTAGTCCGCATTTCCTGTTGGTGCAGGGGTTTGAGTCAGGTAGTGGCCAATGAGTCACTTTTGACAGGGAGAGGGAAAAAATTCCCTCTCCACCGTCACGATCAGGCGATCACGATTCCATCAGCACTGAGACTGTTCAGCGAAACCCCGACCAGCGTCACCGAATCAGCGCCAAACTTCAGCACCGTATCCTGCCCCACCGACGAGGCATGGGCGCGGAAGTCATCGCCGGGCAACACACCCTGTACGCCGAGGAACACCAGTTTGTCGTTGCCGTTGAAGCCCACAACCCGGTCCTGGCCGAATGCGCCGCTGAACAGGAACGTATCCGCCCCGCCGCCCGACTCCATCAGGTCATTGCCGGCGCCGCCGACGAACACGTCGTTGCCCGCGCCACCGATCAGGTGATCGTTGCCGTCCAGGCCGAACAACCAGTCGCCACCTGCATGGGCCTTGAGGGTGTCGGCGCCGCTGGTGCCCTTCACGCTCGACTCGTACTGGGTGACGTTGTTGCCGACCTTCAGGCCGTCGGCGGTCACGCTGTGGGTCACGTCGTCCTTGAACAGGCCCCAGAGGAAGCCCGGCTCTTTGGTGACGATGCTGCCGATGTCGCGTGTGATGCTGATGCCGCCGTTGGCATCGCGGATGTACAGGTTGCCGGCGCCGTCGTTGGCGAAGTCGAACTTGTTCACCGACTGCTGCAGCTCAAGGGTGTTGTTGCCTGAACCGCCGAGGATGATGTTGTAGCCGCCGCTGTCGCGGAAGGTGTCGTTGCCGGCACGCCCTTCCAGATAATCGTTGCCGCTGCCACCCTGGATCAGGTCGTTGCCGTCGCTGCCGATGATGAAGGTGCTGCCCTTGTGGGGCTCGGCGTTGCGGTTGAGGTCCTGCACCCAGGTGTTGGCCCGCGCCGGATCCGACAGGTTGGCGACGATGATCGTCGAGTCACGGCTGGTGAGGTCGTAGAACTTCGACTCGATGACCCGGTTCATGCCGTCGCCGTAAGCCGTCGGCAAGTGCGAGATCCAGGTCGGGATGTTGACGATCGAGTACGGCAGCACGTTCCACACGTTCGAGGCGTAGTAGTCGTTGAAGCTGACGATGTTATCGGTTGCCGACACTTTCGATGCGTCGTGTACGCCAACCGATGCAGCGGTGAAGGTCGAGCCGTCGAGGGCGCGGAATACCGGGTCGTTCTCATAGCCGACATTGAGCACTTTGTCAGTGCTGCTCTGGGTCGGCGAGGCGTAGGCGATGTAGTTGGAGTCCTGGAAGAACCCGCCCCACTTGCTGCCGCTCAAATCCGCCATGCTGTTGACCGCCAGCCCGCCGAGGCTGTGGCCACTGACCAGTATGTCCTTGCCGCTGAGACCGTTGGCCTTGGCGAACGCCACCACGTTGTTCATCAGGTTGCCGAAAGCTTCGCCGACGTAGTTCTTGGCGTAATCCTTGGGGCCGAATGCGGCGAGCAGGTCATTGATGGCGTCGGCGATGGAGTCGCCGATGAGGATTTCCCGTGGGCCGCTGGTGCCGCGAAAGGCGATGCCTATTTCCGTGAGATGGCCCTGGGCGTCGTACTTGCCGAGGATTTCCACTTGCGCGCTGGTGTAGCCGGGCTTTTCGCCGAAGAAGGTTCCGCGCACGTCGGTCTTGCCGTCATAGCCCAGTTGCGACGCGGTGATGGGCGTCCAGCCGGCCTTCTTTACGGCGTCGAGAGCGAGTTTTTCCGAGTCGGGGTTCCACGGGAGTCCGGGAATCACCCCTTGCGAATCGGTGCCGCCGATCAGCGCGCTGATCAGCGTGGCCGGCAGGCCGAGGCCGAAGCCGTTGTGCTGATAGCCGACCGCGAAACCGTTGTCGAGGTTGTGATAGGAGTACAGCGTGATGGCCATGGCATCGCTGAACAAGGCCTTGGAATCCGCTGTGCTGAAGTTCTTGTAGTCATACACACCCATTGCTGTTGCCTCTCTCTTTGTTGGAATTATTCAGAGATAGCTCACAACCAGAACGCCCCTCTCGGGGCGCCCCGGAGCATTTCCTTACAACACTTCTGTCATGCAACTCCAATGGGAACCGCCGCAGGCCGCGGTGGTTCCCGCACGGAATCAGGCGAACACGAAACTCGAGTCCGACAGGTTAGCCACACCCACCCCGATCAGGGTCACGGCATAGTCGCCAATCTTCAGCACGGTATCGGCGCCCGACTGCGAAGCATGCTGCTTGTAGTCGTAGCCCTGCCCCGCGCCCTGCACGCCCATGAACACCAGTTTGTCGCTGCCCTGGTAGCCATTGATCGAGTCGAAGCCGAACGCGCCGCTGAACAGGAAGGTGTTGTTGCCACCCACCGCACTCATCACGTCGTTGTCGGCGCCGCCGACGAAGGTCACGTGGGCCTTGTCGCTTAACAGGTGATCGTCGCCACCCAGGCCGAACAGCCAGTCGCCGTCCGCGGTGGCTTTCAGCGTGTCGCCGAGTGCGCCGCCGTTGAGCGAATGGTTGTACTGGGTCAGTTCGGCGCCGTTGGCCAGGCCTTTGCCGGTGACGGTCCAGGTGATTTCCTTGCTGCTCCACATCGAACCGGACTCTTTGCTCACGATTGCGCCGATGTCGCGGGTCATGCTGATGCCGCCGTAGGCGTCGCGCACGTATAGCGTGCCGTCGCCGTCGCTGGCGAAGCTGAAGTTCTGCAATGGCTTCTGCAGGTCGAAGGTGTTGTGGCCCTGACCGCCCAACAGAATGTTGAAGCCCCCGTCATCGCGGAACAGGTCATCGCCGGCACGACCTTCAAGGAAGTCGTTGCCCGCCCCGCCCTTGAGCCAGTCGTTGCTGTCGGTGCCGATGATGAAGGTGCTGCCGGTGTGCGGCTCGCCGCTGCGGCCCAGATCCTCGACCCAGGTCTTGCCCCGGGACGAGGCTTCCAGATTGGACACGATGATGGTCGAGTCCTGGCTGGTGAGGTTGTAGAACTTCGAGTCGATCACCCGGTTCAGGCCATCGGCATAGCCCAGCGAGCTGTGGGCCGACCAGTTCAGCGGGTTGACGATGCTGAACGGCACCAGGTTCTGCGCGGTGGACGCGTAATTGTCGTTGAAGTTGACGATGTTGTCGGTGGTCGAGTCGTGCGGCTTGTCGTGTTTGCCCATCGACGCCGTGCTGAACGTGGTGCCGTCGAGCACACGGAATACCGGATCGTTCTCGTAGCCGATGTTCAGCACGTTGGTGCCGGTGCTGCTCTGGGTCGGCGAGGCGAAGGAAATGTAGTTGGCGTCCTTGAAGAAGCCACCCCAGTCGCTGGCACTCAGTTCCGCCACGCTGTTGACCCCGAGCCCGCCGAGGCTGTGGCCGCTGATCAGCACGTCCCTGGCAGCGATGCCATGGGCCGAAGCAAACGCGGCCACGGATTTGAGCAGGTTGTCGAAGGCGTTCTTCGCGTAGTTCTTGGCGTAATCCACCGGCCCGATGGCGGCCAGCAGGTTGTTTTTCATGTCGCCGAAGGTGTCGCTGTAATTCAGCCCGCCCGTGCCGCGAAAGGCCACGCCGATACCGATCAGCTTGCCGGCGGCGTCGTATTTGCCGAGCACTTCCGCCTCGGCGCTGGTGAAACCGTCCTTCTCGCCGAAGAACGTCCCCTTCGCGTCGGTCTTGCCTTGATAACCCAGGGCCGAGGCGCCCAGTGGCGCCCAACCGGTGCCGGGCAAAGCCTGCCCGGTCGGCGTGTAGGAATACAGCGTCAGCGCGATGGCATCGCTGTACAACGCTTTGCCGTCGGCATTTTTGTAATCGAACAATCCCATGTCGTGCTCTCTCTTCCTTTCAAAAACGGCAGTTCTCTGCAGAACTGCCGCTACACCTTAGAACTGCCAGTCCAGCGTCAGGCCCACACCGTGGTCCTTCTCGTTCGAACCGATCAGTCCGTTGTAATCCAGGTTGACCCGGACATCGCGATTCAGCGCCAGACCGGCACGAACGCCGACCACCGCGGCATCTCGATCCATCGACACACTTTGCACGTTGAACGCGCTATTGCCATTGACGAAGGCCAAGTGGCTGTCGGAATCCACGCTGCTCAGGTTGTGCTGCCAGCCCAGTGTCGCGCCCAGTTCCAGCTGATGTTTGTCCGACAGGGCAAACGTGCGCTTGGCGCGGACGCCGAGGGTCGACAGCACGGCGTCGCGGTTGTCTTCACCACCCTTCAGTGCGGCGGCATCACCCTTCTCGGTGAAGCTGTCGCTGTTCAGGTGCACGTAAGCCAGGTTGGCGAACGGCTCCAGGTTCATCGGCTGCAGACCGAGATCGTAGGCGGCTTCTGTGAACAGTTGTGCGGTGGTCGCATCGCGTTTGGTTTTCTGCTTGCCGCTGACACCGGCGAATTGCAGGTCACGTTTGACGTCGATGCGATGCCAGCTGTAAGCCGCGCCGGCGGTCAGGCGCAGGGCATCGATCTGGTGCCCCAGGTACGTACCCAGGTGATAGCTGTCAATCGATGCCGACGAGTGCGTGCCGCTGCCCATGTTCAAAGAACTGTCGCTATAACCGGTAACGAAACCCAAGCGAGTATCTTCAGTAATCAAACCATCGACACCGAGCAACAGACCGCCAATGGAGCTGTTGGAATTGGCATTTTCATGGCCGCCATCGGTCTTGCCCCAGGCACCTAGCACTTTGAACCAGGCATTGCTGCGGTCATCGGTCGGCGCACCAGCGTCGAACAGATCCCGTTCGCGCAGACGCTCGCCCACCGCATCACGCAGGTAACGGCTGTCGTTGATCAGCAGCGTGCCGATGGCCGGGTGAATCTCGCCGGACAGTTGCTGGAACGCGTCCTGCGCAACGGCGGCGGTCGGCGACAGCAGCAGGGTTTCGAACAACGCATTGCCCGCCCCCAGACGTTCGGCGGCCGCACCGACGGCGCGCTGGTTCGGCGTCAGGCCGACGCTGGCGAACGAAGCACCGTTGCGCCCGACATTCAGTTGAACACCGCCCGAGGAGTAATCGAGGGTGCCGCCGAGGAACGCGTAGTTGGGCAAGACCTGACCAAAGCGCCCCTGAATGCCACCCGCCGCCTGCAGAATGTTGAACTGACTGCCCAGCAGCGATTTCACTTCAGTCGTGGTCAACAGCGTCGGGCTGTTTTCCAGGGTCAGGGCGACCGTTGCGCCGTCAATGATGGCGGTGCCGCCAGCGACCACGCGGTCGCTGCTGGTCGGCGAAACTTCCACGGAATAGGTCGAGCCCGGTTCGAAGGTCACGTCACCGGCCACGTTCAAGGTGCCGATGGAGTTGCCCGGCGCCACGATACCGCCGCTTTTCGCGGTCAGCGCGGCGATGCGCCCGTTACCGCCCAAAATACCGCCGTCATTGACCGTGACCGCCGATTGCAGTGAGCCATTGATCGCCAGTCGGCCACCATTCACCAGGGTCGGGCCGGTGTAGGTGTTGGCGCCGGTCATCACCAGGGTGCCGATCCCCTGTTTGGTCAGACCGCCGTGGCCGGAAATGTCGTTGCGCCAAGTGTCGAGCCCGCAGGTGATGTCGGTGCATACCCGTTGGGTAGGTTTGCCGGCGTCGATGATCGCGCCGATCCCCGGCAGATCCGCCACGAACTGGCTGGAACCGTAGGCGCCTTCGATGCGGAACTCGGCCGGGATGTCCTGCTCGGTGACGAACATCGCCGGGCCGTCGATGGCCTTGCGCAGGTTGATCATGCCCCAGCCGTACAGAGCGTCGATGCCCGGAGCGCCAAGGTCGGTGGCGGTGGTGCGCAACACGCTGGCGACCTGAGCGCCGGTCATGTACGGGA
Organism: Pseudomonas sp. 91RF; assembly: GCF_003576265.1. Lineage (NCBI taxonomy): Bacteria > Pseudomonadati > Pseudomonadota > Gammaproteobacteria > Pseudomonadales > Pseudomonadaceae > Pseudomonas > Pseudomonas sp. 91RF. The sequence continues at coordinate 67,549 of NZ_QWFC01000009.1, forward strand.
AACGCTCCATCAGCACCGCCACGGAACCAGCGGCGTGCGGCGCGGCCATCGAGGTGCCGTTGTAGTTGGCATAGCCGGTGGTCAGGTTGTCGGCGTTGGTGCCACCGATGATCGAACTGTAGATCTGTGTACCCGGCGCCGAGACGCAGAAGCTCGCGGTGTAACCGCAGCGCGAGGAAAAGGTACTCATGATGTACGGGTTGGCGCTGGTCTGGTCCGGGTTCCTTTGCAGAGCCGAGACGGTCATCCAGTTCGGCGCGATTTCCGGCACGAAGTAGCCAAGGCCGGCGATGGCGTCCGGGTTGTTCAGGTTGTAGTCGTTACCCGCCGCAAAAATGGTCACGATCCCGCTGCGCGCGGCCGCGATTGCACCGTCATAGGCACCGCCGGGTTTGGTACCGAGCAGCGTGCGGATCTCGTTGAACTGCAATTGCGCGTCGTTGACGGTGAAGTGCGGGTACGCCGGGTCGCGACCGCCAAGGTCGAAACGATCTGTGATGCCAATGCCCCAGCTGTTGTTGATGATTCGCGCGCCACTGGCGATCAGGGCATCCCAGCCGGCCTTGTACACCGCGCCGTCGTTGCCGCGGACGATGCCGTCTTCCGGCCCCGGGTCGCCGTTATCGGCACTGATGATCTGTGCACCGAACGCCACACCGTGCATTGGCCCGCCATCACGGCTGCCCGCCGCGATACCGCCGACGTGGGTCCCGTGAGCGCCGAGCTTGCCGTTGGAACCCACCGACGGTGAACCGTCATAGCGGAAGGCGTCCCCGGCTTTGACCGGGATGTACGGGTCGGTGTATTCGCGGATACCGCTGGTGACCAATGTGATCACTTTGTTCGGGCCGGAAAACTCCGGGTGCGCGGCATAGACCGGCTGGTCGAAGATCCCCAGTTTCACGCCTTTACCGGTGTAACCGGCGGCGTAGGCGTAGTCTGCGCCGATCGCGCCCAGGCCCCAGTCCGCCTTGAACTCGGCACTTCGCCAACTGGCCGGGTCCCCTGCCCGGCCGTTTTCCACGTAGGGCGCGGCGTGTGCGCTACCCCAGGTGGCCATGGCGCAGAGCAAGGCGCAGTTGAGGGTTTTCAGGCGAAAGCATCCACCCGATTGCGCGGGGGTGTTGTTGTTTTTCATCCAGCGACCTTCCTTAGTGATGTTGCACAAAATCCGTCTTTTGAATTGATCGTTCCGACGCTCCCGCGTGGAATGCAGCCCGTGACGCTCCGCGTCCCTTGAAGCATTCCCACGCAGAGCGTGGGAACGATCAGTCAGAACTGCCAGTTGAGGCTCAGGCCGACGCCGTGACTCTTCTCGCGGCTGGCCAGTTATCCGTTGTAATCAAGGTTTACCCGTACGTCGCGGCTCAGGGCCAGGCTGGCCTGTACCCCCACCAGTGCGGCGTCGCGTACCAGCGGCGAGCTTTCGACGCTGTATGGCGCGCTACCGCTGGCGAAGCGCAAATGCTGTTCGGATTCGATGTCGGTCAGGCTGTGCTGCCAGCCGAGATGGCCGCTGACATCGAGCTTCTGCGAGCCCGACAGGTTGATCGTCTTGACCGCCCGGACGCCGAGGGTGCTGAGCACCGTATCACGCTGATCGCCATTGCTTTTCAGCGCGGCAGCATCGCCCTTCTCGGTGAAACCATCGCTGTCCAGATGCACGTAAGCCAGATTGGCGAACGGCTCCAGAGCCAGCGGTTGCACGTTCAGCCGGTAGGCCGCCTCGCCGAATACCTGAGTGGTGGCGGCATCGACCTTGGCTTTCTGTTTGGCGCTGACATCGCCGTATTGCAGGTCCCGTTTGACGTCGGCGCGATGCCAGCTGTAGGCCGCGCCAGTGCTCAAACGCCAAGCGCCGATGTCATGCCCGGCATAGGCACCGAGGTGGTAGCTGTCGACCTTGGCCGAAGCGTGCGTGCCGGACCCCATGCTCAACGAACTGTCGCTGTAACCGGTCACCAGACCGATGCGGGTCTGCTCGTCCAGCGCACCGTCGACACCGGCCAGCAGGCCGCCAATCGAGGTGCTGTAGCCGGCGGTGTCGTGTCGCGAGTCGGTTGTGCCCCAGGCGCCGAGGGCCTTGACCCAGCCGTTGCCTTGCGCGCTGTTCGCATCGTGAAGGCGTTCGCCGATGGCGTCGCGCAACTGACGGCTGTCGTTGATCAGCACCGAACCGAGGGCCGGGTAGATTTCTCCGCTCAATTGCTGGAAGGCTTGCTGTGCATCACTGGCGGTGGCGGACAGCAACAGGCTTTCGTACACGGAGTTGCCGGCGCCCATGCCTTCGACGGCGCTGCCCACAGCCCGCTGATTCGGCGTCTGGCCGACGCTGGCAAAAGACGTCGCGTTGCGTTCGACACTCAGCATGATCCCGTTACGGGTGGACGCGAGGCTGCCACCGATGAACAAGTAATCCGGCACTACCGCGCCGAACTGCCCCTGAATACCGCCCGCCGCTTGCAGAATGTCGTACTGATGACCGAGCAGGCTTTTCGCTTCGGCGGTGCTGAGCAAGGTCGGGCTGTTTTCCAGTGACAGGCTGACGGTGGCACCGCTGATGGACGCCGTGCCTCCGGCGACGATGCGGTCGCTGGCCGTCGGTGACAGCTCCACCGCGTAGGTCGAGCCCGGTGCGAAGGTCACGTCACCGACCACATTCAAGGTGCCGATGGAATTGCCCGGAGCCACACGACCGCCGCTGTTGGCGGTCAGTGCACCGATCCGCCCGGAACCGCCGAGGGTGCCGCTGTCATTGACCGTGACCGCCGACGTCAGCGAGCCGTTGACGCTCAGCAGACCGCCATTGACTGTGGTCGGGCCGCGATAGGTGCTGTCGCCGGTCAGGATCAAATGCCCGGCGCCAGACTTGATCAGGCTGCCCTGATACACCCGATTGGCAGCCGCCGCCTCACGGGCCGTGCCGACGGCATAATCCGTCTGGTCCTGTTGGCTGGCACCGACCGGAACGCCGTTCTGCCAGCCCTTGTCCTGCAGGGTCTGCTGCCAGGCGCTGTGTTCGGCGAGGTCTTCGCTCTGGCGCTGGATCAGTGCCTTGTCGGAGATATCGTTGCTCCACACATCGCGTTGCCCGGTGGCCAGACTTGCGTCGAACGCCCCGAGCAACTGCCCCGGTCCGCCCATCGCCCGCTTCAGGTTGGCCACACCCCAGCCGACCCGCTCGTTGGGTGCGTCGGTCGCGGAACCGTCGAGCTGAGTGGCGGTAGTCAGCAGCACTTCCAGCGCCTGCTGGTTGTTCATGTACGGGTAACGCTCCATCACCAACGCCAGGGCGCCAGTGGCATGGGGCGCGGCCATCGACGTGCCGGACTTGATCCCGTAGCCGCCGTCGGGAACGGTGCTGTCGATCTTCGCGCCCGGCGTGGTGATGCACCAGTATTTGGCGATACCGCACTGGTTGTATTTCTGCTGATTGCTTTGATCCAGTCCCGACACGGCCAGCCAGTGGCCTTCCAGATCCGGCTGAAAGTACGGCAGCGCCGAGCGCACGCTGGCGTTGGGGTAACCACTGTTGCCGGCGCTGAACACGTTGATCACGCCGCGGCGCGAAACATCGGCGGCGGCATCGAGCCAGGTGCCCTTGTTCCAGTGCTGTGCGTAAGCGGCGTGCAGATCGTTCAGGGTTCGATAACTGACATCCGGCGGCTGGCTGCCCCAACTGTTGTTGATCGCCCGTACGCCGGCATCGGCAAGTGCGTCGTAGACCGCTTTGAAGTAGCGCGGGTCGGGATTGGGACCGAACAGGAAACTGTCGTTCTTGTTGGTGTTGCCGACGTAGATCTGCGCATTGAACGCCACACCGTGCATGCCGGTGCCGTCGCGGGAAGCGCCCATGGTTCCGACCACGTGAGTGCCGTGAGAATCGTTGTTCGGATTGAGCGTGCCGTTGACGCTGAAGAGCGCACCATCGACATAGCTGCCGCTGCTCAACACCGGATGATAACGGTCGCTGGCAAACTCGGGATGGGCGGCGTCGAAACCGGAATCCAGCGCGCCGATCTTCACGCCCTTGCCGGTGATGCCGGCGGCGTAGGCCTGATCGGCCTGCATCCGGTCCAGTCCCCAGTCCCGCAGGAATTCGGCGGAACGCCAACTGGCGGCGTCGCCAGGTTTGCCAGACTCCAGGTATTGCGCCTGGGCCTGGCTGACAGAAATTGCGAGCAACAAGGCGCCGACCGATGCCGGCTTGAAGCGTACGTCCATGTTCACCACTCGTTTTTGTTGTTTGGTGTAAAAACTACGGTGTTATTGCGTCCGTGGGCCTTGCCCGAATGCTTCGTCCACCCGAGCCAGATCCTGCTCGCTCAAGGTGCCCGCGTAGTAATGCAACTTGGTCCAGGCCATGAGGTAGTCATAGCGCGCCTGGGCCAGATCGCGGCGGGTGGTAAACAGTTGTTGTTCGGCGTTCAGCGCGTCCAGATTGGTCCGTTCACCGCCGAGAATGCTTTGTTTGGTCGACACCACCAGCGCTTCGGCCGAGGTCAGGGCTTTCTGGTAGGCGCGCAGTTTGTTGACCCCGGACAGGCACGCACTGAACTGGCGCCGCAGCTCGATCAGAGTCTCGCGGGTCTTGCCGTCCAGTTCGTATTCCGCCTGCTCCATGTTGCGGCTGGCCTGACGGGTCGATGCCGATACCCCGCCACCGGCGTACAACGGCACGTTGACTTCGAAGCCGATGGTATTGGTCTCGTAGCGCTGGTTGTAAGTGTTGCCGCTTTCCGATTCATTCTTGCGCATTGCCGCGTAGGCACTGACTTTCGGCAGATGCCCCGCACGATTGCGTTCGACTTCATAGCGCGCCACTTCCACGGCCTGACGCTGGGAAGCCAGGTTCGGGTTGTTGCTGATCGCCAGTTCGTGCCAGGTGTCGTAGTTGGCCGGCGTCAGGGCGAAAGTCTGGAAGTTCTGATCCAGCGGTGCCAGATCGGTGATGTTCACCGCTTGCTCACCGATCAGTGCCCCCAATTCACGCAACGCGGCATCCTGCTCGTTGCGGGCTTCGATTTCCTCGGCCGTCGCCAGTTCGTAGCGCGATTCGGCTTCGAGAATGTCGGTCCGCGTGCCTTCGCCCTGCTTGAACATGTGTTCGTTCTGCTGGAACTGCTGCTCGTAGGCCTTTTTCTTGGCCTGGGCGATGTCGATCTGATCCTGAGCGAACAAGGCCTTGGTGTAATTGTCCAGGACCCGTACCAGCAGTTCCTGACTCTTGCCGCGGAAGTTTTCGTCGGCAAACAGCGACTGCGCCACGCCTTTGCGATAGGCCGCGTAGGCTTCGTAGTCGAGCAGCGGTTGTTGCAGGGTCAGGGTCGAGCCGTAACTGTTGTAGTTACGCTCTTCAGTGTTGTTCCTTGCCCGGGAGTCGAGGGACGTGGCCTTCGACGTGTTATGGCCCTTGTTGTAGTTGTAACCCAGTTTCGGCAACAACCCGGCGCGGCCGATGGCCCGGTTTTCAAGGCCTGCATCGCGTTCCTTGATCGCGCCGAGGAACACCGGGTCGTTACGTAATGCCTGTTCGTAGATCTCGAACGGCCCCATGGCCGCCACCGCACTGTTGCCCGCGAGCAGCGCGAACGCTGCCGCCAGCATGGAAAGCTTATTCATACAGCCGAACATCCTTATTCTTCAGTCAATGCGGAGCCGGCCCGGTCGAGCAGCGGTTTGAACAGGTAGTTGAGGAGTGAACGTTCGCCCGTGCGGACGAACATTTCCGCCGGCATGCCGGGCTTGATCACCAGGCCGTTGAGCTTCTCCATGGCCTGATCGCTGACGCTGCTGCGCAACACGTAATACGGCGCGCCGGTTTTCTCATCGACCATCTGGTCGGCGGAAATCAGGCTGACTTCGCCCGGAACGCGCGGGGTCTTGCTCTGGTTGAACGCGGTGAAGAGGATGTCCACCGGCAGGTGCGTGCCGACCTTGTCGATCAGGTTGATCGGCAGGTGCCCTTCCACTTCCAGGCGCGTGCCTTGCGGGACGATCTCCAGCAGGGTTTCGCCCTGACGCACCACGGCGCCTTCGGTGTGCACGCCGAGATTGACGGCGATGCCGTCCGAGGTCGCAAGAATTTCGCTGTGTTGCAGGTCGAAACCGGCGGAGGTCAGTTGCTCGGACAGGGTGACGCTTTTCAGTTGGGCGTCGGCCAGTTGGCTGCGGACTTCTTTCTGGTATTCCTCACCGTGCTGTTGCAGTTTCAGGCGCGACTCGAGAATGCCCTGCTCCACCCGGCCACTTTCGCCGGTGTTCTCGGCCAGTTGCTGTTGCACTTGCGACAGCTGACGCTGGTATTCCATCAAACGGTTGCGCGGAATGTAGCCGTTGTCCGCCAGCGGTTGCAGATTGCTCAACTGCTGTTGCAGGGAATCGGCCTGGGCGTTGAGGTCGGTGCGGGCACGGCGCATGCCGGCCAGTTGCGCGGTGGCGCCTTCGATGCTGGCACGCAGCGCAGCCTGCTCGCGGGAGAACGCTTCACGACGGCTGCTGAACAGTTGCCGCTGGCCTTCCAGTACCAGCGCCAGACGCGGGTCGGCGTTGTCGCTCAGCTCTGGAGGAAACGTCACCTGCTTGAGGTTGTCACGCTCGGCCTGCCAGCGCGCCACGCTGGCCCAGGCCATGCGGTACTGGGCCTGCAGCGATTGCACGTCGGCGGCGACCTGGGTCTGGTCGAGGCGGAACAAGGGCTGGCCCTGCTTCACGATCTCGCCTTCGCGCACCAGAATCCGGCTGACCACACCGCTGCTCATCGACTGCACGGCCTTGCGTTTGCCGGAAACCACCACGGTGCCTTGCACCGGAATCCCTTGATCCAGCGGTGCCAGTGCCGCCCAGGCAAAGAAACTGCCGGCGCCGGCCAGTGCCAGAATCCAGCCCACGCGGGCGAAGAATTTCGCGTCGCGCTCCGGGCGTTCGGTGATATACGCGTGTTCCATCGTGGCTTCGTTTTCTGTGTTCATGCTCGCGCTGCTCATACACCCGAATTCCTTGTCGTGGGCTGGTACTGCCGGCTCATGCTGAGCCCGCCCGGTGCCTGCGCGGTTTTTTCAGTTTGTTGTTGCGGCTGTTGTTGCTGGTTGCCGGACAGCGCCTTGAGCACGTCATGGCTCGGACCGAAGGCTTGCAGTCGACCGTCGTTGAGTACCAGCAGCTTGTCGGCCTGGGCCAGCACCGAAGAACGATGCGTCACCAGCACCACGGTGGTGCCTTGCGCCTTGAGTTGCACGATGGCGCTGGACAGCGCCGCTTCGCCGACGGTGTCGAGGTTGGAGTTCGGTTCATCCAGCACCACCAGGCTTGGCGTGCCGTAAATCGCACGCGCCAGGGCCACACGCTGTTTCTGGCCGCCGGACAGACCGCTGCCGTCCTCGCCCAGTTGCGTGTCGTAGCCTTGCGGCATGCGCAGGATCATTTCATGAACCCCGGCCTGTTGTGCGGCAGCCACGACTTTCTGCGGATCGGTCTCGCTGAAGCGCGCGATGTTCTCGGCGATGGTGCCGCTGAACAGTTCGATATCCTGCGGCAGGTAGCCGATGTACGGACCGAGCTGATCGCGGTTCCAGCGATGGATGTCGGCACCGTCCAGGCGCACCGTGCCGCCGAGGGTCGGCCACACGCCGACCAGCACCCGCGCCAGGGTCGACTTGCCGGAGCCGGAAGCCCCGAGCACGCCCAGCACTTCACCGGCGGCCAGATTGAAATTGACCATGTGCAAGGTCGCGGCACGTTGCCCGGGCGGGCCGGCGCTGACCTGTTCGAACGTGATCTGGCCTTTCGGCGCCGGCAGCGCCATGGCGTCGTCGCTTGGCGGGAACGACTGCAGCAGGGAATCGAGTCGGCGGTAAGCCAGCTTCGCCCCGCTCCATTGTTTCCACACGGCAATCAGCTGATCGATCGGGCTGAGCACGCGGCCCATCAGGATCGAACCGGCGATCATCATCCCGGCGGTCATGTCACCCTTGATCACCAGCAATGCGCCCAGGCCCAGCACCAGTGATTGCAGGCACAGGCGCAAGGTCTTGCTCAGGGAGCTGATGACCGCGCCAGTGTCACTGGCCTGGTTCTGCAAGCCGAGGAAGCGTGAATGCACCTGGAACCAACGCTTGCGCAGCGAGCCGAGCATGCCCATCGCCTGAATGGTTTCGGCGTTGTGCAGGTGGCTGGTGGCCAACTGGCTGGACTTCTGCGAGAAACCGGCGGCTTCGCCCAGTGGTTTCTTGGTCATGTATTCGTTGAGGCACGCCAGGGCGATCAACAGCAGCGCGCCGGCCGTGGCGAGAACGCCGAGCCAGACGTTGAACAGGTAAATCACAAACAGATAGACCGGGAACCACGGCGCATCGAAGAACGCGAACAACGCAGGCCCGGTGACGAACTGGCGGATGTGGGTCAGGTCGCCCAGGGACTGGCCGGCGTTGCCCTCGCCCTTGAACAGGTTGCGCTCGAACGCGGCTTGATAGACCCGCAGGTTGAAACGGCGCTCCAGCTGGCTGCCGATGCGGATCACGATGAAGCTGCGCACCACCTCCAGCAGGCCGATGAACGCGAAGAACCCCACGACCATCAACGACAGCATCGCCAGCGTGGTTTCGTTTTGCGAAGACAGCACTCGGTCATAGACCTGGAGCATATAAATGGAGGGCACCAGCATCAGCACGTTAATCAGTGCGGTAAAGCATCCGACGCTGATCAGAATACTTTTATAGTCACCCAACGCCTTGAATAAGGGAGCGGTGGCCGGGGCCTTCGCCATCTTCATTGATTATTCCTGAAATGATATTCCCCGCCGTACTTGGCGAGACTTCAATTAATTGCCCGAACAGAGGACGGGACATACACCGTCAGTATTGGCTTACACTTCAACAACAACTTTCGCGATTTAAACCGGCGTCAGCGTTATTGCAGACTCGCTTATAACTGTAACGGAGCGCCTTATATTTAAACTGTGAGTCGGTTCCGGTGATCAGGGCTGTTTGGCAGCTCGTTCGAGTGTAATCACCAGGCCTGACTTCAAAGTGCTCAGATAAAGCCCATCACGTTGTCGGCTGAAAAACTGGATTCTTGAGCCTTCCTTGCCAGTGATCGAAAGACCGTCCGGGTCGGGAAACCAGCCGATGGCGCTGTCCTGCAGCCACGCGCTCAAGCAGTCGGCGCCCTTGCCCAGGGTCTGGTTGGCTTCGAGGTCAATCTGGCAGGTGTTCGACGGCTTGTCTTGCTGCGCCTGTGCTTCGGGAGCGTCGTTGCGAGCGGTCAGGGTTGCTTGCCACTGCCCGGCAAATACCGATGGGTCTTCGAGTCTGAGGCTGCTTGCCATGGTTGTTTCTCCAGAAATCATCATCAGCATCGGCAACAGATACGCTGCCGCTTTGCGGGTAAAAGCGAATTGGATCATAGGAAATTTCACTCCGGCGTGTAGCCTTGCTTACCGGCCAAAGCGATGCAAGCAAAGAAAGCGGCGCATCACGCGCCGCTTTCCTTTTTACATCACGCTACGATGTCGCTGATCGCCGCCTGGCCAACGGTGCTGACCTGGAAGTCCGCCACGCCGTGCCCGGAGAAGTCCACCGACAGCAGGCTGTTGCCGCCCGAGGTGGTCAGGATCGCATCGCCCGCCGCACCGGTGAAGGCGCTGACGAAGTGCAGGCCCGCACCTTTGGTGATACCGGTCAGGTCGATTTTGTCCAGGCCGCTGGCAAAGTCGAGGATCTGATCGATGGCACCCGGCTTGGAGTCGGAGCTGGCCGCGAACACGAAGGTGTCCGAACCCGAACCGCCCCACAGCTTGTCGGCACCGCCGCCGCCCCAGATGATGTCGTTGCCGGCACCGCCCTTGAGTTCGTTGGCTGCGCTGTTGCCGATGATCAGGTCGTTGCCCGAACCACCGATGGCGTTCTCGATGGTGACGCCCTTGGCGATGGACACGTTGCCCACCAGGCCGCCAACGTCGGAGAACGAGGCTTCATTGAGGTTGATCTTCTGGTTCTGGGTGAAACCCGAGAAGTCGAAGGTATCCTTGCCGCCCGCATCCCACACCGAGAACACCAGCTTGTCCGACGATGAAGTCGCGCTGAGGAAGTCACGACCGGCGTTGGAGTTGAAGCCGTAAGTGGTATCACCGGTACGGGTGGACATGTTCGCGCCGTAGAGCTTCTGGATCGCTGCAATGTCATCCAGCAGCGGGCCTGAAGCATAGGCCTCGACACCGCCCTTGCTGAAGTTCTGGCTGGTGTTGCTTTCACTCCAGTAACTCATGAGGCTGTAGCCGCGGGTGTCTTGCCCGTAGGTAGCGTCATTGTAGGTCGGGTTGCCATTGCCGGCGTTGTAGTCGCCAGGGTGAGACAGGCCCAGGGTGTGGCCGATTTCGTGGGTCAGCGTCTGACGCCCGTAATTGTTCACGCCCGGGTTCTTGTTGACGTCGTATCCACTGCCGGTCAGGTACCAGGACTGACCGTCATAACCTGGCTCGGTGCCTGGCAGGAACGCGAATGCCGCCGCGCCTTCCTGACCGCCGCTGTAGTTACCGAAGGTCATGTGGCCGTCGCCACCCTTGGCTGCTTCGGTAAAGGTCACGTTGGCGACATCGGCCCAGGATTGCATGGCGAGCACCGCCTGGGCTTTTTGCAGGGAGCTGAACTGACTGAAACCGGTGACGCCCAGGCCGCCGAAGTTGGCCGTCTTGGAGGTCAGAAAGGTGTAGGTCAGTTCGATCTTGCCGCTGCCGTCGAGATCGTGCCAGGAGGCACCGTCGCGCAGCAGTTGAGTGGCGGCTTGATCCACCGAGAAGGAGGGTTTGCCATTGACCGTGAGGTTGCCACCACGATCGTACTGATGGCTGAAGCTATTGATCTGGTTGAACGCCGAACTGGTCGCTGCCAGTGGTTGTGGCGCCGCGCTCAGCTGGAAAGCCTGTTCGGCGGTATCAATAGCATTAGCTTTTACTTTCGACATAAACACACTTCCTTGTTTAGCAATGGAACAGTTTTTGTCCGATAGCGACAACCTCTGGCGAGATTGTCCTATCACTCGCCCAATGAAGGCGTAAGAAACCTGACACAATTTGAAATCTGTCGTCTAGCGATTTTTCGAGATCAAATTGAACTATTCCGGGAAAGTCCCGTAAACAAAGCGCGTGCCGCTGAAAGAATGTTGCAAGTGTGGTGAGTTTGCCTAATTGTCTGACGATTTCTTATTTAAATATTAAATATCGGTAAGTTACTTTTTGTTAGCCGCGTCTCACTTTTCTGCACTTTATTAGTGCGGTGCCAGCGAAGTGACATCAAACAAGTAAACATATGCAGCAGGCGTCATATGCCTTTGACGGAGCGGGGAAAAACCCGCTCCGACAGTTTTTTTTCAGCTACCGGTACGAATCTTGTTCCAGACGCGCGTGCGGATCCGGTCGATGTTCAGCGGCATGGCCTCCAGCGCGAACAATTTGCCCATCATTTCCGGGCTCGGATACACCTTGGTGTCGTTCTTGATGGCCGGGTCGATCAGGCTGTCGGCCTGTTCGTTGCCGTTTGCGTAATGCACGTAGTTGCTGATGCCGGCCATGACGTCGGGCTGCAGCAGGTAGTTCATGAAGGCGTAACCGGCCTTGGCATCCGGGGCGTCGGCGGGCATGGCCACCATGTCAAACCAGATCGCGGCGCCTTCCCTGGGAATCGCATAGCCGATATCGACGCCGTTCTTTGCTTCCTTGGCGCGGTTTTCCGCCTGCAGGATGTCGCCGGAGAAACCCACCGCCACGCAGATGTCGCCATTGGCCAGGTCGCTGGTGTACTTCGAGGAATGGAAGTAGCTGACATACGGCCGGACTTTCATCAGCAGCGCTTCGGCCTTCTTGTAGTCCTCGGGGTTCTTGCTGTGATGCGGCAGACCCAGGTAGTTCAGCGCTGCCGGCAGCAATTCCGGGCCGTTGTCGAGGATCGCCACGCCGCACTTCTGCAGCTTTTCCATGTATTCGGGCTTGAAGATCAGGTCCCAGGAATCCACTGGCGCGTTATCGCCCAGCACCGCCTTGACCTTGGCGATGTTGTAGCCAATGCCGGTGCTGCCCCACAGGTAAGGAAAACCGTGCTCGTTGCCCGGATCGTTGGTCTGCAAGGCCTTGAGCAACACCGGGTTGAGGTTCTTCCAGTTCGGTAACTGGTTCTTGTCGAGCTTCATCAGCGCCCCGCCCTGAATCTGCCGCGCCATGAAATGGTTGGATGGAAACACCACGTCGTAACCGGATTTGCCGGTCATCAATTTGCCGTCGAGGGTTTCGTTGCTGTCGTAGACGTCGTAAGTGACGCCGAGACCGGTGGCCTTTTCGAAGTTTTTCGCGGTGTCCGGCGCAATGTAGTCGGACCAGTTGTAGACCTTGACCGTTTCCGCTGCCTGAGCAAGGGAAGCGGCGAGCACCAAGGGGGCGAGAGCGAGGGTCTTTCGGATCATGGATCGATTCCTGTATTGGCTATTGTTGTTGGCAGGCAATCAAAAGGATCAAGCAATCAGAAAATCAGGACGTAGGTCTTGCGCACGGTTTCCTGGATGTCCCAGATGCCGAGCGTGTTGGCCGGCAACATCAGTGCGTCGCCACCTTGTATGTGCAGGGTTTCGCCGCCATCGTCCGGGGTAAACGTGCAGCGGCCGGAAATGAAGTGGCAGAACTCCTGGGCGGTGATCTGCCGCCGCCAGCGACCCGGGGTGCATTCCCAGACGCCGGTTTCGACGCCGTCGTCGCGCACGACGCTGGTGGTCGATGCCACCGCGACCGGTGTGCCGAGCGGCACGGCCACCGGGCTGGATTCGTCCAGTTGCAGCGTGGCGGTGTTCTTGAATTGGGTGATGCTCATGGCGTTACCTATTTGGAATTGAACAACGTTTAGTGCATGAAACCTTCCATGAACCCGGCCACCCGACTGGCAAGCTTGCGTCGCCAGGGCGCGGTCGACGGGTTGGCCAGGGTCTGGTCTTCGTGGACGAAGCTTTTGATGATCGCGTTGTAGCCAAGCCAGCGGCACGGTTCTGGCTCCCAGGCGCGCAACGCATGGATTCCGCCGTCCGGCAGCACCCAGGGCTGATGCACCAGTTCGGTATCGCGCTCGAGAATCAGATCGGCCAGGGTGCGGCCACCGAGGTTGGAAGCCCCGACGCCCTCCCCGCCATAACCGCCGGACAGCGCAATGCCATTGGCCCGATCACAAAGCATGTGCGGTTTGAAATGCCGGGACATGCCGAGGTTGCCGCCCCAGGCGTGGGTGATCGCGGTGTTTTTCAGTTGCGGGAACAGTTCGCCGAACAGATAGCGCCGCAGTTCTACCTCGTCCCGGGTCAGATCGAAGTTGTGCCGTAACTGGCCGGCGAACTGATAGCCACCACGGGCACCGAAAATCAGCCGATTGTCGGCGCTGCGCTGGCCGTAAGTGACCTGACGACTGAATTCACTGAAGGCCTGGCCACGATTGAGGCCGATTTCGTCCCAGGTCGCCGCCGACAACGGTTCGGTGGCGACAATCAGGCTCTGCACCGGCAATTGATAACGCCCCAGCGGCGGCAATGTCACCGAATAACCTTCAATGGCCGGAGCGATCCAGCGACTGCGAACGCTGGCCTTGTCGGTGCGCAGACTGCCCGCCTGCCAGTGGGTTACGGGACTGTTTTCGTAGATCTTCACGCCCATGCCCTGAACGGTTCGGGCCAGGCCGCGCACCAGTTTTGCCGGCTGAATGGTTGCCACATGGGGTGCGTAGATGCCGCCATAAGGTTTGGCGACGCGAATCTGCTGCGCCAGTTGTTCAGGATTGAGCCAGCGATAATCGTCGTCGGTCAGGCCTTGGGCGTGCAGTTTGTTCAGATACTCGCGCAGGCTGGCTTCCTGCTCGGGATAGCGCGCGGCGCAGTACAGCACCCCGCCCTTGCGGTAATCGCAGTCGATGCCTTCGCGCTCGAGGACGACTTCCACTTCATCGGGAATGCTGTGCAGCAGATCGAATGAGGCGCGGCGTTGTTGTGGTGACAGGCCCGCCAGCAGGCGATCCTCGCCCAACAGATTGCCCATCAACCAGCCGCCGTTGCGACCGGACGCGCCAAAACCGGCGGTTTGCGCCTCGATGATGGCGATGTTCAGGCCCGGCGCGTGCTTCTTCAGGTAGTACGCGGTCCACAGCCCGGTGTAACCGGCACCGATGATTGCCACGTCGACGTCAAGGTCTTGTTCCAGCGCCGGGCGCGCGGTGAGCGGCTCGTCGAGTTGGTCCATCCACAAACTGATAGTGCGCCACGCCGGCATGCAAGACTCCGCCAATCCAGATTTCGATGGCGTCGATCCTAGTGGCAGACCTCAAGGACTGTCTTGCGCGCGTGCCCGCAAAGAAATTTGTTTGGCATAAGCCTTGGGTGACTGGCCGGTGTGCTGGCGGAAACAGCTATAGAACGCCGAAATCGAGTTGAACCCGGCGGCGAACGCCAGCTCATCAATGCGCAGCGGCGGCGTCGCGTTATCCAGCGATTGCAACAAATGCTGGAGCCGCGCCTGATTGACGTAGCGGTAGAAGCTCTGCCCCAGCACCTGGTTCAGCAGATAGGAAATCTGATTGCGGCTGTAACCACACTCCTTCGCCACCCGTTGCAGATCCAGTTCGGGATCGAGGTACGGCTGCTGACGCTGGAAATACTGCTGCAGGTCTTCGGCCATGAAACTCAACTGACGTGGCGAAAGGCCCAGTCGGCTCGCCGCCGGACGCTGACTCGGCGTCGAGGTACTGGAACCCTGCTCGCGCACCAGGGATGCGTATTCGTTGACCCGCCAGATTTTCGCGTCCTTGACGGTAATCGCTTCGCTGGAACGGAACGACACCAGGCCATTACCGCCACGCAGGGTCACTTCGTACTGAATGAACGCCGTATTGCCGTCGATGCGGATCCGGTCGCAATGCTCCAGCGCTTCGTCGGATTCACGGGGCATGCTGACGCGAACGTACTCGCGCAGTTCGTCGAGGCCGAGCACGCGGTTCTGGAAGAAATCGTTGTACTGAATGTCCGGATGGTACAGCGCCATGACGCCATCCAGGTCCCGGTGTTTCCAGCACAGGTGATAGCGCATGACCGTTTCGGCCGTGGCCGGGGTCTGCTGCGGGCCGTCATCATCGGCGTGCATAAGGGACTCTTGGCAAAAGAACCGAGCTTGCCCAACTTCGGGCCCGGCATCAACAACCCGGACGTGATGGCACTTTGGCGATGATTTCATCAGCCGTGACTTACATCAAAAAAATCCCAGCAATCGCCAAACGGCCTGAAAATTCTCACAGGCTTTTCACATCCAGATGCTACTTTTAAGGACAGTCACCGGTTGAGCCAATGAAGGCTCTTCCCACCTACCATGAGCAAACGGAAGCGCTCGATGAAGAAGGCGGGCAACACATGAACAAAGGGTCAAGCAAGGTCACGTTCCCCAATGCCTGCCAGCTGATGCGCTGGCATTTTCATCCCATGGGTTTCGAAGCCACGATGGACGCACCGGGCAGCATGATCGCCCGCCTGTTCGATCGGGCCAGCGGCGAAACCCTGATCGCCATTGCCGGCATTCCTTGCGCAACGGTGATGAATGCAGCGGATGTCGAACGAATAATCGAAGCCGTCGAGGACGAACTGGAAGCCTTTGTTCCTCCTGAGTCTCTTAGAAATTACGCCTAAACCATTGATTTAAAATAAAAAGCCCGCTGTGCGCGGGCTTTTTTGTGGGCGATCGGTTCAGGCGGTTTTCTTTTCCGGCCGGTGATCGACAAAGAACGGCTTGCCCTTGGCGACCCGGTCCGACGCACGCGGCATGTTCACGGCCTGGGCATCCTGCGGCTCGACGTACCAATAGCAATGACTCACTGCCCGGGTAATGCCGACATAGGCCAGACGCAGGATTTCGTCCTTCTGCGCCGTATCGTAAGGCTCGTTGTCACCGACCTTGCCCAGCCCGGCCATGCGGTAGACCTGATTTTTGTAGGGCGAACTGGTGAGGTGCTGGCAGTCGCCCAGCAGAAACACCGCATCGGCCTGCAAGCCTTTGGCGCTGTGATAGGTCAGCTGCTTCAAGCGCCGTGACTCGTACGGCAAGCTCGAATCAACATTAACTACTGACTGAATATGCTGTTCAATCAATGACTTATCGCTACTTTTTCGATAGAGCATCAGGATTGAATCGCCGTTTCTGTAGTGCTCCGCCAAGCGTTGACCCAGTGCCTGGTCGTCGCGTTCCAGTACATTGACCGGTTGCAACGACTTCTCCTCGCCGCTGGCCTTGGCTTTCTTGCCGGGAATCGCCGGTGCGGCACGGACGATATGCTCGGCTGCGTCGATGATGTGCTGATGGCTGCGATAGTTGTCGCTGAGCATCACCCGCGTGGTGCTCGGCGAGGAAAACTCCTTGTTGAATTCCATGAAATAGCTTGGCGAACTGCCGCGCCAGCCGTAGATCGACTGCCAGTCATCGCCCACGCACAGCAAGGATGAGCGTTGCGCGCCGCGTCCGACGTGCATCGCCGGGCCACGGCTGCGGATCTCTGCAAGACCGGCGCGAATCCACGAGACGATCTGCGGTGAAACGTCCTGAAATTCGTCGATCATAAGGTGCGACATGGGGCGCAGCAGTTCATCGCTCAGAAGCTTGAGGTTTTCCGGCGAGTGCTCGCTGAACAGCGCGAACATGCGGTTGTAGGTCATGACCGGCGGCTTCTGATCGAGCAAGTGATCTTCCAGTGCGCGCCAGAACAGGCTCAGCGCCTCGAAGAAAAACCGGTCCGGATCATCCTTGGCGAAACTCATGCGGCCAACGACGTCCGGCACATCCAGTCCCAGGTTCTCGATAAACCCGGCGGCAACGACAAAACAGTCCAGCAACGGCGCGGATGCGAGTTCTCCCTTGACCTTGTAATCGAAGCCGGGACCGGCACTGGCATCACCGGCCAACGTAGCCAAAACGCGTCTTGATGACTCGTAACTATCTATCCAGATCAATGGCTTACGACAGAAAGCTTGAAACAGAGTGCGCTTCACGGCCCATTCTGCGCGGACCGTCAGCTTGGCATCGGGACGGCAGATTTGCGGGTTTTCTCTCGGATCGAAGCCCAAAACGACCCAGGCATCGAGACTCGGGATATAGCCATGACAGTGAAAGGTCGAGCCGTTGATCTCGAAGGTCTGACGATTCGGCTCAACCCCTTTGATCGGCCAGGCACCGGCGCGAAACCATAGATCCTCGATCACATCGCACAGTTCTTCGTCACGCTTGGCCGCCAGTTCGGTCACCGCCATACGCTTTTGCACGTCCGGGTGATCGCGCTCCAGCTCCTTGAGCTGGAAGGCATGCCGGGACAATGGCTGGATCAATTGCCGGAAACGCTCGTCCTCGGTG
This sequence comes from Pseudomonas sp. 91RF, assembly GCF_003576265.1. Taxonomy (NCBI): domain Bacteria; kingdom Pseudomonadati; phylum Pseudomonadota; class Gammaproteobacteria; order Pseudomonadales; family Pseudomonadaceae; genus Pseudomonas; species Pseudomonas sp. 91RF. The sequence goes on from NZ_QWFC01000009.1 coordinate 84,950, forward strand.
TAGAGCCGGTGATAGCAGGCGTTGAGCTGCTGGCGCTGGGCGTCGTTGATCCGCAGATCGAACGGATTGCTGTCAACGTCATCGTCCCCGCCCTGTGTTCCGAGACTGAGGTTTTCAAACGCCTGCAAACGCTCGAACCCCGGCAGGCTGCGCACCATTGGCAGAATCCGCGAATGAAAGGTGCGTACCAGATCCCGGGCGGTCTTCTGGCTCAGGGAATGACCCCAGAGGGCAAACAGCTCGATCAGTTTGCTGATGAAGTCTTTGCGCGACTCCCGGGTGAAAGTCACCACGGTCATCGAGTCCAGCTCAAAGCCCAGGTAGTGCGTCAACAGCAGGATGCGCAACACCAGCGTGGTCGATTTGCCGCCCCCCGCCCCGGCGACCACCGACGTTGACGGCGTATCACTGAAGATCATCTTCCATTGCGCCACGCTCGGCTGGGCGTGGGCCGGCAGCAAGCGGGCAACGTCAGCCTTGATGCGTTTCTTCAGCTCGGCTGTCAGCGGCAGGCGCCAGTCATCGAACAGGTGATTGTCGATCCCCGGCGCGCGATGCTCGGTGCTGCGGCTGTCGCGGATCAACAGGACCTGACGGCCCTCCTCCAGCCCCTCGGCCTTGCCTTCCTTGTAGCCGTAGTCGAACCCGGCGGTGTGCCCGCTGCGAAAGCCATCGGCCTGACCGTGCAGCCACGATGCCCGATGTTGGGCGCGCAACTGCGTCAGACCATGCCCGAGAAAACGCGCCGCCAGGCGTTTGAACCACGGCATCTCGGCCAAGGGACGAAGTTCGGGAGGAAGATCGGGGGTGTGTTGCGCCACGCTGACGGACTCCAGAGGCTGATGCTGTTGAGGGCTATGGTGTCTGCATTTGCTGCTGAGTTCTAGCGAAATGCTTACGGGTCATTGAGTTAGGCGATGAACTGAAGGCTGCATGAGAGCGTTTCGAGATTTTTAACATCAGCAAATTCGATGGGAATGCAGCACTTTTTACGCTTTTTCTCGATTGTTAGTTGATAGATGATGCTCGCCATCAATCACCGGTCTCGCTTCGTGGCTGCGGCCGAAACGCCCCATGACGAACCTTTTGAGGAGAAGATCATGCTTGAACTCAGACCCTTCAGCTCGCTGGGCGGCGCCCATCACGGCTGGCTGGATGCCCATCACCATTTTTCGTTCGCCGAGTACTACGATCCACAGCGCATGAGCTGGGGCAACCTGCGGGTGTGGAACGATGACATCATCGCCCCGGGCACCGGCTTCCCCACTCACCCGCACCGGGACATGGAAATCATCACCTATGTGCGTGAAGGTGCGATTACCCATCAGGACAACCTGGGCAACAAGGGCCGCACCGAAGCCGGCGACGTTCAGGTAATGAGCGCCGGCACCGGGATCGCCCACAGTGAATACAACCTGGAGGCGACCCCGACCAAGATCTTCCAGATCTGGATTCTGCCGACCGAAACCGGTGCACCGCCATCCTGGGGCGCCAGACCTTTCCCCAAAGGTGAGCGCGAAGGCTTCGTGACGCTGGCCAGCGGCAAGGACGGTGACGATGAAAGCCTGCGGATTCGCGCCAACGCACGTCTGGTGGCGGCCACCATCAAGGCCGGGGAAACCGCTGAATATCGACTCGATGCAGGACGTCGCGCTTATCTCGTACCGGCCACCGGTGTGATTGAAGTCAACGGCCTGCGTGCACAAGCTCGAGACGGTGTCGCGGTGAGCCAGGAACCGGTGCTGACCGTCACGGCCATTGAAGACAGTGAAATCGTGTTGGTGGATCTGGCCTGATCGGCTGGATTACAGGCAAAAAAAGGGCGACCTCATGGTCGCCCTTTTTTATTCAGCACTGATCACTTGGTGGAAATTGCACCATCGACCAGGGTCTGCGCTTCGGCCACCAGTTGCTTGAGGTGGTCGTCGCCGATGAAGCTTTCAGCGTAGATCTTGTAGATGTCCTCGGTGCCCGAAGGACGCGCGGCGAACCAGCCGTTCTCGGTCATCACTTTCAGACCGCCGATGGCCTGATCGTTGCCCGGTGCCTTGCTGAGAATGCTCTGGATCTTCTCGCCCGCCAGCTCGGTGGAAGTCACTTGCTCCGGCGACAACTTGCTCAGCAGGGCTTTCTGCTCAGGGTTGGCCTTGGCATCAACGCGTACCGAGAACGGCTCGCCCAGCTCTTCGGTCAGTGCACGATAGGCCTGGCTTGGGTCGCGACCGGTACGGGCAGTCATTTCAGCAGCCAGCAGGGCCGGGATCAGACCGTCCTTGTCGGTGCTCCAGACGCCGCCGTCCTTGCGCAGGAACGAGGCACCGGCGCTTTCTTCACCGCCGAAACCGAGGGAGCCGTCGAACAGACCGTCGGCAAACCACTTGAAGCCGACCGGCACTTCGTACAGACGACGGCCCAGACGCTTGGCCACACGATCGATCAGACCGCTGCTGACCACGGTTTTACCCACGGCCGCGTCGGCGCGCCATTGCGGGCGATTCTGGAACAGGTAGTCGATCGACACTGCCAGATAATTGTTCGGCGCCAGCAGACCGCCGGACGGAGTCACGATGCCGTGACGGTCGTGGTCCGGATCGCAGGCGAACGCCACGTCGAAGCGTTCCTTGAGGCCGATCAGGCCTTGCATGGCATGGCTGGACGACGGGTCCATGCGGATCTGGCCATCCCAGTCGACGGTCATGAAGCGGAACGTCGAATCGACTTCCTTGTTCACCACATCGAGGTCCAGACGATAGTGCTCGGCGATGGCCGACCAGTAGCGCACCCCTGCTCCGCCCAATGGATCGACACCCAGACGCAGTTTGGCGCCACGGATGGCATCGAAGTCGATGACGTTGATCAGGTCGGCCACGTAGGTGTTGACGTAATCGTGGCGGTGCGTGGTCGGAGCTTTAAGTGCCTGCTCGTAGCTGATGCGTTTAACGCCAGCCAGTTTGTTGGCCAGCAGTTCGTTGGCCTTGGCTTCGATCCACTTGGTGATATGGGTGTCCGCCGGGCCGCCATTGGTTGGGTTGTATTTGTAGCCACCGCTTTGTGGCGGGTTGTGCGACGGCGTGATGACGATGCCGTCAGCCAGGCCGGTGGTGCGGCCGCGGTTATAGCAAAGAATGGCGTGGGACACGGCCGGCGTCGGGGTGTATTCATCGCCTTCGTCGATCATCACGGTCACGCCGTTGGCTGCCAGCACTTCCAGGGCACTGGCCCCGGCCGGTGTGGACAGCGCATGAGTATCGATGCCGACAAACAGCGGGCCGGTGATGCCCTGGGCTTCGCGGTACAGGCAGATCGCCTGGCTGATGGCCAGAACGTGCCACTCGTTGAAACTCAAGTCGAAGGAGCTGCCACGATGCCCGGAAGTACCAAACGCCACACGCTGGGTGGAAATCGAAGCGTCGGGTTGACCGGTGTAATACGCCGTTACCAGTCGCGGGATGTCGACCAACAACTCTGCCGGTGCCGGTTTGCCCGCAAAAGGACTGAGTGTCATGCAAAACCTCTGAAATAGAGTGGTTCAGGAAATTACAGCGGAGTTTACTGGCAGTTTGACCGTAGTGCGATGGGATCTATCCGGTGCGTCCCCGATGTTTTTTAACAGCTCAGCCATCGGGCGCCAGCCGCAACGCATCGCCGATCAAACCGACGACGCCTTCCAGTTCTGGCCCGTTGCTTGCTGTCGCACTCAGCCGCATGTGTTGCCCATGCATGCCTTGCGCGCTGAACAGTTCGCCCGGTGCGATCAACACGTGCTGCTTGAGCAGGCGTTGAAACACCGCGCCCATCACCACTCGGCGCGACGAGCGCACCCAGACCGTCGCGCCGCCCTGCGGCTCATCGATGTGCAGCGCGTCACCCAGCCCTTCGCGCAGCAACTCGATCAACCGGGTACGACGCTCCTTGAGCAGGCGCTTCAACACCGGGAGATGCTGATCGACCCGACCACTGGCATACAGTCGGGCAATGGCCTTCTGGCGAATCGGCGAAAGCCGGAACGAGCGCAGCAGAAAGTGCCGTTGCAAGTCGGTGCGCCACTGGCGAGCAAGCACGAAGCCGTAAGGCGCTTCTACACCGATCACCTTTTCGAAGGTGGAAAACACCAGGAGACGATCCGGATCCAGCAAATCCCGCAGAGGTCGACGTTCACAGTCGTCACCCAGTTCGCTGTAACTGTCGTTTTCCAGCACCCAGGTTCCATGATCCCTGAGCAGCTGCGCTATGGCCTCTCGATTAGCCTCAGGTGCCAGACTGCCACGGGGCATGTTCAACAAAGAAGACAGCAGGATCAGTCGAACCGGCTCGGTTTCCAGCAACATTTTCAATTGCCGTGGATCAAGCTCCCCGCCAGGTTGCACCGGCAGCTCGATGACCCTCACTTCGGCAGACTGGAACAGGCGCAACACCATCCAGTCACAGGGCGATTCAACCACCACGGTTGCGTTACGCAGTTCGAGGACAGCGATCAGGATCTCCAGCACCCCTCTCACATCAGCGCCGATATAGACGTCCTCGGCGTGCCAGCAGTGAGTCGGTGATGAGGTGTAGCGAGCCGCCAGCAGCATACGCAACTCAAGCTCGCCACACGGCTGGGCCGGGACCTGTGATTGCCGAGGGTATTGCCGCATCAGCTCCCGTTCGAGCATCAGCAACGGACTGTCCAGCGGCTGGATCGATGCCGGATCGTCGGCGCTCAATACGCGCATGCCGAAACACCTTGCGTTGACGTAGACGGTTTCCAGCAAATCATTGCCTCGACCCGGCGGCATGACCGAGGACGCCGGTTGTGCGAAATACCCGGACTTGGCCACTGAATAGACCCGGCCTTCTTTCTCGAGCAGCGCATAGGCGTACTGGATGGTTGAAATCGATACGTTCAACCGTTCGGCCAGTTGCCTCAAGGATGGCAGCCGCATCGCACCTTCGCCGCCTGGCCCATCGATCAGTTGGGTGAGATAGCGATAGACCGCCTGATAGGCGAAATCGGTTTCACGCGAGGCATTCATGAACGGGCGTCCGGCATTCTTTGGCGATCGGGCACCACACTCACACTCAACCTTCCGCCGAGCGGTCGCCTGCGGCAACCTCACTGTCGGCAGGGTCCGGGGCGTGCGTCGCCTGCTCAGCCACTCGGACAGGCGCCATGGCATACAACCGGCTGATCAGTTGCACGGGCAAGCCGCTGACATCAGTCATCCATTGCAAAACCTGCTCCGGAGCATGCAACCCCTGCATCGCACGATGCAGGTCCGGCATGGCCACCAGCATGCCAGGATGGCAGGTTCGCAGAAAACGTTCGAGTCCTGCGCCACCCTCGATGAAGGGCGCAAACAGCAGGCATACCAGTTGCGCTTCATTGAGCCCGAAATTCTTTTGCAAGGCAGCGGCGGCCAGTGATCGATGCTCGCCCGGATCGGTCAGAGTGCCGAACGTCGCCATGAAGCGCTCGCAGGTCTGCTCCGAAACGTCCTGGCGACGCATCAATGCGAGGCAACGCTGCAGGTATTCGGATACACCACTTTCGTAATTGCGACCCTCGATGCAGCAAGCCTGAAGACCGCTCAGGTAGGCAGCGATCAAGGGATCCGTCGACTCACCGGTACCCGTTTCGAACAGCAACTCGTCAGTCTGAAACCCGAGAAAGTCGCTGAGCAAGGGCCACCGTTCCTCCATCTTGCCCACTACGATGTCATCGATACCGATATAACTGGTGCGTCGGCAGGCTTCGAACTGGCCGAGCGGCCGCCATGGCGGCAGGTCGTCTGGTGCACGGAGTTCCCGGTAACAGTCACCTCCCATGGCGTCCAGCGCATCGAACAACTCATCGAACCCGGCGGTCCGCTTTGGCAGTGCGCCGATGCCGGCCTTCTGTGCTGCGCGATCCAGCCCTTGCAGGAAGTGCGCCTGACGGCGTGCGGAGTCGCTGCTGACCAGTGCATCGACACCATTGCTCCACCGAGCGACCTGCCCGTAGAACTCGGCCGTGGCCAGGTACGCATCGTCCCAAAGCTCCAGGCTCTCGCTCCAGCAGCGGCGGTGGCCAACCATCAGCAGATTGATGCGGTTCGCCTCGCGCCCATCGTCGGAAAGGGGCTCTTGATGGTGGAAAGGCAAGACCTCCCGGTTGTCGATCATCAGCAGTTCGACCCTTGGGTCGTCATACAGAAACAGGGCGCTGAAGCTGCGATGCATGTTGTGCAATGCCGACGCCGGTGTGGCGCAACCACGCAGGGTTGCCACCCGTAACTGAAAAGTGCCCGGAGCCCGTCCGGCGATACTCAGTTGCGCTGCGCGCAACAGCGCCAGGCTGTAGCAGCAATCACGAGTCCCCGATTGTGTCACCAGCACCTTGAATTCACCGATACGATCCATGCCCCCGGCGGCTACCGCCAATCGCTGAATCAACAGCTGCAATGCCGTGCGTTCGGCACGGGAAAAGAAACTCAGCAATCGTTGCAATACTTGCTGGTAGACATAGTTCATTGCCTGGTCATGGATCGTGCTCATCAGTACTTCACCCGATATCAAAGGTTTTATATTGCGCAGCCACAAACGCCGGATACGCAATCACTCTTCATTAATTAATAGACGCTGAAATGCTAACACTTAAGGTTTTGTAGTTATTTGAAACAGTTGAGCTCATAACAATTTGAATTCACGACCCGAACGCCGCAAACCCGCGTCTTTACGGGCTTTTCTCGATACAGAAGTTTTCCTAGGAAAATTCTTACAACGGCTTGCGCATGATGAGTACAAGAAAAAAAGAAGGGATTACTGGGTCGCCCTACAGCAATTAAACAGAATTTGAAATATCGGCCAGTCACTATTGCCCGGTATTGCGCAAAGTAAACAGAATGCACAGCCATAGCTCATTCCTTGAGATGAAAGTAGTCATTCAATTATCAGGGTCTGGATGGCGATTAGAAGATACAGATCAAGAGCAAAAACCAGTTCAGTTGCTGAACGTCCCCAAGCATCGCGCCCGGGGTTTCTCATGGTCTGAAGGATGGAACGCACAAGAGTCCGTGGGACCACGGACTCTGATCACAAGGGTCAGGCAGGTTCGACTTGCAGGGCAACCCGTTCACGGCAAGGGCATTCGTCCATATAGCGGTGTGCTTCGACAAACTCGTTGAACGGGAAGACCCGGGTCTTGAGCGGAAGCAGCACGCGGTCGGCCGTCAGCTGGTTGATGTCACGCAGGGCACGTTGCAGCGCGACGTGATCCTGGACGATGCCCAGTTCCGGCTTGCCGGTGAAGTTGCCGATGCAGTGCACGAAGAACTGGATGTTCTTCTGGAACGCTGCGCACGCCGGGAATGGCGTCTGGTTGCCACCTTGCAGGCCATACAACACCAGACTGCCGCGAGGTGCCAGCACATCACCCAGCAGCGACATCTGCGGGCCGCCGAGACCGTCGAACACGACGTTGACGCCGCGGTTGTCAGTAATCTTGTTGATCCGCATCAACAGGTCTTCTTCTTCGGTGACGATGACTTTCTCGGCACCCAGGGAAAGCAGGTATTCGCGCTCTTCAGCGGTTTTCGTGGCGGCAATCACGCGCACACCCAGCGCCTTGCCCAACTGGACAAACGATGGACCGGCGCAATGACTGGCGTCGGTGACCAGGGCAAACTGCCCGGGTTTGACTCGCGCCAGATCGACGTAACCGAAATAGGCGATCAACAGCGGCGTGTAATGCACGCTCGCCTCGATCGGGGTCAGCACGTCCGGATAACGGGTGAGCGCGGTACGTGGCAGAACGATCAGTTCGCCGTAGACCGGATAGTCATTGGGGCTCTCGGCCGGGAAGCTGGCCACCTTGTCACCGACGATCAGGTCTTCGACACCATCGCCAATGGCTGTGACCACACCCGCCATTTCATGGCCCAGACCCGAAGGCAGGCGAGCCTGTGACGATGCCAGGTTCTGACGCCAGAGCGTGTCATACCAGCTGATGCCGATCGCCTCGACACGCACCTGCACTTCGCCAGGACCTGGCTGAGCGGCCGCATGCTCTTCGCATTTGAGCACCTCGGCCGGACCAAACTTGTGAAAACGGATCGTGCGGGACATCGCAAACCTCGTCAAAGTAACCTCTAATGCCCTGAACTCTATCTGGGCTTTCCAGCCAAGACTATCAGTGGCTATTAATAGTCGACATGCCTGTCATTGATTCCGCAGTATGGCCAGCATTGAGCAAATCCATGAAAAAACTGCTGCATCCATCTCAGTAAAGCTGAATTACCCGGTGCAGAGTACCAGCCTTTCCCCGTAAGATTCATGCCGGCCATTGTTCTCATATGGTCGCTCTCGTCAAGCTTGATGACTCTGCCAGGACTCCAGATGAATCGTAATGACCTGCGTCGTGTCGACCTGAACCTGTTGATCGTATTTGAAACCCTGATGCACGAACGCAGCGTGACCCGCGCGGCGGAAAAGCTGTTTCTCGGCCAGCCGGCGATCAGCGCGGCGCTTTCGCGCCTGCGCGGTCTGTTCGACGATCCGTTGTTTGTACGCACCGGGCGCAGCATGGAACCTTCCGCCCGGGCGGTGGAAATCTTCGCCCTGCTCTCGCCTGCCCTGGACTCGATTTCGACAGCGGTCAGCCGCGCCGCCGAATTCGACCCGGCCACCAGCACCTCGGTATTCCGGATCGGCTTGTCGGACGACGTCGAATTCGCGTTGCTGCCCATGCTGCTCAAGCGCCTGCGCGCCGAGGCGCCGGGGATCGTGCTGGTGGTGCGCCGCGTCAACTACATCCTGATGCCCGGCCTGCTCGCCTCCGGCGAAATCTCCATCGGCGTCAGCTACACCACCGACCTGCCGGCCAACGCCAAGCGCAAGGTCTTGCGCCGCAGCCAGCCAAAACTGCTGCGCGCCGACACCGTGCCGGGGCCGCTGAGCCTGGACGACTACTGCGCTCGCCCCCATGCTCTGGTGTCGTTCGCCGGCGACCTCAGCGGCTTTATCGATGAAGAACTGGAAAAACTCGGCCGCAAACGCCACGTGGTGCTGGCAGTCCCGCAGTTCAACGGCTTGAGCACGTTGCTGGCCGGGACCGACATCGTCGCGACGGTACCGGATTACACGGCTGATGCGCTGACGTCTGCGGGTGGGGTTCGGGCGGAAGATCCACCGCTGCCGACTCGCACGTTTGAACTGCACATGGCGTGGCGTGGGTCGCAGGATAACGATCCAGGGGAGCGGTGGTTGAGGTCGCGGATTCAGATGTTCTTTGGGGATCCTGAGAGTCTCTAGGTTTTGTCGGACAGGCTGTTTAGCTGATCATTTTTGCCTTTTCATAGACCATGGAGGTCCATCCACTTCCAGTGGATTGCCACACTCGGGGGCATATCTGAGGGCATGCTTTGGATGGTTGGAAAAGAGTGCCCCCAGCCTGAAGTCCAACAGCCCCTTCTCGGAAAAGTTATACGCTACTGTTCCCAAACCGCCGTCGAGCGCTATCCGATCACATCAGCTTGTCGATTATTATTTTCTGGCCCCATGAAATACTGCCGGCTCGGTGCAGGGACGCGATACGATCCTCCCCCCGAATATAGCGGCATGACCCAAGCGTGACGGAGACCAACACGATCAATGAGCAACCAGTGTAAGCGTATGGTGAATTACCCTCTCGCTCTTATGGCCGGGATCGGGCAGGGGCTTAGACGTTGATCACCTCCACCCCCGCCCACAAATACCCAACCTCGCGCTTCGTCACAGAGCCACCAATCCGCGGCAGCGCCTTCACTTAGCGAACCTTTTTTTCACGGCCATGATCGAGAAATTTCGAGGCGCGAAGATCAATCACGATCGTCCTGCGCGAGATCCGAAAAGTCTGTGAGCACATCACAATTGATGCAGTGGTACATGCAGGAAGCGTCTTGGTAATGCATACCGCAAAAGCATCCACAAAACGGGCAGCACTCTTGGATCTCCAAATCACCCCATGCCCAGACGCCCATATATTCCGGTAATACGTCTCGCCCGTACCCCGTAATTTCGAATGCATCAGCATTTTTTGCTATGAATCCATTCTCACCTTCACCCATCAGGATGGGTAAGACGTCAGCAGGTTCGATCCGGAACCATTCTCCAATCTGCCTCTGTGGCGCGAGATGGATGTGGAGCTTCCTTTCAAGAGCCGCATCATTTTCTGAATGAATCCAGCCCATTACCTCCAAGGGAAAGGGGCTACCGGTCTGTAGCTGACCCCACCGGCGCGTTATGTCGCTAGCGCGCCCAATTTTAATGTGGATGCAATTGTTGGCCTGTACCTGGCCAATGAAATAGACCAGCATCGCATTTTTCTCGATAGAGGTGAGTCAGGCCAAAGGGGCTGAAGAAATCCGCTAGCCCGCCCTATGAACCTAAGGGTTTATCTTGCGGGTGACATCAAGCTTACGATGCATCAGCGATACCATCGTGAGAATGTCGAGGGCATCTTGCTCGGACATAGGCCAATCTATCTTCGTCGCATGCGCTAAAGGATTGCGGACGGCGCCGAACAGTCCGATTAGCAGATTCGCGAATCCCTTCTGCTCACTTTTTTCAGACTCGGTGGCCAGGGGCCCCACGGCAAGCACTGGGATTTGCCCAAGGAAAGCCTTTGTCACCAAATCGGCGCCATCACCATTCAAGCCCGACAGATTTCGGATTCGTGCCGCAATCCCCTTTGTAGCCTCAAATACGGCGTGGAAGTAATTTTCGCTCAACAGTTCTGCCCGGCAATATTTCACAACCTCCTCATGCACTGCTCGGGCTTCTAACGCAGCTTTGAGCCGACCTACACGGGCACGGGCCACATCCAGAGTGGTTGCCTTGTCCGCACGCCCGACCTTTCCATCATCACGCACATAGAATCCCGAGAATGCTAGGACAACGTTGAGCTCATCCCTGCGCCAAATAAAGGCCTCACGATCCCGGGCGTAGCTCACAGGATTCATAGCACTGTTGATGAAAAGGATGAGATGGTTCCCGACCTGATGTTGGTTTTGCATTTGTGCCAAAGCGTTGAACAAGCGCTTCCACTTGGTGTTGCTGGCGTCGGCGTCTGGAATGCGAATGTCTTGGAGGAGATATCCAATTTGATTGCCGCTCAAGCCACGTTCCGTATCAGCTAGAACACGACATGCAGCTTCTAGGTGTTGCGAACTAAAAGGTGGGATGCGGGTACTCAAAGCCAATCTCCATCGGTAAACACTAGAGTGCCGCTCGAGCAGCTGGGAAAAATAGCCCATAGGCCAATGTGTCGGATGAGAGAGCGCACGAGGTGCTAGCCCTCAATATCCGATCTGAGATTTTCCTCCAGATGCGCAACTCTGGATGTGCCCGGGATTGGGAATATGACCGGCGAGTAATTCAGAAGCCATTTTAAGGCATGGGTTGCCGAGGCGGGCTGGTCTCGAACCTCGCCGGTCGAAAAATACCTTCCGGCGCTCAAAGGCGCGTAGGGAATGAACGCTATTTCGTTCTGCTCACACCAGCGGATCACATCCTCGGAAAAGTTATCCAGGATGCTAAATTGATTCTGAACCGCGACGATGGGTGCAATCGTAATCGCCTGCGTGAGTTGAAGAATATCGACTTTCGACAAGCCTAGGCTTTTGATCTTCCCTTCTTGACGCATCTTCTCAAGCTCCCCGACTTGGTCAGCCAAAGGAACATTAGGATCGACACGATGCAAGTAATACAAATCTATCGCTTCGACGTTGAGCTGCCTGAGGCTCATCTCAACGCATTGGCGCAAATACGCTGGAACGCCACATGGCGCCCACTTGCCGGGGCCTTGGCGGGTGAAGCCACCTTTAGTCGCAATGATCAGGTCGTCGGCATAGGGAAACAACGCTTTACGAATTAGCCCCTCGGCCACATTTGGCCCATAGGCGTCAGCGGTATCGATGTGTTGCACGCCCAACTCCACCGCTTTACGCAGGAGCTGAACAGCTTCAGCTTCTAAAGCTGGTGGGCCCCATATGCCCGGCCCCGTGAGCCTCATGGTGCCAAACCCGAGGCGCCTAACCTGCTTTCCTGCCAAAAGTCCCGTACGGGCGGCGGTCATAAGTGCTCCAATTTTCGAAGGATTTGAGTGTGTAAGCTATCGAGAAGAGCATCTCGTACGTTAGGAACAAGCATCTGATGCTCGATCCCGAAGTCGCTCAAAATCTGGTGCAAATGGCTGTCGACGGACGCCCTGAAAGCCAAGTTGGTATCACGTCCTGGGCCGAGAGCAATGGAGCTATCAAGCCTGGTCGCAACGATCGTCGTGTAGCCAGGAAGCTGGCTGGTGATTAATGACTTGACTGCATCTACCTGGTGCATCGGCGCTGGTGTACCCCGATGCTCGATTGCGGCATTCCAATAGGCCACGGCATCGATGATCGGTCGATCGACCAATATCACCTCGGCAGCGTTAGCCGCTGCTCGTTGCGCCTCGAGCGTACGGTCGATAAACCACATCGTGGAGTCGTAGGTATGCTGAGTGAGTAGCGGGATACCTTGCTGTACCGCCAGCCTCCCGAACGATGGAATGGTAGCAACGCAGATGCCTTTGCACTCAAGTGAAACTTTAAGCGCTTCACAGAAGGTGGACTTCCCCGTGGAGTGGGTTCCAGTGACACCTAAAAGAACAGGCTTCACCATAGGCTTCCTTGCTCCGGGGGAGGCGATTGCTCGACAGGTTGCGTTTTGAGCTGCGCGATTTTGCAGATGTCCTGCCAAGTGCTGACAGCTGACTTTTCGATGAGATGATCAAGCAATAAGGCCGTCGCATAAGCATCATCTGCTGCTCGGTGGAGCTGGTCGGCGACCTTGTCGCGCAGCCCTGTGTCAATGAGCAATGACTCAAGCCGATGACTCTTGGCGTTAGGGTAAACGTGACGAGCAAGTTTCAATGTGTCGATGACCCCCACTGGCGACCATTCGGGCAAGTGACGCTTCATCACGTTATAGTCGACCGGCGCATTGTGCGCGACGAACCATCGGTTCTGCAGGTGCTGCTCGACGTCATCCATGATCTCAGCCCAGGATGGGCAATTTTCCAGCTCCGCGTTTTTAATACCGTGGATTCGCTGGGCCTGCCAAGTGATCCGGTTGACGGGCTTGATTAACCAAGACAAAAGCTCGCGGTTTTCAGTCGGTGGAAATGAGGCGATTCCCACCTCGACCAAGTCGGGTGGCGTATGCCCATTGCCCTCAACGTCTACGATGATGATTGGTTCAGAGGGCCAGGCGAAGTCTGTTTTTAGCATCAGAGATTCCTTGTTGCCTCGGCGCGGCCATGGCGCGCGTAGTGATGTGGCTTGTCAGAGTCGTGCACCTGATAGCCTAGGGAGTGCTGTAGATAGTAACGACGCTGTTCGTCCAGACCACGAACGACAATCGCACGGTCGTTCACCTGCGGATCCTCCACAGCACCCAGTTCGTGGCACATTCGATTGAGAGTCTGCTGATCTGGCTTCTTCCATGCCGCCTTGCAGATGGAGAATTGCGAGCTAGGGCAGGTAGCGCACAGTTCGGTGATGCCGAAGTGTCCGTTGTAATCGGGTTGCAGATGCGCATAGGCGACTCCGCAAGAGGTTTTGTGGAAGATCGGTGTCACCTGATTCTGCTCCCCGTACAACCTCAATAGCCTCTGCTCATCTTCCAGTGGGAGGAGCTTTCGCCTAGCCGTCATTTTGTATGGCTCAGGAATTCCTTGGCTCTGGTAAAACTCGGCTATCTCCTTTCGATAGAACAGCCCGCTAAATACGGTCGCGTGGGCATAGTTGGCGAGCGCCGCGGCCTTTGCAATGTGTTCTGACGAGTCGTTTAGCCCTGGAACGATCGGGCGCCAATACAACACCACTTTGTAGTGCCTAGCATGGCGGAACAGCATCTTCAGGCTGTTGGCAGCGATCGAAGACTTGATGGGTTCGATCTTCGGATCATCAATTCCTGAGTAGGTAACCAGCACTGTCAGCTTGATATTTCTGAGTGTATTGAAGCGCTCGCAATCGTCCTGAGATACACGCCATCGAGTAATCACAAGCACATTGTTGGTTAGCCCAGCCTCATCAAGCATACGAAGCAGATTGTGGGTATGACTCTTGACCTCGGGGAGCATCGGGTCGGTGGCCCGGTTGAACAACTGAACAGGTGTGATATGAGGCTGGAAATACCTGTGATTGATAAATCGCTGGAAGGCTTCTTCATCGCTCATCAGTGCCTGCGGAGTGCGCTGATCGAAATTCCCATAAAGGTGACGAACGCAGTAGCTGCAATCGAGTGGACAGCCAATGATGTGATTCAAGCTGAGCCCGCTTTTGCGGTACCCAACTGGATCTATGAGATTCGGGTTCGCGCTTTGTAACTGCGTCGAGTCGATGATTCGGATCTGGGATCTCACTGCAATTCTCCTTGCTTGCCATCGGATCATCAGATGGAGTGAGCGCCCATTTAGGGTGCCTACCCGTCCATCCTTGGTAGGTAATAATAATGGCCAAATGATAGCTTAATTTCTGAGTTCACGGGCAAGCCCAGCCCATATGGCTGAGCCAATAGTTTCGCTGTCCGCAGCATCCCACGCTTAAGCGCCCTCATGATGTGATCCAAGTAAATTGCGAACCCGGCGAAACGCACTGGATCAAAGGCCACTAGTAGAAAGTCTCGCAGCTCAGATAGAGCACTGCAGCACGCGCTTGACCAATTGCACGATGCTGGAAATGGCGCTTTGTTCGCTTATTTGCTGCTTTGAGGTCATCATTTGCACTGCGGACGACTTGAAGTGGACAAGACAGATGCTCGACCCGGTCAACCAGACATCGAGGATCGACGTCCCACTAACGATGCCGCCGGGGCTTTGACCGTAGAACTCTCTCGACCCATTGCCCCTGCTCTTCGCTTCCATCATTTGATGCTTGGTGACCGCTGCCCCGCCAAGTCAGCTCGCTCACTTCCTGGTCGAAGAGGGACTGGCCGAGAATCGAGGGCAGCGCGGTATACTGAGAAGAGGAAACGCAACAACGCACCGTTAGCGTCGCAGAGCATCACAAGGCTCAGGATGCTCACACAGCGGTTGCGTTGTCCATCCAAGCTTGTAGATCGATCAGCCCAGTTCATTCAGTCTGAGATGCAAGCGGTTAAAGATCTGATCGGACGTCCCTAGGTTTCGCCAGCCTCGATAACGTTGGCACGCCGTTGGCTGCGGTCCGAAGCGATCTGGCATTTCTCACAACAAAGCCCCCGAAGGGCATCAATGGCGCTTCTCAGAATTTCATGCAGAGTGCCAAGCATCATGCCCGGCACTCTTTTCATTTGAACTTTCAACAAGCCCCCAAGGGTTGGCGATACCATCATTACGCTTAAACGATATCAGAATCGTGTCGTTGCCTCGGTGCTCTCCAATGCATTGCCACCAAAACTTCTTAATATTTCGTTAGTACTGGATAACCATATTCCTAAAATATTGATGATTCATTATCTTGTGACTGAACAGACAATCGACAAACTCTCCACACTCTATCCCAATCTCGTTCACCATTGCACTAATAACAAATCTGTGCCTAAACCCATCATAAATCTCCTGATGCAGAGCCACAAAAAAATCTTGGAAATTTACATCTTGATAACACTCGGACAGGACGCCCGACTCATAATGGCACATCCTTTTAGATACACCGTATTCGTACTGAAATAAACCGTCCAGCCTTTCAAGTATAACATTCTCTATGTGTACCAGCTCATCTCTAGACACATCATGATTGCATTTGAAAGCACAGAACAAATAGTAATTAGGATTTGCTGAGCTGTATGACCTAGAGCCCAAGTCCCCCATAGTTATACCTATCTTGGCGAAGCGGTCATTACCTGCATCGGCCCCTAGATACAGCCATTTATCCACTGACGTAAAGTTCATCATTGTCTGCGTATAAACATGATCAAGCTTATAGTCATCAAACGAAATCGATTCATCCCAAGGAAATTTGTCTTTTCTCAAAATACCACCCAGTTCTTTAACGAAAAAAACAGCTTTAGTAGCTATTCCGACATACGGAGATTTTGTCGCCTATCCTGATCAAACTCGCAGGCGTTTCCAAGATCCTCAATCAGATGGGTTTGAGGTTCATCTTGGCTTCAAAAATCAGCAGATCGCTTTCCTCATTGTTGATCATCATGTTGATTAGGCGAGGGTTCACTTCGATCTCGCCGCCGAGCGTCGCACGCACAGTTTCGGGGTACCGTTCGAGCATCAGATCCGCCAGGCCATGGCTGTAGCCATCGCGGATGAGCTTGATCTTGGTGTCATCCGCAGTGCCGTATTTGATGAGTTTGTAGAAGCCTGGATCCAGGGCACCTACTCCATTCAGCACCTCGACGAACTTGAAGATCTTGTTGTCGAAGAAATCGTCCTCGTCCTTGAGGCGGACGATTGCCAGGTTAATACGCTCGCCGTCATCCTTTTGGGAGATCCTTACCCAGTTCTCGTACTTGCTGTCGCGATATTTGGTATCACCCCATTTACCCACGAACACATGATCGCTATGGCTAGTCTCGACCAGCTTTTTCCAGTACGCGAGCGTCTGTCGGATCGTTTGCTTGACGCTGAGTTTCTTCAGCTTCCAATCCAGGATCATGGCGTAAAAATTCCGGGCAGGCTCTTGCTTGAGACGCACTAGGTCGCTGTACTCTCGGCTGTTGTCAAAGTGATCGACGAACGATTTGGAGATCGCAAGCATCAGCCGGTCAACGGTGTTGATGACGCCGTTCGCCTCGATGCCTCGCCTGATCTTCCGTTCAATAGTCTCCTCCTCTGAGAACACGTCAATTTCACTGACATTGTTCGCGATGAGGAGCTTGCCCACCTGAGTGGTAACGTACCGACACTCTCGATCTTTAACCACGCCAGGATGCAGATTCTCAAGACGAGCCACGGCGTCGTCGTAGAGAACCGACACCTTCCCATCGATGATCTTGGTGGCTTCAAGCAGAACGTTGCTGACAGTGTCCTTGACCACCTTTGAGACGTTGACGGATTTATCGTAGAAAGTCTCAAGCGCTGCATTGTCGCGGGTGTAGCCATTTACGCCCAACAGGTAGATGCTGGACTCCAGCTTTCTCAACGCAGCCTTAGCTCCAGGCGCGAAGACCTCACTGAACCGGTTGACGCGTCCGACCAAGTTCTTGAATTGAGATGGCGTCAGCTTTTGCTTCCCTTTGAAAAAATCAAAGACGAAGAGTCGTTCTATCGGCAGGTTCACCCCTTCAAGAAGCGTGGAGTTGCAGACCAGAAACCTCATCTGCTTGGAGCTGCTGAACAGGTTCTCTAAGTAAAGACGGATAGTGTCGGGAATCGAACCATGGTGGTACATAACCCCTTTGCGCAGGCAGCCGATCAGTTTGTAGCGTCGGTCAAAAAGCTCTTCTAGCTCGGCACAGGCGGTCTGGATCAGCGGACAATCTACGAGCGGCAGCACGGCTGACAGTTCAACCGCAAATGACTCAATGCTTTTCTTCCTGTTGCCGTAAACGATGTTTTTGGACAGTGCTTCGCCTTTGATGAGCTCGAAGCAGTTGGCATACCTCCGATCGAGCTCCATCCAGTCATTTAGGAAATGGTCATAGAGCTTGAGCTTCGTCTGGCCACTCCTTGCCCTGAAATCCTTGATGTAGAAGCGCTCAGACTTGATGTACTCGTCGATCTTGAATCCGCTCGGGATCATGTCGAGAAAGCGCACACGGACATTGAGTTCATCGCATAGGAAGGGAGTCAGGAACTTGAATGATGTTCCCGGGTTACGAGCTCCCAGGATGCACAGCATGGCAGCCAGTAACTCACTTCTGCGGTCGCTCTGCAGCAGATTGTGGGCCTCGTCGACGAAGACCATATCGAAGCTTAGTCCGGCGTTTTCGTTCAAGAGCCTGTTGAGCCGCTCCTGGGTCAGGACAAATGCCCTGTTCTTGCGCTCAACCGAATACATCTCGGGGTGGGTCACCACCTTGCCCAGCCCCTCAATGTCCGCGTAGATCAACCGCTTTTTCGTCTGGGCCAGCAGAGCCTTAGAGGGCACGAGGATCAGGATCCGCTGCCCTGGATTTTCCCTCACCGATTGGATGATGAGCTCTGATTTACCGTAACTGGTCGGAGCAACCACGACTGACGACTTACGGTACTCCGACTGAACAAATGTCCGCAAGGCATCCTGTTGCTCAGTCAGCACGATGCCTTGATCGCGGAAGGTATCGATGAAGCTGCCCACGATGTTTCGGATGAACGACTCACTGCGGTGGTCATCCTCGGAAAAGTCGCTGCTGATCACTGCTGAGACAGGGTGCAGGCCATTGTTGAGTGCTACATCGTACAGCGCCTGGTACTGACCCGAAGCGTTACCGTAAAACAGGATAATGCGGTAGCCGAGACGCCGAATTTCGAGGGTCTTGTGGTTAAGGAGCAGCACGGCGATAGCCAAAAGTTTCACGATCTCTGTGTTACCCAGTTCATCTCCCTTGAGGAGTTGGAAATACAGATTCTTGAAATTGGTGTTGCCCAGCTTCCTGATAGTCAGCTCTTCCATGCTACTGCTCCGCCTCCTGCCTCAAGAACTCTTCCAGCTTTTCCATGGTGCCTTTGTGGAGGGACAGCACCCACACCGTTTTGAACACCGCTTCAGCTACCAGTTTGGTGGTGAACTTCGACACGGTATTTTCAGCGATAGCCTGGGACACTTCGCTGAACAGGGCAGAGACCAGAAACACATTGTTGTCCGAAGCACTTGCCCCGTCTTCTTCAGCCAAATCGCCTTCCATCTCCAAGATCTCAATAACCGAGTCCCGGTAATTGGCTTTGTTGTGGATCGCATTTTTCGCGGCATTGATCGCGTTGAGCCAGTGATTGAGCTCCGGCTCAGCCAAACGCTTCTTGAGGTCATCCCGAGCCAAACGCAATAGCGCACTTGTGGCCGAGCAAGATGTCTTGTCCGCCCCTCTGCCGCCCGACTTGACCTCGGTAATCCACACGTTGTTGGTTGAGGTCTCGTACAGGAGGAGATCGAAGCCCTTTCGGATGCTCTTCTCTTCCATATTGAAAAACGGGGAGACCACATCGAAGTCGGGGAAGAGCTTCAGAATGATGACGTGAGACAGGAGTTCACCCAGCATGCCAATCCGGGTTTCCCAAGTTTTCTTGGAATAGCGCTCGTTCCAGAAGTGCTTAATCGTCGCAGGGTATTTGTAGATCGCCCGGTCCTTGCTGGCCTGATCAGCGCCATGGCAGATACGGGTGAGGTTTTCCCTCAGCGCGAGCTTGAGCTCATCAGAAAAATTCTCGACACAACACAGGGCATACTGGTCTACCTGCTTGAAGCTCACGCCATCCATAACACTTCCCACAAACACTAAACCGCAGAATCCTCTTGCGGTTGCTGCGCGCGATCGATGATCCCACCCTGATTAAGGGTAGGCACCAGCTGAGCAGCTGTGCGCGCGAGTGAAATCTAGTCGGGGACGACTGATAGCGGCACTGTGCCAGCGTTACCGCAAGTTAGCGTGATTGACGGGAGCGGTAAACAGGATCGGAGACAATTTTTGGTGCAAATCGTCGGAGGTAGCGTAATAACTGTATAAATATCCAATTATTCGTAGGTCAATCAGCGTCGAACTGAAAGATACGTAGCACTGTAGACCACTCCATCCGACACCGCTGATCATTACCGACTGAGAGGTAAGCAGTGTGAGACCCCTACCCCCACTTATGAACTACTGAAAGCCATCTGAATCCATCTGGACTCTTCCGGAAATCGCCACTCGCGAACCTGATGCACTGGGGGCAAAATTGGGGGTACATTTGAATTTTTTCTGCCTAAAAGCACCGTCCTAGAGCCAAGTCAAAATGTTCTTCGGGGATCCAGACAGTCTCTGAGAGATCTTTCCGAAACCGCTTTGCTGTCGTTAGCCAAGCGGTTCAAAAACTCAAACAGAGGCCCCGGATCGAGCCAAGCGATAGACCGACAGACAGTAGATAAGCAGCGCCAACGCCGCCAACATCCCACCAACAACCCCGACATAAGCAAAACCAAACTGGCTCCCCACCCAGCTCCCCATCAGCGCCCCGCCGCCAATGCCGATGTTGTAGATCCCCGAAAACAGCGCCATCGCCACATCGGTCGCGTCAGGCGCCAGCACCAGAACTTTGGACTGCAACGCCAGACCGAAGCCCATGATCGCCATCCCCCAGAAGATACTCAGCGCGCACAGGTATGAGACTTTGCCGTTCAACGGCAGCAGCAACGCCAGACACAACGCGAGCAACGACACGGCAACGATCAGAAAGCGCTGCGGGCTGTACCGGTGCAGCCAGCTGAACAGCAGCGATCCAACAATCCCCGCGCCGCCGAATAACAGCAGGATCAGCGTGACCGTCTCGCCACTCATGCCCGCCACCACCTGAACGAAAGGCTCGATGTAGCTGTAGGCGGTGAAGTGAGCTGTCACGACCATGGCCGTCAGGAAATAGATCGCCATCAGCGCCGGTCGCTTCAACAATAAGGGCAGGCTTTTCAGTGATCCCGAGTTCTGGCTCGGTAACAACGGCAAGACCCTCGCCAGCCAGAACACCAGCGTAGCCGCCAAGACTGCAATCGCGATGAAGGTGGTTCGCCAGCCCATCGCCTCGCCCAGTATCCGGCCGAGGGGAATACCGAGCACCATCGCCAGGGAAGTGCCGGTCGCCAGCAGGCCCAAGGCCTGGACCTGTTTACCGGGCGGCGCCAGGCGCACAGCCAGAGAAGCGGTGATCGACCAGAACAATGCATGGGATAACGCCACGCCAATCCGGCTCAGCAACAGGACGGCGAAGCTGGTCGCCACACTCGACAGAATGTGACTGACGATGAACATCGCAAACAGTACGATCAACAGCTTGCGCCGCTCGACGTTTCGCGTCAGCAGCATGATCGGCAGCGACGTCAGCGACACCACCCAGGCATAGATGGTCAGCATCAGGCCGACCTGAGCCGACGTCATGTCGAAGCTGCTGCCAATCGAACTCAACAGGCCGACCGGGACAAATTCGGTGGTGTTGAAGACGAATGCTGCCAGTGCCAGCGCAATGACCGCATACCAATTGCCGCTGGTGGTCGTCGTAGAGTTGCTCATTTGAAAGTCGCGTCCATCTGTCGGTTTTACGTACACCAATTGCCGGAAAGCCTCAGACGACAGGTGGTTCGATGGCGACTCTACTATAAAGAAACGCGGACGGGTTCATCGTGGGGGGAAACTCTCGGCGCTCGGGATACGGGCGTGCATCATTGGCTGGTGTAGCCTTTGAACCGCATGCAATCATTGGTCAGATCAATCTGTTTTTCGGCGATCACGATGCCATCCCCCACGGCGTTGCCCATGCCGTGCGTCTTGTCGTCTGCTGCCGGCGTCGAGTGGTAGCTGGCCGTTGCGGCTTTGGCCTGGTACTGGCATTCAGCTTTGTCGTGCTGGATGTCAGAGGCACTGGCGCCCGGCCTGGACCAATCATGAACAGAAGTGGCGCAAGCGCTCAAAAGCATCGCGAACAACGTGAAAATAATGAACTTCATGGCTTTCTCCATCGGGAAAAGGATTCTGATTGCGCTGTCTTGAATCACTTGCAGACGAACGTCACGTTGGCGACTTCATTCTCGGGATCCAGCGGCAAGCGAGATTGAACTTCAAACTCGCCGAGTTGCTTGCCCAGCGATGCACACTTTTTGTAGGCATTGTCCAAGGCCAACTGACGGGCGCCTGAGTGGGTGTGTCTCGATAGCAGAGCATTCGACGACGCCTGATATTCGTAGGGTCCGAGCCTCAAGTCGTGGGACTGCCAGATATAGTTGCCAACCAATGCGACAGCGCTCACAGCAATAATCATGTTGAGTTTCATGGCAGGCATCGGTCGCTGGACCTTTCATTCCTCATAACGCTCACCCCGTGTGGTCAATAGCGCGACGTTTGTGCGGGTCTGAATCGTTCAGATCGCCGTGATGGAATGATTGAGCAGTTCGGTACCGAGATGAAGAAAAACGAAGTATCTTTCAGTGCGGATTAGAAAAACTTAACGAGACTGGCGGCCATGCAACTCGATGCAAAACAGATGCAGGCGTTCCTTGCCGTCGTCGACAGCGGCAGTTTCGAAAAGGCTGCGGAACGGCTCAACGTGACACCGTCGGCGGTGTCGCAACGGATACACGCACTGGAAGTTCGTCTGGGCAGCTCGGTGGTGGTGCGCGGGCGACCGTGTGAGCCCACTCAGGCGGGAAGAAAGCTGATGCACTATCTTCGCCGTGCGACGGTGCTCGAAGAGGAACTCCTCAACGATCTCAACGGTGACGAAAAAGAGCATCTGCGGGTTGTCATAGCTGTCAACGGTGACACGCTGGCGACCTGGTTTTTTCCCGCACTGGCCGAGATATTCGTCAGCGAAAAAATCCTGCTCGACGTCGTGGTCGACGATCAGGACCACACCTATGCATTGCTGGAAAGTGGCCAGGTCATCGGTTGCATCGGCACGCGCTCACAGCCGATGCGTGGATGTTTTGCAGAATTGTTGGGATCAGTACGCTACCAATTGGTGGCGTCGCCCGCCTTTCAGGAGCGCTGGTTTGCCAAGGGGCTGACCCGCACGGCTGCACGCAAGGCGCCCGTTTTCGCTTATTCGCGCAAGGACACTTTACAGTCTGATTTCATGCGGTCGCGTTTCGGTCTGCAGGCAGATGCTTATCCAACCCACTATCTGTCACTTCCCGAAGCACGCCTCAAAGCCATTCGCCGTGGCCTCGGATACGGGATGGTGCCGTACATGCAGGTGAGCGACCTGCTGAAAAACCGGGATCTGGTGGATCTGGCGCCGGGTCATTTCACTGATGTCGAGCTTTATTGGCACGCCTGGGATCTGCAATCACCGCGCATGGAAATGCTCTCCGAACGTGCGGTACATGCCGCGCGACGCATTTTGAGCAGCAAAACATCGGTCAATCGCTCAACCATGCCGAAAAAGTGAACCGTTGCATTCGCGGCAACACAGATTTGTCATCGGTCATATTGATAGCCCCCTAACGAAAGGTGCATGCTAGAGGGCTTCGCTCGGTCTTATATCATTCCGAATGATAGTTACCTTCGTGTCATTCGATTCGTTTGCTATCTACCTGCCGAGCATCATCCGCCCATCTTCAATACATTGGCGGATGCATCCATGGAACAATCACTCAAACATTTGCGCTTCCCGTTGGCTCTGTTGGCCGTGATGGTGATGAGCGCCTGCGGCAAGACTCCAGAAACCGCCGCCGCCATGCCTGCTGCCAAAGTCAGCGTGGCCAAGGTGCTGGAACAACCGGTCAACGAGTGGGACGAATTCACCGGGCGCCTCGAGGCGCCGGAAACCGTTGAAATCCGTCCACGGGTCTCCGGCCAGATCGACGAAGTCGCCTTCACCGAAGGTGCACTGGTCAAGAAAGGCGACCTGCTGTTCCAGATCGACCCGCGTCCGTTCCAGGCCGAGGTTCGCCGCCTTGAAGCCCTCGTAGCCCAGGCTCGTGCCAACGCCACCCGCAGTGAAAACGAAGCCGGCCGTGGCGAACGCCTGCGTGCCAGCAACGCCATCTCCGCCGAACTGGCTGACTCGCGTACCAGCGCTGCACAGGAAGCACGTGCCGCTGTCGGCGCCCTGCAAGCACAACTGGATCTGGCCAAACTGAACCTGAGTTTCACCCGTGTAACCGCACCGATCAGTGGCCGCGTCAGCCGGGCCGAGATCACCGCCGGTAACCTGGTGACCGCCGACACCACCCCGCTGACCAGCGTGGTGTCCACCGACAAGGTCTATGCCTACTTCGACGCGGATGAGCGTGTATTCCTCAAATACACCCAACTCGCCCGTCAGGGTCAGCGCGGCGCAACCACTCCGGTGTACATGGGCCTGTCCAACGAAGACGGCAACCCACACCTGGGCCAGATGAACTTCGTCGACAACCAGGTCAACCCGAAGACCGGCACCATTCGTGGTCGCGCCGTGTTCGACAACAGCGACGGCACTTACACCCCGGGTCTGTATGCGCGTCTGAAACTGGTCGGCAGCGGCACCTACAACGCCATGCTGATCAACGATGAAGCGGTCGGCACCGACCTCGGCAAGAAGTTCGTGCTGGTGATGGATGGCGACAACAAGACCGCCTACCGCGCCGTCGAGCTCGGTCCGAAGATCGAAGGCCTGCGCATCGTGCGCAGCGGCCTGAACAAGGACGACACGATCATCGTCAAGGGTCTGCAACGGGTTCGCCCTGGCTCTCCGGTATCCCCTGAAGTGATCCCGATGGCCAGCGAGCAAACCATTGCCGCTCTCGCTCAACAACGACAAGCGCTGGAAGCCAGCAACCTGCCCAAAGTCGCACCTGCCAAAGGCGCGTCGGGATCGGTTGTGAAACTGGCTGCTGCGACCCCACGCGGTTAAGGGACGACAACTCCGATGAATTTTTCCCAATTCTTCATTTCACGGCCGATCTTCGCAGCGGTGCTTTCGCTGCTGATCCTGATCGCCGGCGCTATCTCGCTGTTCCAGTTGCCGATCAGCGAATACCCGGAAGTCGTGCCGCCCACCGTGGTGGTACGTGCCAACTTCCCGGGCGCCAACCCTAAAGTCATCGGTGAAACCGTGGCCGCTCCACTGGAGCAAGCCATCACCGGCGTCGAGAACATGCTGTACATGTCCTCGCAGTCGACCGCCGACGGCAAGATCACCCTGACCATCACCTTCGCCCTGGGCACCGACCTGGACAACGCGCAGGTGCAGGTGCAGAACCGCGTGACCCGGACCGAACCGAAACTTCCGGAAGAAGTGACGCGCATCGGTATCACCGTCGACAAGGCATCGCCCGACCTGACCATGGTTGTGCACTTGACCTCGCCGGACAAACGCTACGACATGCTGTACCTGTCCAACTACGCGATCCTCAACATCAAGGATGAGCTCGCTCGCCTCGGTGGTGTCGGTGACGTGCAGCTGTTCGGTATGGGCGACTACTCGCTGCGTGTATGGCTCGACCCGAACAAGACCGCTTCGCGCAATCTGACCGCTACTGATGTGGTTACCGCCATTCGCGAGCAGAACCGTCAGGTCGCCGCCGGCCAGTTGGGCGCGCCCCCTGCCCCGAATGCCCAGAGCTTCCAGCTGTCGGTCAACACTCAGGGCCGTCTGGTGTCCGAGGAAGAGTTCGAGAACATCATCATTCGCGCCGGCGACAACGGGGAAATCACTCGCCTGAAGGACATTGCCCGCGTCGAGCTGGGTTCCAGCCAGTACGCCCTGCGTTCGTTGCTGAACAACCAGCCGGCCGTGGCGATCCCGATCTTCCAGCGTCCAGGCTCCAACGCCATCGAAATCTCGAACGAAGTTCGCGGCAAGATGGAAGAACTGAAGAAAAGCTTCCCGCAAGGCATGGACTACAGCATCGTCTATGACCCGACGATCTTCGTGCGCGGTTCCATCGAGGCGGTGGTCCACACCCTCTTCGAAGCGCTGATCCTCGTGGTTCTGGTGGTGATCCTGTTCCTGCAGACCTGGCGCGCCTCGATCATTCCGTTGGTGGCGGTGCCGGTATCGTTGATCGGGACGTTTGCAGTGATGCACCTGTTCGGCTTCTCGCTCAACGCCCTGTCGCTGTTCGGCCTGGTACTGGCGATCGGTATCGTGGTGGACGACGCCATCGTGGTGGTGGAGAACGTCGAGCGGAACATTGAACTGGGACTCGAGCCCTTCGCTGCGACCAAAAAGGCCATGGGCGAAGTGACCGGCCCGATCATTGCCACGGCGCTGGTGCTGTGTGCGGTGTTCGTACCGGCGGCGTTCATCTCGGGCCTGACCGGTCAGTTCTACAAGCAGTTCGCACTGACCATCGCGATCTCTACCGTGATCTCGGCCTTCAACTCGCTGACCCTGTCGCCGGCGCTGGCCGCTGTGTTGCTCAAAGGTCATGACGCACCGAAAGACCGCTTTTCGCGGGTGCTGGACAAGATCTTCGGTGGCTGGCTGTTCCGTCCGTTCAACCGCTTCTTTGACCGCGCCAGTCATGGCTACGTCGGCACCGTGCGCCGGGTCATCCGTGGCAGCGGCATCGCTCTCTTCGTGTACGCAGGCCTGATGGTGCTGACCTTCTTCGGTTTCTCCAGCACGCCAACCGGTTTCGTACCCGGCCAGGACAAGCAATACCTGGTGGCCTTCGCGCAACTGCCGGACGCCGCGAGCCTGGACCGCACCGAAGACGTGATCAAGCGCATGTCCGACCTGGCACTGAAACAGCCGGGCGTGGAAAGCGCCGTAGCGTTCCCGGGCCTGTCGATCAACGGCTTCACCAACAGTCCGAACGCCGGCATCGTGTTCGTGACCCTGAAACCGTTCGACGAGCGCAAAGACCCGAGCATGTCCGCCGGTGCCATTGCCGGCGCCTTGAACGGCCAGTACGCCGGGATTCAGGAAGCCTACATGGCGATCTTCCCGCCGCCGCCGGTACAAGGTCTGGGCACCATCGGTGGTTTCCGCCTGCAAATCGAAGACCGGGGCAACCTGGGCTACGAAGAGCTGTACAAGGAAACCATGAACATCATTGCCAAGAGCCATAACGTTCCGGAACTGGCCAACCTGTTCACCAGCTACACCGTGAACGTGCCGCAGGTCGATGCCGCCATCGACCGGGAAAAGGCCAAGACCCACGGCGTGGCCGTCAGCGACATCTTCGACACCCTGCAGATCTACCTGGGTTCGCTGTATGCCAACGACTTCAACCGCTTCGGGCGCACCTATCAAGTCAACGTTCAGGCTGAACAGCAGTTCCGCCTCGAATCCGACCAGATCGGCCAGCTGAAAGTACGCAACAACAAGGGCGAAATGATCCCGCTGGCGACCTTCATTAAGGTCAGCGACACCTCGGGGCCGGATCGCGTGATGCACTACAACGGCTTTATCACTGCTGAAATCAACGGAGCCGCAGCCCCGGGCTACAGCTCCGGCCAGGCCGAAAAAGCCATCGAGAAACTGCTCAAGGATGAACTTCCGAACGGCATGACCTACGAGTGGACCGACCTGACCTATCAGCAGATTCTGTCCGGCAACACCGCACTGTTCGTGTTCCCGCTCTGCGTATTGCTGGCGTTCCTGGTGCTCGCCGCTCAATACGAAAGCTGGAGCCTGCCACTGGCGGTGATCCTGATCGTACCGATGACCCTGCTGTCGGCTATCACCGGCGTGATCATCTCCGGCGGCGACAACAACATCTTCACCCAGATCGGCTTGATCGTACTGGTGGGCCTGGCCTGTAAGAACGCGATTCTGATCGTCGAGTTCGCCAAGGATAAACAGCAGGAAGGTCTCGATCCGCTGGCTGCTGTCCTGGAAGCCTGCCGTCTGCGTCTGCGGCCGATCCTGATGACCTCGTTCGCGTTCATCATGGGTGTGGTGCCACTGGTGTTCTCCAGCGGTGCCGGTGCCGAGATGCGTCACGCCATGGGTGTGGCGGTGTTCTCCGGGATGCTCGGGGTGACCTTCTTCGGTCTGCTGCTGACGCCAGTGTTCTATGTACTGATCCGCAACTTCGTGGAACGCAGTGAAGCCCGCAAAGCGGCCAAGGCGCAGAATCTTCCACAGCAACTGGAGGCGCACCAATGAGTCTGAAAGTCTTCCTGCCGAGCCTGCTGGTACTGGCCCTGAGCGCCTGTGCAGTCGGTCCCGACTACAAGACCCCAGCCACGGAGGCGGCCAACATCACGGCCGCCACCGACGGCGCCGCCGGCCAGAAGAACTTTGACCGCTCGAAATTCGAGGGCATCTGGTGGCAGCAGTTCGACGATCCGACCCTCAACCAGTTGGTGACTCAATCGCTGCAGGGTAACCGTCAACTGCGCGTCGCCTTTGCCCGCTGGAAAGCGGCCCGGGCGATCCGCGACGACGTCAGCAACGATGCGATGCCGACCATCACCAGCCGTGCCAGCAGCAATCTGGGCAAGGGACAGATTCCCGGCCAGACCACCCAACGGGTCAACAGCGAACGCTATGACCTGGGTCTGGACATGGCCTGGGAGGTCGATCTGTTTGGCCGGATCCAGCGCAACCTGGAAGCCAGCGAAGCCGATCAGCAGGCTGCCGAAGCCGATCTGTACCAGCTGCAAGTCACCATGATTGCCGAGCTGGTGGACGCCTACGGTCAACTGCGTGGCGCCCAGCTGCGGGAAAAGATCGCCGTGGCCAACCTGGAAAACCAGCAGGAGTCGCGCAAGATCACCATCAGCCTGCGTGACGCCGGCGTGGGCGATCAGCTTGATGTCGAGCGCGCCGATGCCCGTCTGGCCTCGGTCGAAGCCAGCGTGCCGCAATTGCAGGCGGAGCAGGTTCGGCAGAAAAACCGCATCGCCACCCTGCTGGGTGAACGTCCGGACAAGCTGACCGTCGACCTGAGCCCGAAAGACTTGCCAGCCATTGCCAAGGCATTGCCGATCGGTAACCCGGGCGAACTGCTGCAACGTCGCCCGGACATCCTCAGCGCCGAACGCAAACTGGCTTCCGCCACGGCGCGTATCGGTGTGGCCAAGGCCGACCTGTTCCCACGGGTCAGTCTCAGCGGCTTCCTCGGCTGGACCGCCGGGCGTGGCTCGCAGATCGGTTCCTCGGCGGCCAACGCCTGGGCGCTGGGCCCGAGCATCACCTGGGCGGCGTTCGACCTCGGTAGCGTACGTGCCCGTTTGCGCGGTGCCGACGCCGATGCCGAAGGCGCACTGGCGACCTACGAGCAACAAGTGCTGCTGGCCCTGGAAGAGTCGGAAAACGCCTTCAGCGATTACGGCAAGCGTCAGCAACGCTTGATCTCGCTGATCCGCCAAAGCGAATCCAGCCGCAAGGCAGCTGATCTGGCTGAAATCCGCTATCGCGAAGGCACCACGGATTTCCTGGTTCTGCTCGACGCCCAGCGTGAACGCTTGAACGCCGAAGACAGCCAGGCCCAGGCCGAAGTCGAGCTGTATCGCGGCATCGTCGCGATCTACAAGGCTCTCGGTGGCGGCTGGCAACCGGAAACGGTCGCCAGCAAGTAACAGTTTTTTAAAGAGCTCCTTTGGTTGGCCGCAACCAACCAATTTTTTGCCCCGCGTATCATTCGGTCGCGGGGCTTTTTTGTGCCTGTCTTTCGTGGTTCTCCAGAACGGTGACGGTGGCTGTGGTACCTGCCCTGAGGCGATCCTTGCCCGCATAGTCGGAATCAATACCGATACGCACCGGCACCCGCTGTGCCAGCTTCACCCAGGTGTAACTGGGGTTGATATTGGCCAGCAATCGACTGCCCGGCGCGTTTTCCCGGTCGGCGATGGCGAAGGCGATGCTTTGCACGGTACCGCCGAACTTCTCACCGCTCATCAACTCGATCCGCACTCGGTCGCCCTCCTCGATCCGTGGCAGCTTGGTCTCCTCGAAATAGCCACTGACGTAGAACGAGTCACGAGTCGCTGTCCACCAGTGCCAGCAACGCACCGCCGGCCACAGCGTAGTCGCCCTGCCGGGTCAACAGATTGGTGACGTAGCCACTGACCGGCGATTCGACACGGGTACGCTGCAAATCCAGTTCCGCCTGGGTCAGTGCTGCAATCGCCAATTGCACGTTGGCCTCGGCCAGGCCGAGATTGGCCTGGTTTCGCAGCAAGTCGGCCTGGGCCACGGCCACGTCAGTGCTGGACTTTTCCCACTCTTCACCCGAAATCGCGAAGCCCTGTTTTAGCGTGCGCCTGCGCCGCTCTTCGCTCTCGCGTTGCTTGAGCAACGCCTCGCTGGCCACGATGGACGCCCGGGATTGACCCAGGGTGGCCTTGGCTACCTCCACCGAACGTTTGGCATGTTCAACCGCCAGACTGTAGCGAGCCGGATCGATCTCCAGCAGCAATTGGCCCTTCTCGACGTGTTGGTTGTCCTGCACCGCCAGACTGACGATGCGCCCCGAGACATCCGCCGACAGGGTCACCACGTCCGCCCTCACCCGTGCATCCCGCGTCCAGGGTGCGCGGGTGTAATGCTCCCAGGCGAACCAGCCCAGCACGATGGCCAGCAACACCACAGCCAATGTCGTCAATCGAGTGAGCAACGTCTTCAAGGCATCAGGCTCCCATCAACAAAATCAATGTGGCGCAAACGCAGGCGTACAACGCGCCTTCGAACAGCGCTTCATGCCAGACCAGCCGCAGCACGCCGAGGCGGCGCAATACCCAGTCCAGCAATAAAAAGACCGGTATGGCGAGGATCAGCGCCTGGGCGATTGGCGGCAGGTAGACGCCGCCGATCTCGAAATCAATGGGCAAGGACGGGTTCTCCTTCAGGGACGTGCTGTTGCAGATATTCACCGTGGCGCTCAAGGAACGAGACGACGATCAACAGCGCCACACGCATGCGGAACACGGACCACAGGTGCTCGTGTGTGGCGGCATGCAGGTCATCCAGTTCGTCACCGAGGGAATGTAGCGTCGTCAGCAAGGCTGGCAGGTGCACATCCGGGCGGCCAGCGACGAAGCGGCCGGTCTGGCGCAAAGCGGCCATCAGTTGCGGGCCGAAAGCGTCCGTCAGCAAAGCATTGCCCTGCACCTGTTGTCTTAGCTGGTGAATGGCGACACCGAGCGCCACACAGGCGAGGCTGATTTCATAGCGTCGTTGCATGTCCGGGTCATTGGCTGCCGGCAACAGACCCAGCATGGTGGTCAGGCGATCGACCATGCGGCTCTCGAACGCGAATTGCTCTGCGTCCGTGGCGGGCGATTGGGTCAGTTGATACACCTGCTCCCGTGCTTCGTTGTAGAACCGACGAATTCGCAACACCGGCCGAAACGGAAAGATCCACGCATAGACGATCAGGGCCAGCATTGCCGCACTGACGTAGGCACCGGCAAACTCGAACCATTGAATGGCGGTGTTCTGCCCGGTGCCGACGTTCTGCGGGCCGAGCATCAGGAAACTCGACAAGCCCAGCCCCATGCCGATGCCCGCCGTGGCCGGGCTGGCCAGTCCCACCGCGATGACGTAAAGCAGCGGAGCCAGCAATATCGCCAGCCATTCGAAATCGTTGACCGCCGGCACCAGCATGAACTGGTACAACGCTGAAACCACCAGTGCCAGGCCCAGTCCCCGGGCGTAGCTCTGCGCGGCGATCAAGGGGCGCGGGAACGTTGCCATCAGCGAACACAGAATGCCCACCAGAATCATCCCGCCACGTGCACCGTCCCAGGCGGTTTCGATCCAGATCAGCCCGGCCACCAGCAACGCACTGAAGGCCCGGATGGCATTCATCGTCGCCAGAGTGAAATCCAGGTGCAGCGGGCTGGACTGGCCGCGAAACATGCAACTGGCCTCCCGCCCGTCCTGTATGGCTTCGCTCAGTTCGAGGATCTGCTCCAGTTGTTGCAGGAGCCGCGCCTGCTCCCAGCGCAGGGCCCAGGCCAGCGAACGCAAGGTTGCGCTCATGTCCTCGGTCAACTGTTCAGCCCTGTAGGCCAGCGCTTCGAACTGTTGCTGCAGGACAACCAGCTGATGCCTCATGCCTTCCGGCAGTGAACGCCCGTACTGTGCCAGTTGATCGAGAAACGCCAGTTCATCGGCGCGCAAGCGCTGGACCTCCAACGGCAGATCCCCGTCCCAGCGTTCGGTCAGCAACTGCCGCTGATGACGCAGGGCTGTCAGGCGCGAAGTCAGCAGCATCAGTTGATTGCCCAGCATCAACACCAGATTGTTGGCACTGCGCAGACGCGGTGCATCGAAATACAGATGACGGCGCAAGCCTTCCAGGGCGCTGATTTCGCCGAGCAGTTGCATTTGTCGGCGCTGGAATTCGCTTTCGCTTTCCTCGGTGCGAATCACCGCAGCGGCATGGGTGGCGACCAGTTTGATCACCTGATCGACTTTGGCGAAGTAGTTGCGCGAAACCGCCTCCGGACGGGCCGTCAACAGGCTGACGACACAGACGCAGGCCACCGCCAGCAGGGTTTCGGTCACCCGGGTAACCGCCAGCAGGAAGGTGCCGTCCTGATCCGGAATGGCCAGCAGCGCCACGACCACAGCGGTGTAGCCACTGAGCACGAACGCCTGGGAACTGGTGTAGCGCAGCAAGGTGCCGCCGGCCGTGCATAGTGCCAGCCACAGCGCCAGGGTTGTGATGAACGGCAAAGGCGCCTGAGGGAAAATCGCCATGATCAGCACCGCCACCGCAGCGCCCAGTGTGGTGCCGATGACCTGACCGAAACTGCGGGCCAGCGCCATCCCGGCCAGCGGCTGACTGATGATGACCACTGCCATGATCGACCATTTGGGTTGATCCAGATCGAACAGGAATGCCAGATACAGCGTCAGCAAACCGGCGGCAATCGTGCGCAGGGCAAACAGCAACACGGCCTTACCAGGATGGATCACCGTTTTGAAATAATTGAGCAGGGCTTGCATGAACGCACTCGTCAAGGGAACTTCACCAAGCGTAGTCACTGCATCGAAAGCTCGACGGCTTCCGGGGCCGACAGATGTTGTAGGGATATTCATCCTCAGTCGCGTGACATATCGGGCAGAGTGTTTGACTCAAGGCCTCAGCTGACCGAAGCTTGCCCCTCTGCGTCAATATGAAAGCTTCGGATACCTGCATGCCTCAGTCCCGCCGCTACGTGTTCATCAGTCTTGGCCTCGTGCTTGTCCTTCTGGTTGCCTGGCTGTCGCTGCGCAGCACCGCTCCCGTGGTGCCGGAAGCCATCAAGCATGGCTACAGTGAAGCGCTGGCCGCCGCCCGGGCCGGCCAGCCGGGCGCGGCGCGGGTTTTGTACCAGCAACTGGGACGCCCGGATCTTTCAGTCAAGCGACGCGTCTGGCTGCATGCCGAACTTCCGAATTACCCGAGCCCGCAAGCGTTGAAACTGGCCGATGCCGATCTGCAGAACGAATCCCCCGACGTGCGAATGGCAGCGATCAGGAGCGTGACCGGTCTGGTGCCGGGGGGCCAGCGCAGTCTGTTGCTCGGCCCGTTGCTCGACGATGAGGACCAGAACGTTCGCTTTGCCGCGATCAACGCCCTGCTCGGCCTGTCCCCGGACCAGTTGGGCCTGTACTTCGCGCCGTTGCAGCAAGGCATCGACGTGTGGGAAGAGGCACTCAAGCATCAGCCGGAAAGCGCCGCCAACCATGCGCAGCTGGCGCGTCTGTACCTGCACAATGCCGAGCTCAAACAAGCTCAGGAAGCCCTTGAGGAGACTCTGCGTCTGGATCCGGCCAACCTGCCGGCGCTGGTGATGCAGATCGAGGTGCTCGACCGCCAGGGCCAGAGCGACGCCGCCCGGCAATTGCTGGCCCGACAATTGAAGGCCCAACCCGATTCCGCCTACCTGCAACATGCCCTGGGTCTGTGGCTGCTCCATCACGATCAACGGGAATTCGCCCTGCTTGGCCTGTCCAAGGCCGTGGAGCTGGAACCCGACAACAAAGACTATCGCTACGACCTCGCCACCACGCTGCACAGCGCCGAGGAACTCGAAGCGGCGCAGAAACAATTGCAGGAAATCGTTCAGCGCCACCCCGCCGACCGCAAGGCACGGGTGCTGCTGATCAGTTACTGGAAAGAAAGTGGTCAGTTACAGAACGTGCAGGTTCTGCTTGCCCAACTCGAACAGATGAACCCGGACGACCCCTCGTTGCAGCAGGGTCTTTGAACGAGTTCTGACAGGCTCCATGACACACCCGGAAAGAAATTCGGAACCGCCCTCTCGGCAAAGGGTCAAGTAAACAGGCAGCCCGCAAAGGCGTACACCGCCCGCTGCCTCGTTTCCCCTAGTCATGAGAGGGCATTTTTTGTCTACGTCGAACGAGTTGATCAGCGCAAAAGCCGCCACGGGCATCGAAGGTCTGGACGACATCCTGGCTGGTGGGCTGTCTCGCAGTCATGTTTTCCTGCTGGAGGGCGAGCCCGGTACCGGTAAAACCACGGTGGCGTTGCATTTTCTCCTCGCTGGTGCCCGTGCCGGAGAACGCTCGCTGTACATCACGCTCTCCGAAACCGAACGCGAACTGCGCCAGGGTGCAGCGTCCCACGGCTGGGATCTGAACGAAAACATCGAGATTTTCGAGCTGACACCGCCGGAAAGCCTGCTCAATGCCGAGCATCAACAGAGCCTTTTGTACTCTTCTGATCTGGAGCTGGGCGAAGCCACCAAGCAGATTTTCGAAGTGGTCGAGCGCTTCAAGCCGACCCGGGTGGTGCTCGACAGCCTGTCGGAGATCCGCCTGCTGGCGCAAAGTTCTCTGCGCTATCGCCGGCAGATCCTGGCGATCAAGCACTACTTCGTGCGCTATGACGCGACGGTGTTGCTGCTGGATGACCTGACCACCGAATCCCTCGACAAGACCGTCCACAGCGTGGCCCACGGTGTCATCCGCCTCGAAGAACTGACCCCCAACTATGGCGCCGAACGCCGACGCGTGCGGGTGATCAAATATCGCGGCCAGAAGTACCGCGGCGGCTTTCACGACTTCACCATCATGGGCGATGGCGTGCATGTCTTTCCGCGCCTGGTGGCGGCTGAACATCGGGGCGATTACCCGCGTCTGCAATTGACCAGTGGCATCAGTGAAATGGACGCGCTGCTGGGTGGCGGCATCGAGACCGGTTCCAGCACGCTCATCCTTGGCCCGGCCGGTACCGGCAAATCGCTGATCTCGATGATCTTCGCTGCCGCTGCAGTAACGCGCGGCGAAAAAGCGGCATTGTTCATTTTCGATGAAGAACTGGGCCTGCTGTTCGAGCGCATGAAGAACATCGGCATCGACCTCAAGGCCTTGCAAGCCACCGGTAATCTGCTGATCGAGCAGGTCGACGCCGCTGAACTGTCGCCCGGCGAGTTCTCCCATCGGGTACGCCGCTGTGTCGATGAAGCCGACATCAAAACCGTGGTGATCGACAGCATCAACGGCTATCAAGCCGCGATGCCGGAAGAAAACGCGCTGGTCCTGCACATGCACGAGCTGTTGCTGTACCTCAATCGCAAGGGTGCCGCGACCTTCATGACCGTCGCCCAGCACGGACTGGTCGGCGACATGCAGGCGCCGGTGGACATCACCTATCTGGCCGACACGGTCATCCTGCTGCGTTATTTCGAAGCCCTCGGCAAGGTGCGCCGGGCGATTTCGATCATCAAGAAACGCACTGGCAGCCACGAATCGACCATCCGCGAATACCGGATTTCCGCGCAGGGCATGACCATCGGCGAACCGCTGGAAGCCTTCCAGGGCGTGCTGCGCGGTGTGCCCACGTACCTCGGCGCGAGCAATCCGCTGCTCAAGGAAGAGAACTTGTGACCGTCACCGTCCCGCTGTCGGAACGGGCGCTGATTCTGGCGCCCCTGGGTCGCGACAGCCAGATTGCGCTGATGATCCTCAACGAGGCCGGTTACGGCGGCCTGATCACCCCGGACCTCGCCAACCTGTGCAGTGAACTGGAGCCCGGCGCCGGTCTGTTGCTGATTGCCGCCGAAGCCCTCAATGGCCCAGACCTGGAAGGCCTGTTGGCCTATCTGAAGCAACAACCGGCATGGTCGGATCTGCCCATCGTTTTGTTCACTCATCATGGCGGGGCCGAGCAAGGTCCGTCTTCGCGTCTCAGTGAGTTGCTGGGCAACGTGACATTCCTTGAGCGCCCTTTCCATCCGGCCACCTTGATCAGTCTGGTGTCCACTGCGTTGCGCGGTCGACGACGACAGTACGAAGCCCGCGATCGTCTGATCGATCTGAGCGAAAGCGAACGACGCCTGCAATCGACTCTCGAAACCCTTGAGCAACAAGTCGAGGAACGCACGGCGCAGTTGCGGCACAACGAAGAAGCCCTGCGTCAGTCGCAGAAAATGGAAGCGGTCGGCCAACTCACCGGCGGTATCGCCCACGACTTCAACAACATGCTGACCGGGATCATTGGCAGCCTCGAATTGATGCGCCGGCGTCTTGCCCGTGGTCGGACAGATGATCTCGACAGCCTGATCGATCTGGGCGTGACCTCCGCCAACCGCGCCGCCGGCCTGACTCATCGTCTGTTGGCGTTTTCCCGCCGGCAGTCACTGGACTCCAAAGCGGTGCAGATGAATGACCTGGTGCGATCGATGGGCGAACTGCTGCAACGCAGCCTCAACGAGAGCATCCAGTTGGACATGCGCCTGCACGAACAACTGTGGGTGGCCGAGGCGGATCCCAATCAACTGGAAAGCGCCCTGCTCAACCTGGTGATCAACGCACGCGACGCGATGCCCGATGGCGGCAATCTTGTAGTCGAAACCGGTAATCAGGTGCTGGATCGCGACTTCACTGCGACTTACAGCAATCTGTCGCCGGGCGATTACGTAGTGCTAAGCGTGACCGACAATGGCTGCGGCATGCCGCAGAGCGTGATCAACCGCGCATTCGATCCCTTCTTCACCACCAAACCCATCGGTCAGGGTACCGGGCTCGGCCTGTCGATGATTTATGGTTTCAGCAAGCAATCCGGCGGGCATGTGTCGATCGACAGCGAAATCGATCAGGGCACCACGGTCAAACTCTATCTACCTCGATTCCAGGGTGAATCCCTGCCCCACACCCCGATGGATACAGAACAGACTCCGGATGCCCTGGAAGGCGAAACCGTGCTGATCGTTGAAGACGACCCGGCCGTACGTGTGCTGGTCAGCGCCGTATTGAGCGAATTGGGTTACGGATTCGTCGAAGCCAGCGACGCCGACGGTGCCGTGCCCATCCTGGACTCGGCGCAGCGCATTGATCTGCTGATCAGCGACGTCGGTCTGCCGGGCATGAACGGCCGGCAGCTTGCGGAAATCGGCCGGCAATACCGGCCGGAATTGAAAGTGCTGTTCATCACCGGCTATGCCGAGCACGCAGCGGTGCGCGGCGGATTCCTCGACCCTGGCATGCAGATGATCACCAAGCCCTTCACCTTCGATCTGTTGACGGCGAAGGTGCGGGAGATGATCAAGAGCTGAGGCGGTTGACGCCTCAGGCCAGCAGTTCCTGAATTTTCTCTTGCAACACGTCCAGGTCGAACGGTTTTTCC
Source organism: Pseudomonas sp. 91RF (assembly GCF_003576265.1). Taxonomy (NCBI): domain Bacteria; kingdom Pseudomonadati; phylum Pseudomonadota; class Gammaproteobacteria; order Pseudomonadales; family Pseudomonadaceae; genus Pseudomonas; species Pseudomonas sp. 91RF. Next base: position 122,038 of record NZ_QWFC01000009.1, read on the forward strand.
AGGATCGGCGCCCGGCGGGTGATCGGGCTGCCGGTCTCGCGGATTTCCTGCGGATAGCCGCTGATGAAGATCACCTTCAGATCAGGACGCAATTTGACGGCGGGTTCGGCGATCTGCACGCCGGAGATTCCGCCAGGCAAGCGGAAATCGGTAATCAACATGTCCAGATGCGGCTTGCTCGCCAGAATCTCGAACGCCTGCTCGCCGTTTTCGGCCTGCAATACGCGATAGCCCTGCCCCGACAGATAATCTGTCAGCACCATCAGGATCACCGGTTCGTCCTCGACGACGAGTACTACATCTTGTGCATCTACGCTCATGGGAAGCCTTTGTTCGGTCAATAGCTGCTGATACGACCGTGTGGTCACTCAGAGGTTGCGTTTGTTTCGCCGTTTTCCTGGAGCGGCAGACAAACGCGAAACAGGGCGCCCTCGTTGATCTTGCTTTCGACGACGATGGAGCCGCCGTGGGCGGCGACGATCTGCTCGGAAATGAACAGACCCAGTCCGAGACCGGCGACCACCGTCTTGGCGGAAACCCGTTCGAACTGTTGAAAAATACGCTTCTGGTTCTCCTCGCTGATGCCGATGCCCTGATCCGCAACTTCGACCCGCGCCTCACTGCCCTCGCGATAAACCCGTACCTGAATCGGACTCTTGCCGCCATACCGCAAGGCGTTGGTCAGCAGGTTCGACACCACTTGTTCGATGCGGAACTCGTCCCATTGCCCTTCTACCGGTTCCGTCGCGGTAAAGCTGACTTCAGTCTCGGCCGCCTCGATCTGCTGGGCGAAATTCTGCAGCAGGTTGCCCACCAGTTGCGAAAGATCGAAACGGCTCGGTCGGATCGACAGCTTGCCGGTGCGGATCCGTGACACGTCGAGCATGTCCTCGATCAGCCGGATCAGGCTTTTGATCTGGCGCTCGTCGCGGTCGACCATGGCGTGCATCTTGTCGAGGGTGAACGCAGCGGCGTTGTCCCGGGCCAGATGCATCTTGCGCAGCTGCGTTTCGAGGATAAGACCGTTGAGCGGCGTGCGCACTTCGTGGGCGACGATCGACATGAAATCGTCACGCATGCGCACGGCCTGCTCCAGTTCGCCCTGGGTGCTTTGCAGTTGCTGCAACAGCGCTTCCTGTTCGCGACGACTCTGCTCCAGCGCTTCGACCTGTTGTTTCATCGCCTTGCTCTGGCGATACAGGTCGACGAAGACGTTGACCTTGCTCTTCACCGCATGGATATCCAGCGGCTTGTGCAGGAAGTCCACCGCACCGCTTTCATAGCCCTTGAACGCGTAGTTCAGCTCACGGCCGGCGGCACTGACGAAAATGATCGGGATGTTCTTGGTCTTCTCGGTGCCGCGCATCAGTTCGGCCAGTTCGAAGCCGTTCATGCCGGGCATCTGCACATCGAGAATGGCCATGGCGAATTCGTGTTGCAGCAACAGCGATAGTGCTTCGTCCGCTGAATGCGCTTTATAGACGGTGCGGTCTTCGCGTTTGATCAGCGCTTCGAGAGCCAGCAGGTTCTCGGGCAGATCGTCGACGATCAGCAGTTTTGCCTGGATATTACTCAGCATGCGATTCGTTCCAGCTCGACAAGCAGACGGCCGATGCCGCGTATGGGAAGTATGTGATCCGGTTGATGAGTCTTCAATGCGGCCTCGGGCATGGTCGCCACCAGCGCATCTTGCGGATCCTGAACGATGGTCAACCCGCCAAGACGTTTGACCTGGGCCAGACCTCGTGCGCCATCGTGGTTGGCCCCGGTCAGCAGCACGGCAGCCAGCGCCGGGCCGTAGACATCGGCAGCGGACTCGAACAGAAAATCGATCGACGGCCGCGAATGGTGCAAACGGTCCTCCAGGCTCAACGACAGGCTGCGGTCCTGCTCTACCGACAGGTGATAGCCCGGTGTGGCGAAATACACGGTGCCGGGCTGGATGTCCTGTTTGTCGACGGCCTCGGTGACAGGTAACTCCACGCGCCGGGCGAACACCTCGGCGAGTTGACTGCGTCGTTCTTCCGGCAGATGCAGCACGATGATGATCGGCAGACCGAAGCCTGCCCGCAGCGAACCGAGCAGGGTCAGCAAGGCCTCGACGCCACCGGCGGAAGCCCCGACCACAATCGCCTCGACCTGAGGCAAATCCGCTGCACTGTTCATGATTTGCGGTAGATCCGTTCTTGTTTCACCAAGGGTTCGAACTGGTTGGCGTACCCGGAAAAATCCAGCGTTTCCTTGCTGCCCAGTACCAGAAATCCACGGTGGCACAGCGATTCATGGAACAATCCGAACGCCCGATCCTGAAGTTTTTTATTGAAGTAAATCAACACGTTACGACATGAAATTAATTGAGTTTCGGAGAATACGCTATCCGTTGCCAGGCTGTGATCGGCGAAAGTCACGTTCTCGCACAGGCTCTTGTCGAAAATCGCGTAACCATACGCAGCCGTGTAGTAGTCGGCAAACGAGCGCTGACCGCCGGCCTGCTGGTAGTTGGCGGTGTAGGCGCGCACGTTCTCCATCGAAAAGATCCCCTGCTTGGCCTTGTCCAACGAGCGCGGGTTGATGTCGGTCGCGTAGATGATCGTGCGATCCAGCAGACCTTCTTCACGCAGCAGGATCGCCATCGAATAGACCTCCTCGCCCGTGCTGCACCCGGCGATCCAGATCTTGATCGACGGATAGGTCTTGAGCAGCGGCACCACTTCCTGACGGATCGCCAGGAAGTGCGACGGATCGCGGAACATCTCGCTGACCGGAATCGTCAGCAATTGCAGCAATTGCATGAACGCCGTCGGGTCATGCAGGACCTTTTCCTGCAACGCCGAAATGGTCGCGCATTCGAACTGGCTCAGCGCATGTTGCACCCGGCGCTTGATCGATGCGCCGGAATAATCGCGAAAGTCGTAGCTGTACTTGAGATAAATCGCCTCGATCAGCAACCGCAGTTCGATTTCACTGTTTCGTTCAATGTGACTACTACGTTCCACTAAATGCGTTCCATCTTCGGCAACCACACGCGAATCAGCGAGAACAGGCGATCCAGATCGATGGGCTTGGCCAGGTAATCATTGGCGCCCGCCTGCAGGCAGCGCTCCTGATCGTCCTTCATGGCCTTGGCCGTCACCGCAATGATCGGCAGCTTGCGCCAGCGCGGATCCTTGCGGATTTCCATGGTGGCTTCAAAACCATCCATTTCCGGCATCATCACGTCCATCAGCACCAGATCGATGTCCTCGACTTCTTTCAGTTTTTCAATCGCTTCACGGCCGTTACGGCCGATCACCACGACTGCACCCTTGGTTTCCAGCGCGCTGGTCAGGGCGAAAATGTTACGCACATCGTCGTCCACCAGCAGCACTTTGCGGCCTTCGAAGACCTTGTCGCGGCTGCGCGCGGTCTTGAGCATCTTCTGCCGTTCATGGGACAACTGCGATTCGACTTTGTGCAGAAAGAGTGTGACCTCGTCCAGAAGGCGTTCCGGCGAGCGTGCCCCCTTGATGATGATCGAACGCGAATACTTGCGCAGATCGGCCTCTTCATCGCGGGTCAGGTTGCGTCCGGTGTAGACGATGACCGGTGGGAACGAACAGATGTCTTCGGTGGACATGCGCTTGAGCAGATCGTTGCCGAGCATGTCCGGCAGCTTCAGGTCGATGACCATGCAATCGAAGATCGTCGTGCGCAGCAGTTCCAGCGCGTCCTGCGCCAGGCCGACGGCGGTGATTTCGATGTCGTCATCACCGATCAGGCGGGCGATGCTTTCCCGTTGCAGATCGTCGTCTTCGACCAGCAACACGCGTTTGACCTTCTGGGTCAGCTTGGCTTCAAGACGCGCGAACACGTCCTTGAGCTCTTCGCGGGTGGTCGGTTTGACCGCGTAACCGATGGCACCCATGTGCATGGCGGCCTCGACGCGATCCTCGACCGAAATCACGTGCACCGGGATATGCCGCGTTTCAGCGTGCTCTTTAAGGCGTTGCAGAACGGTCAGGCCCGAGTGATCCGGCAGACGCATGTCCAGCAGGATCGCATCCGGCACAAACTCTTTCGCCAGGTCATAACCTTCATCGGCGCCGTGGGCGACCAGACACTGATAACCCAGTTCATGGGCCAGGTCGTAGAGGATATGGGCAAAGTTCGGCTCGTCTTCCACCACCAGAATGCAGCGGGTGTCGAACGGGGCCTTGTTACGGTCGTCGTTGAAGCGCGGGATATCCGCGGAGGCCACCGGCGAAACCGCCACGACCGGCGCGGCAACCGGTGCAGGCGGGGCAAACGTCAGCGGTGCGATCGCCGTTTCGCCCTCTTCGCTGTATTGCTGCGGCAACACCAGGGTAAACACGCTGCCCTGCCCCGGCGCGCTGCTGACACTGATCGAGCCGCCCAGCAACATCGCCAGATCCCGGGAAATCGACAGCCCCAGACCGGTGCCGCCGTACTTGCGGTTGGTGGTGCCGTCAGCCTGGCGGAAGGCTTCGAAAATGCTTTCCTGCTGGTCCTGCGCAATCCCGATACCCGAGTCGCGCACGATAAAGGCAATGTGGTCGTCCGGCTGGCCGGCGATGGTCAGGCTGACCGTGCCGTGCTCGGTGAACTTCACGGCGTTGGACAGCAGGTTCTTGATCACCTGCTCCAGACGCTGTCGGTCGGTGAACAGGGTGATCGGCGCATCCGGTTGCAACTCGACGCTGAACGTCAGTTTCTTGTCTGCAGCCAGTGGTTCGAACACGCTGCGCAAACCATCGGCCAGACGCGCCACGCTGGTGTTTTCCGGAACCACTTCAAGCTTGCCGGCTTCGACCTTGGAAATGTCGAGAATGTCGTTGATCAGGTTGAGCAGGTCGTTGCCGGCGGAATAGATCGACTCGGCAAACTTCACCTGCTCGGCGCTGAGATTTTCCTGCGGGTTTTCCGCCAGCAACTTGGCCAGGATCAGCGAACTGTTCAGCGGCGTGCGCAGTTCGTGGGACATATTGGCCAGGAACTCGGATTTGTACTTGCTCGAACGCTGCAGCTCTTCGGCGCGCTCTTCCAGTTGTACCTGGGCCTGATTGAGTTCGGTGTTCTTCTGGTCCATGGCGTCGCGTTGCTCGGCCAGGGTCTGGGCCTGTTCGGCCAGTTGTTCGTTGGTCTGCTCCAGCTCGACTTGCTGGGTTTCCAGGTGCGCCTGGGACTCCTTGAGAATCCGTGACTGTTCTTCCAGCTCTTCGTTGGCGGTTTTCAGTTCTTCCTGCTGCACCTGCAACTCTTCGTTGAGCTGCTGGGTCTCGGCCAGGACCTCCTGCAGACGCTGGCGATAACGCGCCGCCTCGATGGACGTACCGATGTTGCCGGCAATCAGTTCCAGCAGCGCCACATCGCGCTCGGTCAGCGGACGCAGGAAGCCCAGTTCGATCACGCCGTTGACCCGGTCGTCATCGCTGGTCGGCACCACCAGCACACTGTGCGGCAGGCCTTCGCCCAGACCGGAGCTGACCTTGAAGTAATCGGCTGGCACCGAATCGAGACGAATCAGCCGCGCCTGCTGCGCGGCCTGACCGACGATGCCTTCGTCGCTGTAGATCGATTGTTCCTGTTGCTCCTGCTCGCGAGAGAAGCCATAGCTCGCCACGCGCTTCAGGCCGCCATGTTCTTCGCGCACGTACAACGCCGCGACGGCAGTGCCCAGGTATTGCGCACAAAATTGCAGGATGTTGCGCCCCAACAGATTGAGCGTCAGTTGCCCCAGCACCTGCTCGGCCAGGCCGGTCTGGCCTGTGCGCAGCCAGGCCTGCTGTTCCAGACGTTCAGCGCTGGCCTGCTGCGCAGCCAGGTTTGCGCTATAGCTATTGGAAAGACTGACCAGATCGCGCCGGCCAATGTAGGCCAGCAAACCGCTGATGCCGGCGATGAACAGCAGATACAGGCTGATGCTCCAGATCGTGGTCCGGCGCACATCTTCGTTGCGCGTGGTGCGCAATGTCTGCTCGGTATCGATCACGTCATCGAATTGCTTGCGGATCTCATCGGTCAGGCGCTTGCCGCGCCCGGCCTTCACCGCAGCCTTGTAGTCGCCGCTGGCACGCTGCAGGTCGATCATTGATTGCGCGTAGGTCGCCCACTCGGTCTGCAGTGCCTGCAGGCGGCGCAGGCGGTCGGTCTGCACCGGGTTGTCGGCCGTCAGTTCGAGCAAGGTGTTGAGCGCCACGGCGATGCGAGGCTTGGCCGTTTCATAGGGATCGAGGAAATGCTCGTCGCCACTGAGCAGGTAGCCGCGCATGCCGGTTTCCAGATCGACCGTCAGCTTCACCGCTTCGTTGGCGTTATTGATCACCCGGTCGGTGTGCTCCACCCACTGGATGACCGACAGCAAATAAGTGATCAGCGACACGAAGAACACGGCACTGATCGCACCGACGCCCAGTGGCAGCGCGATGTTGCGAGTCAGCAGTTTGCGAAACCGTGATTCATCAACCGAGGACGGAGAGGACATGTGGCAGCCTTGTCGAACTGTTGAAAACCAGGGAGTTTGCCCCAAAACGGCGGCATGGATCCATTTTTCTCACAGTCTTAGCACTGTTTTCCCACATTTGCCTGCGCCGGATTGCATGCCAACGGTTATCCTTGCCCGCCCGTTTGCGCCTATTCTTTTTTGTATCCATCCGGGAACTTGTGGCCATGCGCCACTTACTCATGCAAGAGCCCGGCAATTTCCCTCGACCGGCGCCACCATCCCCATTTTTGAGAGCCGCCACTATGTCCACCACCGCGTCCACCATCCTTGTAGTAGAAGACGACACCATCGTGCGCATGCTGATCGTCGACGTGCTGGAGGAACTGGACTTCAAGGTGCTGGAGGCGGATGGCAGCGAACAGGCCCTGGCAATCATCAAGGACGGGAATCAGCACATCGATCTGATGATGACCGACGTCGGGCTGCCGATCATGGATGGCCGTCAACTGGCCACCGAGGCCCGCAATATCCGCCCTTCACTGCCGATTCTGTTTGCCAGCGGCTATGCCGAGACCATTGAAGTGCCGGCGGACATGCATGTGATCGGCAAGCCTTTCTCGATCGATCAACTGCGCGACAAGGTGAAAAGCGTACTGGGTCAACACTGACACGAGCGGTTTCAGCGCGGATTCAACCTCAGGATATGTTCTAATCCGCGCGTTTTTTCTTCTTCCCTCTCGTACTTCAGGAAACACTTTTTCATGAGTCAGCCCGCAACCAAAGTCCTCGTCATTGGTTACGTCTGGCCGGAACCCCGTTCCTCCGCCGCCAGCGGGCATGTGATGCAGATTCTCGAGACCTTCCTGCAACAAGGCTGGGACATTACGTTCGCCAGCCCGGCGGGCGTCGGCGAACATCCGGCCGATCTTGCCGAACTGGGCATCCGTACTGTTCCGATCGAATTGAACAACAGCAGCTTCGATGTCTTCGTCAGCGGACTGGCACCCGATATCGTGTTGTTCGACCAGTTCATGATCGAAGAACAATTCGGCTGGCGCGTGGAAAAGCACTGTCCCGATGCGCTGCGCGTACTGGAAACATCGGACTTGCAGAGTTTGCGGCACGCTCGTCATCAACGCTTGAAGGATCGGCTGAAGGCCAGCGATGACGCGAACGACTTCCATGAGTTGTTTGCGCCTGCGCTGCGCGAAGAATTCGAGCTGATGGCTGACACCGACCTGGCCAAACGCGAGATTGCCGCGCTCTACCGCTGTGATCTGAATCTGATGATTTCACAGGTCGAAATCGAGTTGCTGGAGCAACAGTTCAAGTTACCGCCCGAGTTGCTGCACTGGTGCCCGTTGATGGTCAAAGCGTCCAGCTCGCCGGCAAAACCTTTCGAGGAGCGCGCGCACTTCCTCAGTATCGGCAACTTCCGTCACGCGCCGAACTGGGACGCGGTTTTATGGATGAAATCGGCCGTCTGGCCGCTGATCCGCGAGCAACTTCCGAAAGCTCAATTGCACATCTACGGCGCCTACACGCCGCCCAAGGCTGCTGCGCTGCACAATGCCGCGCAGGGTTTTCACATCATGAACTGGGCGGAGGATGCGTTGCAGGTCATGTCCGATGCGCGCATCTGCCTGGCACCTCTGCGGTTTGGGGCGGGCATCAAGGGCAAGCTGATCGACGCCATGCTCTGCGGCACCCCGAATGTCACCACGCCGATTGGTGCTGAAGGCATGCATACCGACCAGCCATGGCCGGGCGCTGTCTGCCGTACAGCGCAGGATCTGGCCAATGCTGCTGTCGAACTTTATCGCGACGAAGTTCGTTGGCACGCCGCGCAGTCACAAGGGCACGCGCTACTCCAAGAGGTTTATCAGCAGGCCATTCATGGGCCGGCGCTGATCAACAAACTGCTGGAATGCCGAGAAAACATTACCCAACTAAGACGTAAAAACTTTACTGGAAGCATGTTGCGACATCATTCGCACAAGAGCACGCAATATATGGCCCAGTGGATTGAAGCCAAGAATTCGAACAAATAACCTGTCTTTGAAATGTATAAATACAGCAGCCAACAACTTGCATCAACCGCTAGATAGCCACGCCAAAACTTAAACACTATAAACATCCTGCTCGCGCCACTCTCGTCATTAAGGAGTGGCGCCACAATCAACTTATGCAGGATCTATACATGACCGACATCAATAACTACTCCACCCATAACTGGATGGCGTCGACACCATCCATTGATTCACTTTCGATATCCGAACTGACGCTGCCGGGAACCCACAACGCCGGCAGCGACTGGCGCGCCAGTTATCCTGTCTTCGGCCCGCCCCGCCATTGGCTGGCCTGTCAACACGACTCGTTTCATGCCCAGTTGCACCATGGTGCGCGGGTGCTGGACATTCGCCTGGCCTACGAGCCAAAGGCAGAAGGCGTCGGCAGATTCCGTGCTCACCATGGCGGGCACCGCAACTCCCGAACCCTGGGCAACCTAATCACCGATGTAGAAAACTTTCTGAAGCAAAACCCGGACGAGTTCATTGTTCTGGATTTTCACAGCCTCGACGGTAACGACTTCGATTATGAATACTTCAATAAAATGATGATTCATCTGCTCGGCCATCGCCTGATCCCGAGCCGGAATTTGAGCGCCAGTCTTGGGCAACTCAAGCAAATCAGCAAAGAGCAACGTGTATTCGCCGCCGCTCGATCACACTGGCAACTGGATCGCCAAGTGTTCATTGATTACATCAACCATCAATGGTCGGGCAACGACCTGACCGCAACGGCGGAATTGAAACAGTTCATCGGCAATGTCCTGAAATCCCCACCGGGTTCCTGGAAACCCTGGTCGTTGTCCGCCACCAGTTTCACCGCGCTGGGCGGTCCGGTTGATATTCATAAGCAATTGAACGAATGGTTCGACCCGAACGAGAGTGATTGGGCAATGAAGTGCAACGTCATCAACGTCGACTTCATCGAAGAGAGCAACATCGTGTCGTTCTGCCGTGCCGTGAATCAGACCAAGGCCCACCAGCGCCCCGCTGATCGCCTGCTGGCGTAACGGGGGCGCAAAGAGGCATGATCGCCGGGCAATAACAAAAAAAGCGCCCGACCATGACCCGAACCACCCGCGTGACCGACCCCTCTTACGAGCTGATGGATGACCACAACGGGTTGTCCATCATCTATCGCCAGCACGGTTTCCCCTGCCCGCTGGTGCGCTGGCACTTTCACAAGGAATACGAACTGCACCTGATCGTGGCCAGTTCGGGCAAGGTGTTCATCGGCGACTACATCGGCAATTTCTACCCGCAGACCCTGTTCCTCACCGGCCCCAACCTGCCCCACAACTGGATCAGCCAGGTGGCGGAAGACGAAGTGGTCGAGAAACGCGACATGCTGGTCAATTTCACCGATGAACTGTTTGAAAGCGGGCATCTGGTGTTTGCCGAACTGAAGACTTTGGCGCCGTTGCTGGAACGTGCGCAGTACGGAATCGAGTTCCGCTGTCCACGCACGATCCGCCAAGCGACTAGCCTGATGCAGAAGATTGCCGACACCCGAGGCATCACCCGTCTCGGGCATTTTTTCATCCTGATGGAATTGCTGGCGGCCACCGACGATTACCAGTTGCTGTCCGGCGCAACCACCCCGCAACTGGCCGACGAACACAACATCGACCGCACCAACCGTGCAGTAGATTACATCTTCGCCCACTACGCTCGCGAACTGCCGCTGGAGGAAGTCGCCGAGCATCTGGGTATGAAACCCACCTATTTCAGCCGGGTGTTCAAGCAAGCCACGGGGCGCAATTTCATCGAGTTCGTCAATCGCCTGCGTATCAGCAAATCCTGCGAACTGCTGGCGGACGGCGACAAACCGGTGACCGAGGTGTGTTTCGAGTCGGGCTTCAACAATATCTCCAATTTCAACCGGCGCTTTCAGCAGCTCAAAGGCATGACGCCTTCCCATTATCGGCGGCTGGTGGTGCAGCGTCTGACCGAGCAGAACCACGGCTGACTTCCGAAAACCTGTACGGTTTCATCAACCCTGACCTGCTGAAATCCCCTTCCCTGTGTTAATCACTCCAATCCCGAGTGCAAAAAAGTATCGATTCAAGTGCTAGGGATGATTTGTCAGCCCTGCGATTGAAGGCTGTAATCAGTGCACATTCTTCCTGCAGCCGGAAGACACAAAAACAATAACTGTCCTTCTGTCCCCCTCCGGGTGCAGAAAAGGAGTGCACGATGCAACCCACTGCAAAAGCTCTGCTTGCCCTCACCTGCATGACCCTCAGCAGCGTCAGCCTTGGCGCCCAGACCCTGACCATCGCCACCGTCAACAACAGCGACATGATCCGCATGCAAAAGCTCTCGAAAACCTTCGAGACCGAGCACCCGGACATCAAGTTGAATTGGGTAGTGCTGGAAGAAAACGTCCTGCGTCAGCGCCTGACCACCGACATCGCCACCCAGGGCGGTCAGTTCGACGTATTGACCATCGGCATGTACGAAGCCGCACTCTGGGGTGCAAAAGGCTGGCTGGAGCCAATGAAGGATCTGCCGGCCAGCTACGCCCTCGACGATGTGTTCCCGTCGGTGCGTGAAGGCCTGTCGGTCAAGGGTTCTCTGTACGCCCTGCCGTTCTACGCCGAAAGCTCGATCACCTATTACCGCACCGACCTGTTCAAGGACGCCGGCCTGACCATGCCCGAGCGTCCGACCTGGGAGCAGATCGCCGGCTTCGCCGAAAAACTCACCAACAAGGACAAGGAACAGTACGGCATCTGCCTGCGCGGCAAGGCTGGCTGGGGTGAGAACATGGCGCTGATCACCACCGTGGCCAACGCCTACGGCGCGCGCTGGTTCGATGAGCAGTGGAAACCCGAATTCAGCGGCCCGGAATGGAAGAACGCGCTGAACTTCTACGTCGACACCATGAAAAAATCCGGCCCACCGGGTGCCTCCAGCAACGGTTTCAACGAGAACCTCGCGCTGTTCAACAGCGGCAAATGCGCGATCTGGGTCGATGCCAGCGTCGCCGGCTCGTTCGTCACCGACAAGACCCAGAGCAAGGTCGCCGATCACGTCGGCTTCACCTTTGCGCCGCATCAGGTCACCGATAAAGGCTCGGCGTGGCTGTACTCGTGGGCGCTGGCGATTCCGACCAGCTCCAAGGCCAAGGACGCCGCCAAGGAATTCAGTGCCTGGGCCACGTCCAAGGAGTACGGCGAACTGGTCGCCAAGACCGACGGCATCGCCAACGTACCACCGGGCACTCGCGCCTCGACCTACAGCGACGCCTACATGAGCGCCGCGCCGTTTGCCAAGGTCACGCTGGAATCACTGAAGGCGGCTGACCCGAGCAAACCGACCCTCAAGCCTGTGCCTTACATCGGCATTCAACTGGTGACCATTCCCGAGTTCCAGGGCATCGGCACCCAGGTCGGCAAACTGTTCTCGGCCGCGCTGATCGGCCAGACCACGGTCGACCAGGCCCTGACCGCCGCGCAGCAAACCACCGAACGCGAGATGAAGCGCGCGGGTTATCCGAAGTAATCCTGCGCATTTCCATGTGGGAGCGAGCCTGCTCGCGATAGCGGTAATCCGGTCTCAATAAATGTGGCGGATGGACCACCCTCATCGCGAGCAGGCTCGCTCCCACAGTGGATCGAGTCTGTCTTTTAAAACGGTTGTGATCCCCATGAATACTTCAACTGCCAAAGCCCACATCGACCTGTCGCAACCCCGGCGCAAAAACCGCGTGGCCAATCCCGGCTGGTTTCTGGTCAGCCCGTCGGTAGCCCTGTTGCTGCTGTGGATGATCGTGCCGCTGGGCATGACCGTCTATTTCTCGATGATCCGCTACAACCTGCTCGACCCGGGCATCAACGAATTCGTCGGGCTGGATAACTTCACCTACTTCCTGACCGATTCGGGCTTCCTGCCCGGCGCCACCAACACCTTGCTGCTGGTGGGCAGCGTGCTGCTGATCAGCGTGGTGTTCGGGGTTTTGATCAGTGCACTGCTGGAGGCCAGTGAATTCTTCGGTCGCGGCATCGTGCGGGTGATGCTGATTTCGCCGTTTTTCATCATGCCCACGGTCGGTGCGCTGATCTGGAAGAACCTGATCTTCCACCCGGTATCCGGGATCCTCGCCTACCTCTGGAAGCTGTTCGGCGCGCAACCGGTGGACTGGCTGGCGCACTACCCGCTGCTGTCGATCATCATCATTGTGTCGTGGCAATGGCTGCCCTTCGCGATCCTGATCCTGATGACCGCCATGCAGTCCCTCGACCAGGAACAGAAAGAAGCCGCCCGCCTGGACGGCGCCGGCCCTGTCGCGATCTTCTGGCACCTGACCCTGCCGCATCTGGCGCGACCGATTGCGGTGGTGGTGATGATCGAAACCATCTTCCTGCTGTCGGTGTTCGCCGAAATCTTCACCACCACCAACGGCGGCCCCGGCTATGCGTCGACCAACCTCGCCTACCTGATCTACAACCAGGCGCTGGTGCAGTTCGACGTCGGCATGGCCTCGGCCGGCGGTCTGATCGCCGTGGTCATCGCCAACATCGCCGCGATCATCCTGGTGCGGATGATCGGCAAAAACCTGACTGACAAAGCCTGAGGCCTGCCATGACTCTTCAACAATCCCGCCGGCTGCAAAGCCTGCTGCTCGGCACGCTGGCCTGGGCCATCGCGATCATCATTTTCTTCCCGATCTTCTGGATGGTGCTCACCAGTTTCAAGACCGAAATCGACGCCTTCGCGACGCCGCCGCAGTTGTTCTTCACGCCGACGCTGGAGAACTACCTGCACATCAACGAGCGCAGCGACTACTTCAGTTTCGCCTGGAACTCGGTGGTGATTTCCTTCAGCGCCACCGCCCTGTGCCTGCTGATCGCGGTGCCGGCGGCCTACTCGATGGCGTTCTACGAAACCCAGCGCACCAAAGGCACGCTGCTGTGGATGCTCTCCACCAAAATGCTGCCGCCGGTGGGCGTGCTGATGCCGATCTACCTGCTGGCCAAGAGTTTCGGCCTGCTCGACACGCGCATTGCGCTGATCGTGATCTACACGCTGATCAACCTGCCGATCGTGGTCTGGATGGTTTACACCTACTTCAAGGACATCCCCAAGGACATCCTCGAAGCCGCCCGCCTCGACGGCGCCACCCTCGCCCAGGAAATGCTCCGCGTGCTGCTGCCAATCGCCAAGGGCGGCCTGGCTTCGACCGTGCTGCTGTCGCTGATCCTGTGCTGGAACGAGGCGTTCTGGTCGCTGAACCTGACCTCGTCCAAAGCCGCGCCGCTGACCGCACTGATCGCCTCCTACTCAAGCCCCGAAGGCTTGTTCTGGGCCAAGTTGTCGGCCGTCTCGACCCTGGCCTGCGCGCCGATCCTTATCTTCGGCTGGATCAGCCAGAAACAACTGGTGCGCGGCCTGTCGTTCGGCGCCGTCAAATAAATGCCCCTGTGGGAGCGAGCCTGCTCGCGATAGCGGTGTGTCTTGCAACAATGATGTCGACTGACACGGCCCCATCGCGAGCAGGGTCACTCCTACAGAAAAGCCGATCCGGTTCAACTGAATAAAAATTGTGGAGGCCCATCACCATGGCCAACCTGAAAATCAAGAATCTGCAAAAAGGCTTCGAAGGTTTTTCCATCATCAAGGGCATCGACCTTGAGGTGAACGAGAAGGAATTCGTGGTGTTCGTCGGCCCGTCGGGCTGCGGCAAATCCACCCTGCTGCGACTGATCGCCGGCCTTGAAGAAGTCAGCGGCGGCACCATCGAACTGGACGGGCGCGACATCACCGAAGTCAGCCCGGCCAAGCGTGACCTGGCGATGGTGTTCCAGACCTACGCGCTGTACCCGCACATGACCGTGAAGAAAAACATGTCGTTCGCCCTCGATCTGGCCGGCGTACCGAAAGCCGAAGTCGAGAAAAAAGTCGGCGAAGCGGCGCGGATTCTCGAACTGGGCCCGATGCTGGAACGCAAGCCGAAACAACTGTCCGGCGGCCAGCGTCAGCGCGTGGCCATCGGCCGGGCAATCGTGCGCAACCCGAAAATCTTCCTGTTCGACGAACCGCTGTCCAACCTCGACGCCGCCCTGCGGGTACAGATGCGCCTGGAACTGCTGCGCCTGCACAAGGACCTCAAGGCAACGATGATCTACGTGACCCACGATCAGGTCGAAGCCATGACCATGGCCGACAAGGTGGTGGTGCTCAATGGCGGCAAGATCGAGCAGGTCGGCTCGCCGCTGGAGCTGTACCACAACCCCGCCAACCTGTTTGTCGCCGGTTTCCTCGGGACACCGAAGATGGGCTTCCTCAAGGGCAAGATCGCCCGGATCGATGGTGGGAGCTGCGAAGTCTCGCTGGACGCCGGCACCCGCATCACCCTGCCGTTCAATGCATCGAACCTGAGCGTCGGCAGCGCCGTGACCCTGGGCATTCGTCCGGAACATCTGGAACTGGCGCAATCGGGCGACTGCACCCTGCAAGTCACTGCCGACGTCAGCGAGCGGCTGGGCAGCGACACCTTCTGCCACGTCAAGACCAACGCCGGCGAAGCCCTGACCATGCGCGTGCGCGGTGATCTGGCGAGCCGTTACGGCGAACAACTGAACCTGCACCTGGACGCCGCCCACTGCCATCTGTTCGATGCCGACGGTGTGGCGCTGACCCGCCCGTTGCGCGCCGCCGCCTGATTTCGAGACTGATCCGATGAAACTGAACCAGCAAAACCTCAACCGCCTCGCCGCCGAGGTGAAACTGCCGGCCTACAGCCTCAGCGACACACGTCAGGGCATCGCCCACATTGGCGTTGGCGGTTTCCATCGCGCGCATCAGGCGTATTACACCGATGCCCTGATGAACACCGGCGAAGCGCTGGACTGGGCCATCTGCGGCGTCGGCCTGCGCGCCGAAGACCGCCGCGCCCGGGACGACCTCAAGGAGCAGGATTACCTGTTCACTCTGTTCGAACTCGGCGACAGCGACGACACCGAAGTCCGCGTCATTGGCGCGATCCGCGACATGCTGCTGGCCAGCGACAGCGCTCAAGTGCTGATCGACAAACTCGCCGATCCGCAGATCCGCATCGTCTCGCTGACCATCACCGAGGGCGGTTACTGCATCGATGACAGCAACGGCGAGTTCATGGCGCACCTGCCACAAATCCAGCACGACCTGACCTACCCGCAACAGCCACAAACCGTGTTCGGCTTCCTCTGTGCAGCGCTGGCCAGGAGACGCAAGGCGGGCGTTCCTGCGTTCACGGTGATGTCCTGCGATAACCTGCCGCACAACGGCGCGGTCACCCGCAAGGCACTGCTGGCGTTCACCGCGCTGCTGGATCCGGACCTGCGCGACTGGATCGACGCCAACGTCAGCTTCCCCAACGCCATGGTCGACCGCATCACGCCGATGACCAGCACGGCGCACCGCCTGCAACTGGCGGACAAACACGCCGTCGACGACGCCTGGCCGGTGGTGTGCGAACCGTTTGTGCAATGGGTGCTGGAAGACAAGTTCGTCAACGGCCGCCCGGCCTGGGAAAAGGTCGGCGTGCAGTTCACCGACGACGTTTCACCCTACGAAGAGATGAAGATCAAACTGCTCAACGGCAGTCATCTGGCGCTGACGTATCTGGGCTTTTTGAAGGGTTACCGCTTCGTTCACGAGACCATGAACGACCCGTTGTTCGTCCGTTACATGCGCGCCTACATGGACCTGGACGTGACCCCGCAACTGGCGCCGGTGCCGGGTATCGACCTGACCGAGTACAAGAACACGCTGGTGGCGCGGTTCTCCAATCAGGCAATTGCCGATCAGCTGGAGCGGGTTTGCTCCGATGGGTCGTCGAAGTTTCCCAAGTTCACCATTCCGACGATCAATCGGTTGATTGCCGATGGGCGCGAGACTAAACGAGCGGCATTGGTGGTGGCGGCCTGGGCGCTTTATCTGAAGGGGGTGGACGAAAATGGCGACACTTACTCGATTCCGGATCCTCGGGCGGCGTTTTGTCAGGCGTTGGTGGCGGATGATGCCTTGATCACTGAGCGGTTGTTGGGGGTTGAGGAGGTTTTTGGGGTGGCGATACCGCGCTCGGCGGAGTTTGTCGCAGCGTTTGAGTGGTGCCTGAACAGCTTGCGAGAAGAAGGCGTAACGCGGACGCTGGAAAGCATTCTGTCCTGACGGGTGAAACACTCATGACAACCCAACAACTCTTCCTCGGCATCGACTGCGGCACCCAAGGCACCAAAGCCATCATCCTCGACGCCACCAGCGGTCAGGTGCTGGGCCAGGGCGCCGCCGCCCACACGATGATCAGCGGCGCCAACGGCCGTCGCGAACAGGACACCGCGCAATGGCTGGAGGCCTTCGCCCTCGCCACCCGGCGTGCGTTGCTGGCGGCAAACGTCGACGGCCAGTCGATCCTCGGCATCGGCGTTTCCGGCCAGCAACACGGTCTGGTGCTGCTCGACGATCAGGGTCAGGTCCTGCGCCCGGCCAAGCTCTGGTGCGACACCGAAACCACGGCGGAAAACGACCGCCTGCTGACTTGGCTCGGCGGCGAAAAAGGTTCGCTGGAACGCCTCGGCGTGGTCATCGCGCCGGGCTACACCGTGTCCAAACTGCTATGGACCAAAGAACAATACCCCGGCGTTTTCTCACGAATCGCAAAAATCCTGTTGCCCCACGACTACCTGAACTTCTGGCTTACCGGCCGTAGCTGCAGCGAATACGGCGACGCATCCGGCACTGGCTATTTCAACGTGCGCACCCGTCAATGGGATTTGCAGTTGCTGCGCGACATCGATGCCAGTGGCCGCCTGCAAGCGGCGCTGCCGGAGCTGATCGACGCCCATCAAGCGGTGGGCACGGTCCTGCCGGCGATTGCCGAACACCTGGGCATCAACCCCAACGCACTGGTGTCCAGCGGTGGTGGCGACAACATGATGGGCGCCATCGGCACCGGCAATATTGAACCGGGGGCGATCACCATGAGCCTCGGTTCCTCCGGCACGGTGTACGCCTACTCTGAAGCGCCCAAGGTCAGCCCCGATGCCTCCGTCGCGACCTTCTGTTCGTCCAGCGGCGGCTGGCTGCCGTTGATCTGCACCATGAACCTGACCAACGCC
This sequence comes from Pseudomonas sp. 91RF, assembly GCF_003576265.1. Classification (NCBI taxonomy): domain Bacteria; kingdom Pseudomonadati; phylum Pseudomonadota; class Gammaproteobacteria; order Pseudomonadales; family Pseudomonadaceae; genus Pseudomonas; species Pseudomonas sp. 91RF. The sequence goes on from NZ_QWFC01000009.1 coordinate 139,653, forward strand.
ACCGGGGCGATCCGCGAGCTGTTCGACCTCGATCTCGACGCTTTCAACATCTTGGTGGCCCAGGCGCCGATTGGTGCTGAAGGCGTGAGCATGCTGCCGTTCCTCAACGGCGAACGCGTGCCTCCACTGCCCCACGCCACCGGCAGCCTGCACGGCCTGACTATCGATAACCTGACGCAAGCCAATCTTTGCCGAGCCGCCGTCGAAGGCACCACCTTCGGCCTGCGTTTCGGACTGGATCTGTTGCGCCAGAATGGTTTACAAAGCCGCAGCATTTGCCTGATCGGCGGCGGCTCGAAAAGTGCGGTGTGGCGGCAGATCGTCGCCGACATCATGAACACCCCGGTGATCTGCACCGAGCAGAGCGAAGCCGCCGCTTTGGGCGCGGCGATTCAGGCGGCGTGGTGCAAGTCGTGGTCGAACGGCCACGAAGACACTCTGGCCGACCTGTGCGAACGCTGCGTGAAGCTCGACCTGAACAGTGAAACCCTGCCGGTTGCCGCGAATGTCGCGGCTTTCCAGCAGGCCTATGAACGCTATCGACTGCATGTCGCAACCTTATAAAGAGCAAACAACTATGTACCTGGTGTGTGGCGAAGCGCTGTTCGATTTCTTCAGCGAAGACGATGCCGGCGGGCAGGCGTCGAAAGTCAATTTCAAGGCGATTGCCGGTGGCTCGCCGTTCAACGTGGCGGTGGGTTTGCGTCGTCTGGGCGTGGACTCGGCGCTGTTCGCCGGGCTCTCCACCGACTATCTGGGCCGGCGCTTGCAGCAGGTGCTGCAGGACGAAGGCGTACGCCCGGATTATCTGGTGGATTTCGCAGCGCCGACCACGCTGGCGATGGTCGCGGTGGGTGCCAATGGCTCGCCGCATTACAGCTTCCGGGGCGAAGGCTGCGCTGACCGCCAGTTGAGCCTGGCGCATCTGCCTGCGCTGGGCCCGGACGTGCGCGGCTTGCACTTCGGTTCGTTCTCGCTGGTGGTGCAACCGGTGGCTGATACCCTGCTCGCCCTGATACGGCGCGAAAGCGGCAAACGCCTGATCAGCCTCGACCCGAACGTGCGCCTCAATCCCGAGCCGAACATCGACCTGTGGCGCGAGCGGATCGCCACGCTGGTAGAGCTGGCGGACCTGATCAAGGTCAGCGACGAGGACTTGAGCCTGTTGTATCCCGAGCAGGATCCGCAGCGGGTCATCGAAGGCTGGTTGCAGCATCGTTGTCAGGTGGTGTTCCTGACCCGTGGCGGCGAAGGTGCGACCGTGTTCAGCCGTGCTCACGGTTCATGGTCGGTGCCGGCGAGTTCGGTGAAGATCGCCGATACCGTCGGCGCGGGCGATACCTTCCAGGCCGCGTTGATCACCTGGCTGACTGAACATGAACTGGATTCGGTGGACGGCGTACAGCATCTGAATCGCGAACAGATCGACGCCATGCTCAGGTTTGCCGTACAGGCGGCCGCCCTGACGTGCAGCAAGACAGGTCCGGATTTGCCTTATCGCCACCAATTGACCTGACCGCGTAGACTGGCGCCCTTTTTTGCACGACGGGATGACGGCTTTTGAATTCGGGGCGCACGGTTGGACTTTTGGTATTGGCGGCATTGCTGACCGGTTGCGGAACATCGCCGCCGCGTTCGCCGGAAAACCTCTGCGAGATTTTCCGCGAGAAAAGTGATTGGTACGACGCCGCGCAAGTCACGCAAAAGCGCTGGGGCGTGCCGATCCAGGTGCCGTTCGCGATCATGTATCAGGAGTCCGGCTACCGCTACGACGCCAGGACGCCGCGCAAGTATCTGCTGTGGGTGATCCCGTGGGGGCGCGTCACGACCGCAGCGGGTTACGCGCAGGCCAAGGATGAAGTCTGGGCCGATTACCAGAAAAGCACCGGCCGCCACGGCGCCGACCGTGAAGACTTCGATGACGCCATCGACTTTGTCGGCTGGTACATGGACAAGACCACGTCGATCAACGGCGTGTACAAGTACGACGCCTACAACCAGTACCTCAACTACCACGAAGGCTGGGGCGGTTTCCGGCAGAAGACCTACGCCAGCAAGGCGTGGCTGCCGCCGGTCGCGCGCAAGGTGCAGAACCGCTCGGACATGTACGGCCAGCAATACGCGGCGTGCAAGGATGATTTGAATCGCGGGTTCTGGAGCCGGTTCTGGCATTGGCTATAGCGGAGACGGCAAAGACGCCTTCGCGAGCAGGCTCGCTCCCACATTGAGATCTGCGTCGGACAAATATCCTGGGGCCGCTGAAGATCCCCCGTGGGAGCGAGCCTGCTCGCGAAAGCAATTGAACAGGCTCTACAGCTCTAACGATTACAACACTGAAAAGTTGTAACTCACGATCAACCGGGTCTCATCCACGTCCCGGGCGAACTTCTCGTAGTTCGTCCGATACGTCGCATTACGCAGACGCAGGCTGACGTCCCTGAACGTCCCGCTCTGGATCACGTACTTCAGCTCGCTGTCGCGTTCCCACTCTTTGCCTTCCTGATCGCTGCCCGGGACCTTGATGTGATCGCCGTTCACGTAACGGGTCAGGAAGCTCAGGCCGTTGATACCGATGGCCTTGAAGTCATAGTCGTAACGCAGCTGCCAGGAACGTTCCTGAGCGGCAGCGAAGTCGTTGACCTGCACGTAGTTCACCAGATACGGGTTGCTGCCATCGAGGTACGGCATCGAATTGTCGCCGTTCATGCGCTGCCAGCCGGCGCTGAAGGTGTGGCCGCTGATGCCGTAGGACAGCATGCCGCTCAAGGCACGGTTGTCGATGGAACCGGCTTTCGCGTCGCCGCTGTCGGCGCTTTTCAGCAAACGCAGATCCGCTTTCAGCACACCATCACCCAACGGCTGGTTAGCCAACAGACCCACGAAGTGCTGGCGATAGATGTCTTCCAGTTCGGCGTAGTGATACTGCGCGGTCAGGCGGTCGTTGATCTTGTAGTCGAAGCCGTACATATCGAAATGATCGGCGGTGGTGTTGCACGCATAGCGCTTGTTCTTGCAGTGCACGCGGATGTCCTGGGAGTCGGTCGAATCCCGGGCGGTGTACTTGTCCAGGCGTGCGGCCATGAAGGTCAGGTCCTTCACCTCTTTGGAGGTCAGCATCGCGCCGTTGAACATGGTCGGCAGCAGGCGGCCGTCGTTGTACTTGAGCAGCGGCAGATCCGGCAGCAGCGCGCCGTACTTCAGCACCGTGTCCGAAACCTTCACCTTGGCGGTCAGGCCCATCTTCGCGTACTGACCTTTCGAACCGCGCGGGTTGTCGCCGCTGGACGGCAGCAGGCCGCTGTTGCTGCGGTCAGGGCTGGAATCGAGCTGGAAGCCCGCCATGCCCAGCGCATCGATACCGAAACCCACGGTGCCTTCGGTGTAACCCGATTGCAGATTGAGAATGAAGCCTTGAGCCGACTCTTCGCGCTTGGACGCGCCTTGATCGCTGGAGGTGTGCCCGTCACGGAAGTCGCGGTTGAAGTACACCGTGCGCGATTCGATCTTCGCCGTGGTGTCTTCGAAGAAACCGCCGGCCTGAGCCTGTGCGGTAAAACCGGCGCACAGCACCAGGGCTCCGAAGCCAAGCGACTGGCGCGGGGTGATGAGGGGAAATGGGGGACGCATTGAAAACTCCAACAGACCAACGATTGCGCAGTCGCGCAAACAACCAGAAATAGCTCCCGTCCCGGCACAGTGAAGAGCCGGGAGGAAGTGAACACGCGGGGGTGAGCGCCCATGATGGCAGATGGCTTTGACGTGCTACAGGCGACTTTAGTCTGAAACTGACTGATTGTTCCTGAGCGCCAAACCAGGCAATAGCCTTGCGACTGGCAGCGCCAAGTGCCGGTTTTACAGGATAAAACCGTGGCTCTAAGGGTTTTCCCTATGCCTTCGGAGCTGTGCTTCTACGGCATTTGCGCCTTGAACGAGGCCGTTTAATCCTGCACCATCCGCCCACGCTAATCCAAAGGACGGAAATCAAGGCATGCTGGACGCCAACGCTACCCACATTACCCTCACGCTCGAAGGCGCTTCCGCCGACCTGCAAGTCCTCAGTTTCACTGGTCGCGAAGCCCTCAACGAACCGTTCCGTTTCGACCTCGAACTGGTCAGCGCCCGTCCTGACCTCAAGCTCGAAGAACTCCTGCACAAGCCCGGCTGCCTGACTTTCGGCGCCACTGGCGAGGGCAAGATTCATGGCCTGGTGTATCGCATCGAACAAGGCGATTCCGGCAAGACTCTGACCCGCTACAGCTTGAGCCTGGTGCCACAACTGGCCTACCTGCGGCACAACCATGACCAGCAGATTTTCCAGCAACTGACCGTGCCGAAGATCATCGCCCAGGTACTGGAAGATCGTGGCATTCTGGCCGACGCCTACAGCTTCCAGCTCAGCGCCGAGTACCCGGAACGTGAGTACTGCGTGCAGTACGACGAGTCCGACCTGCATTTCATCCAGCGCCTGTGTGAAGAGGAAGGCATTCACTTCCACTTCCAGCACAGCAGCAGCGGCCACAAACTGGTGTTCGGCGACGACCAGACCGTTTTCCGCAAACTGAAACCGGTGAACTACCAGCAAGACTCCGGCATGAGCGCCGACAAACCGGTGATCAAGCGCTTCAACCTGCGCCTGGAGACCCGCACCAGCCGCGTCAGCCGCCGCGATTACGATTTCGAGAAACCGAAAATCCTGCCTGAAGGCGCGGCCAAATCCGCATTCATGCCAGACCTCGAGGACTACGACTATCCCGGCCGCTTCACCACCCGTGAGCGCGGCAAGTTCCTCTCGACCCGAGCGCTGGAACGCCATCGCAGCGACTACAAACTCGCAGAAGGCAAAGGTGACGAGCCGACGCTGACCACGGGCCATTTCCTGACTCTGGCCGAACACCCGCGCGCCGAATGGAACGATATGTGGCTGCTGCTGGAAGTCTTCCACGAAGGCAAGCAGCCGCAAGTGCTGGGCGAAAACGTCACCAGCGATGTCACCGACGACAAGAGCGATTTCCACCAGGGCTACCGCAACAGCTTCGTGGCCACCCCGTGGGACGCGCACTACCGCCCTGCCCTCGAACACCCGAAACCGAAAGTCCTCGGCAGCCAGACCGCCATCGTCACCGGTCCCGGCGGCGAAGAAATCCACTGCGACCAGTACGGCCGCGTGAAGGTGCAATTCCACTGGGACCGCGACGGCCAGGCCGACGACAAGACCACCTGCTGGCTGCGCGTCGCCAGCGGCTGGGCCGGCGCGGCCTACGGCGGCATCGCCATCCCGCGCATCGGCATGGAAGTGCTGGTGACCTTCCTTGAAGGTGATCCCGACCAGCCACTGGTGACCGGTTGCCTGTACCACAAGGAAAACGTCGTCCCCTACGACCTGCCGGCAAACAAGACCCGCAGCACCTTCAAGACCCTCAGCTCCCCGGGCGGCAAGGGCTACAACGAGTTCCGCATCGAAGACAAGAAAGGCGTGGAGCAGATCTACATCCACGCCCAGCGCGACTGGGACGAAAACATCGAGCACGACCAGAAGATCCGCGTCGGCAACGAGCGGCACGACACCGTCGAAGCCAACACCTTGAGCGAATTCAAGGTCGAGGAACACCGCATCACTCACCTGGACCGCAAGAGCGAAATGCGCGCCAACGATCACCTGACCGTGGGCGTGACCCAACACGTGAAGGTCGGCACCGGGCAGTTCGTCGAGGCGGGCACGGAGATTCACTACCACGCTGGCGACAAAGTCGTGATCGAGGGCGGGATGGAGCTGACGGCCAAGGCTGGCGGCAGCTTCGTCAAGGTGGATGCTGGTGGCGTGACCATCAGCGGTGCCGAGGTGAAGGCCAATACCGGTGGTGCACCGGGTGCCGGCACCGGGATCGCGATTCTGCCGCCGGTCATTCCGGCCCCGGCCGCCAACGACAAGCCTGGCACCGTTGTTTCGCCGAAGCAGGTGGTGAAATCCGCTTGAGGCTCAACGCAGTCTTTGCGGCTGGACTCATCGCTTCAAGCCTTCATGTCGTTGCCGCTCAGCCATCGTTCACAACGGTGGCTGAGTGCGATCTGGCAGGCCCCGACAGCAGACTGTCCTTGCTGCGGGGCCACCCCCTCTCCGACGCTCACGTTTACAAAATCCGTCAGGAACAAGAAACCCGATTCTTGTATGCGGATGCCGATGCTTCTTTCGGTAGTCGTGTTGATTGGCAGTGCGTGCCAACCGGCAAAGGCGCGAATGTCTTTGTGATTACTGGCGAGTTCAGCTCCAACTACCAACAAGGCATTCTGTTTTTTCGGGATACGAACGACAGGCGGATTCACCGCGTGGAGTTCGCGGAGCGAAACCGTCCTCGCTGGGTATTGAGCGGCTCGAAAGGCCCTCAAGTCATTTTCGAGAACGCTGGATATGAGAGCGCCCACAAGTATTTGATTTACGGGCCGGCGGATGCCTATCTGGAAACGGATGAGCTGCCGTTACCTGCGACCGCACAAGGCGAATCGCTGATTGAGTTGAAACCTTATCCGTAGACACTGAGAAACTTACTTCAACAGGGGACCCTCGCGTCCCCCGTTGAACGCTGGCGAAATGTCAGGCCGGTGCGGTCCAGTTCAACATTCTCTGTTGGGCTACCTGCAGCAAATCATTGCCATCCTGCGCCAGCAGGTACAGCGCATGGGTGATGTGGGGAATGTCCTGGACATCGGCGTGTTTGAAGCACAGGCAATGCAGGGTTTCGAGCAGGTCGGCGGCGGCGCGTACGCGCTGGACGGCGGCTTCGAAGATGTCTTGGGGATTGGCTTCGGTGTCGATGACCAGCGGTGCGCTGTCGGTGACGCCGCTGTTGAGCGGGAGATAGCGGGCGGAGCTTAGTTTCAGTATTGGCATTGGAATTACTCAAGGCAGCTTGAATGTAACCGCCAGCACCGTGACCAAACGATGGGGAGGCGGACTGTGTACAGGCTTGGTCAACCGAGAACCACCCGACTCGGCTCGCCCGAAGGCGACCCTGCACACAGCCGCCACAGCAATGCACTCCACAGACACGAATGTCCGTCGGGGCGAATAATGGCACACATGCACAGGTGATTACGTTAGGTGACCAAACCTAAGTCGCTGATTTTGCAGCGACACCAAAACCATAACCTCCCCGCTCCAGCCGCCGGAAGCAGACAAGGCAGCGGTTCCTGTAGGAAGGCGCCGAGAATCCCCCGAGAAACAATCCCCCGTCAGACAGCCGGCATTCAGCCGGGTTAACCCTCGCTTAACGCCGTGGTCAAAGAATCTGAACATCCGCACGCTCTCAGCCGATGCTGACGCCCAGTGCGGCAGGTCTGGCGTGTTTCACGCCGGGCTTTCTATCCGTCGCACGGGAGTTTCTCCATGAACATTCGTCCGTTCCTGCTCACCACCGCCCTCGCCTGCACTGCGTTTGCCGGGCTGGCCCAGGCCAATGACACCACGACCACCAAAGCGGTGCCGTACACCTATGGCATGCCGTTGAATGTGGCCAAAGTGGTCTCGATGACCGAGCAGCCAACCAAGGCCTGCAAAGTGATCGATGCCGACATGAAGTACATCGACACGTCAGGCAAACCCGAGGAAATCACCTACCGGAAAATGTCTGACGCCTGCGACTTCCAGAACTGACAGAAAGCTCTGATTTGCGGCTTTGCGGTAGGCGGGCAAGGGTCTCGAAGGTTATGCTCGGGGCCCCTCCTCACTGCCGCAAGGATTCGCCATGCAGTTGTCGTTTCGCACGTTGTCGACCATCACCTTTTCCCTGTGTTTCCTGCTGGCGCTGGCCTGGGGCCTCGTGCCGCAAATACTGCTTTCGATCTGGAGCATTGAATACTCCGAGGCAGCAGGATTTGTCGCACGACGCATGGCGGTGCTGTTCGCAGCGTTGGGGGTGATGTTTTATCTGGTGCGCAATGCGCCGGTGTCGATCGCGCGCAATGCAATGAACAACGGTTTTATCGTCGGCTGTTTTGGCCTGGCGGTGCTGGGGTTCGCTGAATGGCTCAACGGCCATGCCGGCCCCGGGATTCTGCTCGCGGTGCTGGTCGAGTTCGCGCTGGGCCTTGGTTTCGTGCAGGCCCGGCGCGTGACGGTCGAACTGGGTGAAACGGTCGGTTAACCCACTTTCATACGCTGTGCAGGCTGATGATTGGCAGTGTGTTGCGCAAGGTCGGAGCGCAACCCGGCAATCAGACCGTTGATTTCTCGGCAGCTGTTAAGGTGACTGGCATCAATGCCACTGACCAGCAGATCGACCTGATCGGTCTGGTGATCGCCATAGACCTTGACGGTCATCGACAGATCCGAAGACAGCGTGCACTGGCAGCGTTTCGGCAGAAAGCTGCTTTCAATGATGTTGCGAAGTTCCAAGGCAGACAGAAACATGGCGAACCCTCTCCTTACTGTGAGACTGCCAATCAAGTATTCACATTGACCGTTGCCACTGTTCCCGGCGGGTGTATCCCCGCTGAATCCCTGGGTATGGCAAGCGGTTGTACTGCGAAATGCCCATTGGAGTGTAGGCGCACAAACTCGGTGCACCGAACCAAATCAACGCATAAAGCGTGCCTTTCATCGGGTGGATTCCCACCTCTTCAAAATCAAGGACTTGGCCAAATTACAGGCACCTGGCCAGTTGCAGAATGCAAGGTAGGCGCTTTCCGGCGCTGCATTTTGCAATACATCGTTGGTTTGCATTCACTGCATATGGCAGTGAGAATGCCCGTCTACCAACGTACACCCGCCAGGAGGCTTCAATGGGAAATTTCACTGTTTACGCGACGGCCGGCCTGATGCTCGCGAGCGTCTCCACCCTTACCCACGCCGCCAAACTCGAAGACACGGCGCCCTACCCCAAAGCTGAAGCGGGCTTCACACGCCAGGTCATTCACCTGCCGCAGCAGGCCCAGGAAGACAACTTCAAAGTCGAAATCCTCGCCGGCAAGACCCTCGAGGTGGACTGCAACCGCCAGCGCCTGGGCGGCACCCTCGAAGAGAAAAACCTCGAAGGCTGGGGCTATCCGTTCTACCGACTCGAGAAAGTCAGCGGCCCGATGAGCACGCTGATGGCCTGCCCGCCGGGCACCCAGAAAAAGCGCGCCTTCGTTCCGGTGATCGGTGACGGCTTCACCGTGCGCTACAACAGCAAACTGCCGATCGTGGTCTACGCACCGCAGGACGTCGAAGTGCGTTATCGCGTCTGGTCGGCTTCGGACAAGGTCGGCACTGCCATCCCGGAGTAACTCGCCAAGGAGCAGCGGCATTGATTACCTGCCACGTCAGATACGTGATTGATCCCTACCAGCTCGACGCCTTCGAAGCCTATGCCAAGACCTGGCTCGGCATCGTTGAACGGCTGGGCGGAACGCATCACGGCTATTTTCTGCCCTCGGAAGGCGCGAGCAACATCGCTTACTGCCTGTTCAGTTTTCCGTCGCTGGCGGATTACGAAAGTTATCGCCACATTGCTCTGACCGACCCGGAAAGCACCGCGTTGGTAGCCGATCTGGTCGAAAAGAAGTTCATCGTCAGCTACGAGCGCAGTTTTCTGCGCCCGTTGTTGCCCTGAACACCCTTAGGCCACATCGCCGGCCGCAGCGCGTTCGGCGACGTGGCGCAAGCTGTCGAAGTTGATATTGGCGCCGGAATCGATGGCGATCAGCGTCTGATTCCGTGCGCCGGTTTGCGCCACGTACTTTTTGATACCCGCAACCGCCAACGCGCCGGAAGGCTCGGTGATCGAGCGCGTATCGTCGTAGATATTCTTGATCGCCGCGCAGAGTTCGTCGTTGCTGACAGTGATCACTTCATCCACGCAGAAGCGGCAAACCTCGAATCCGTAGGCGCCGATCTGCGCCACCGCGACACCGTCGGCAAAGGTGCCCACATAGGGCAGCACGACCCGTTCACCTGCCTGTAAAGCAGCCTTCAGACAGGCCGAGTGCTCCGACTCTACGCCTATGATCCGCACCTCCGGCCGCAAGTATTTGACGTATGCCGCGATGCCGGCGATCAACCCGCCGCCGCCCACCGGGACGAAGATCGCGTCCAGAGCGCCTTGGTGCTCACGCAGGATCTCCATTGCAACCGTGCCCTGACCAGCAATCACATCAGGATCGTCGAACGGCGAGACGAACGTTCGCCCGGTCTGCTGCGCCAGTTGCAACGCATGGGCCAGGGCAAACGGAAAGCTTTCGCCATGCAACAGCGCTTCCGCTCCCCGACTGCTGACCCCCAGTACTTTCAACTCAGGCGTGGTCGCCGGCATCACGATCGTCGCCGCAATCCCCAGCTCACGGGCCGCCAACGCTACGCCTTGCGCATGATTACCCGCCGATGCCGTGATCACGCCACAGGCCTTCTGCTTGTCACTCAATTGCACCAGCTTGTTATAGGCGCCGCGAATCTTGAAGGAGAACGTCGGTTGCAGGTCCTCGCGCTTGAGCAGGATCCGGTTGCCCAGCGCCTCGGACAGCGCCGGTGCCGGCTGCAGCGGCGTGCGCACCGCCAGTTCATACACCGGCGCGGCGAGGATCTTTTTCACATACTGCTCAAGCAAGGCTTGCTGGTCGGGGCTGTGGCGCATGGTCGTCTCCTGACTTTTTATTCAGAACCCCGGAGACAGAAAGTAAAAACCCGCCTCTAGGGCGGGTTGGGTGCTGCAGTCGTGAGCTAGCCCGCCAAATGAGGAATGGCGGTAATAATGCTTGGCTGGCAGCGCAGTACGGTGGAAGTCATGGCCCCGAAATTAGCTCGGGCGCTGCTGGCAAGTCAATGGCGAATTTTGTCACTTCGCCAGACGCCTGAGCCCGAACAGCATCCCGCCCGCCCCCAGCAGCATCGCCGCCAGGAACAACGGGTACGACACCCACCACGGCGTGCCAGCGGTCATCATGCTGAATTCCGACATGCCGCCGATGCTGGCAATCAGGTTGAGCGGCAGAAACACCACGTTGATCAGCGTCAGTTTGCGCAACAGGTTGTTCATGCTGTTGTTCATCAGGTTGCCCCGGGCGTCGATCAGCCCGGAGAACACCGTCGAATAGATTTCCGCCTGCTTGTAGCACTGGTTGTTTTCGATGATCAGGTCGTCGATCAGGCCAATGGCTTCGCTGCCAAAATGCTGTTTTTCCGCGTGATTGCGCAGCCGCGTGAGCACGGCGCCGTTGCTGTGCAGGGCGTTGATGTAATAGATCAGGCTTTCGCTGAGATTGAACATCTGCACCAGATGCTGATTTTGCATCGAGGCGTTGAATTTCTGCTGCAACTCCCGGGCGACCAGTTTGATCACCTTCAGGTGCCCGAGGTAGTGATGAATGTTGTTGAACAGAAGATCCAGCAACACATCCAGCGGCGTATTGAGCGGCCGGCCCGTGCCGAGACCGTGCAGCGGCGTGTCGTCGGTGGCGATCACCAGCAACTGGCCCGGCGAAAACAGCAAACCGCAGGACGACACCTCGAACGCCAGGCTGCCGCCGCCGGAGTAGTTCTCGGGACGCTTCCAGATCAGAAACAGGTGATCCGGATGAAACTCGATCCGTGACACCTCGTCCGGGTCCAGCGCTGAGGCCAGAGCATGCTCATCCAGTTTGAAGTGACTGTGGAGCAGGTCGCGTTCTGCCGCGTCGGGATCGCTGAACAACATCACCTCGGCGTCCAGCCGCTCCACCCGCTGCAACGCGCCGTGGCTCAGTGCAAAGCTGTTGATCATCGGCCGCTCACCAGGCCTGGCCACGGCGTTTGAGTTCCAGACGCCTGACGAACTCTTCCAGCACCAGTGAATACAGATCGTCCTGCAAGTAAGCGTCTTCGATGCCGGCGTCGAGGTTCGGGTTGTCGTTGACCTCGATCACCACCACTTTGTCGCCGGCCTGTTTCAGGTCGACGCCATACAAGCCGTCGCCGATCAGGTTGGCGGTCTTCACCGCCAGTTCCACCACCGCACGCGGCGCTTCGTGGATCGGCAGCGTGCGGCATTCGCCGTTGACGTCCTGGCCCTTGGCCTTGTGGTTGTAGATCTGCCAATGTCCCTTGGACATGAAGTACTGGCAGGCGAAGATCGGTTTGCGGTTGAGCACGCCGATGCGCCAGTCGTACTCGGTGTAGAAAAACTCCTGGGCCAGCAACAGCACCGAGTGTTCGAACAGTTCGGCGGTGGCTTCCAGCAGGGCTTGCTGGCTTTCAACCTTGATCACACCACGGGAAAAGCAGCCGTCAGGGATTTTCAGCACTAGCGGGAAACCCAGGCGTTCGCCGACCCGCTCGAAGTCTTCCGGTCGTTCCTTGTAGAGAATTTCCGTGGCGGGCATGCCCAGTTGGTGGCTGTTGAGCAAATCAGTGAGATAGACCTTGTTGGTGCAGCGCAGGATCGATGTCGGGTCGTCCATCACCACCAGCCCTTCGCTTTCGGCTTTCTTGGCGAAGCGATAAGTGTGATTGTCGACGCTGGTGGTCTCGCGGATCAGCAGACCGTCGTACTCGGCCAGCCTTGCGTAGTCCTTGCGCTCGATCAGCTCGACATCGATACCCATGCCCTTGCCGACCCTCACGAAATTCTCCAGCGCCCGGGGGTTGGACGGCGGCAACGCTTCCTGCGGATCGTGCAGGATCGCCAGGTCATAACGCGCCACTTGCGGCGAACGCGGTACACGCCAGATCTTGCGGCTGAAGCCGTCCAGCGCATTGGCGAACTGATCTTCCTGATCGTCGCGCAACTTGTGCAGGGCACCGGACTTTATGCCTTCGATGTGCCAGCCGTTAGTTCTACGGAACTCAACTAAAAGAATCGGACACGGGAACACTTCAAACAACTGCCGGGCCAGATCCTGCAACGGCTCAATATGCGTTCTGCCGAAATAAAGTGTCAGCGTAAACCCTTCGGTATCGCTGTAGAGATGATGACTGAGGGCCTTTTCCAGGGTTTTATCCAGGTCATCCAGCGCCAGACCGTAAAGGGATTTTCGGGTCAGTTCACTGATGGTGCGCACCGACGGAATCACCTTGTGACCCCGGGCTTCTGCCAGCAGCGAGCAGTAATAGCCGTGGCCCAGATACTTGTAGCTGCGGCACAGGTTGATGACCTGAACTCGCTTTCCCGGCTCACTGTCGGGCGGTTGCTCGAGGTATTCCTGGGCCGTCAGGATGTCTTCGCTGGGAAAGTACGAGGCCCAGTCTTCCTTGCGTTCGACGATGATCAACACTTGACTGGAAGTTCTGATTTGCGGTTTTAAATAAGTTGCCGGTGGCAAACTTTGACTGGATACTTCGCGCCAATGACCCTGTACCGCTGACATAGAAATTGATCCGTTGGAGAACAAGACCTTTTCTATTAAGCACGAACTTTTTCGAAAGTCCCGTTTCGTTACGCAACTTTTACGGCGGTCATATGAACACTGTTTTTCGCTTGGCGACAGTTGATGATTTACCGGCGCTGCTGGCACTGGAAATGCACTGTTTCACCACGGACCGGCTCACCCGCCGCAGCTTTCAATGGATGATTACCCGGGCCCACGGCCAGTTGCTGGTGGCCGAACGCGAGGGTCAGCTATTGGGTTATGCGCTGGTCCTGTTCCATCGCGGCACGTCGCTTGCGCGGCTGTATTCCATCGCCATTTCCCCCGAAGCCCGTGGTGGTGGCCTGGGAAAACAGTTGCTGCGACGTATCGAAGCCTGCGCCCTGGAGCATGACTGCGCTTACCTGCGGCTGGAGGTGCGTACTGACAACCCGGCCGCCATCGCTTTGTACGAACGCAGTGGCTATCGGCGCTTTGCATTGATTCACGACTATTACGAGGATCACGCGGACGCCTTGCGCCTGGAAAAGCGCATCCTGCAACACCACGACTCACGCAGCATCAAGGTGCCCTATTACCGGCAGACCACCGATTTCACCTGCGGTCCGGCCTGCTTGCTGATGGCCATGGGCGCCTTGCAGGTTGAACGACCGCTGGAGCGCCGCGAAGAATTGCAGCTCTGGCGTGAAGCAACCACCGTGTTCATGACCGCAGGCCACGGCGGTTGCAGCCCTCAAGGTCTGGCGTTGGCCGCATGGCGCCGAGGGTTTCGCGTGCGTTTGCAACTGAGCATGACCGGGCCGCTGTTTCTCGACGGCGTACGCGACGCGCATAAAAAAGACGTCATGCGCCTGGTGCACGACGAGTTCATGGCACAACTGAACGACACCGACGTTGATCAATTCATCGGCACGACACTGGATTTGCCCCGCCTGCTAAACGCTGGCGGGCAGCCTTTGGTGCTGATCAGCAGCTATCGTTTGACCCGTTCCAAATCCCCGCACTGGGTGATCGTCACCGATTGCGACGAGGATTTCGTCTACCTGCACGACCCGGATGTCGACCACAGCCAGCATCGCCAGCCCATGGACTGCCAGCATGTGCCGGTCAGCCATGGGGAGTTCGAGAAGATGTGCCGGTTCGGACGTGGCAAGCTGCGGGCTGCGGTGGTGCTTTACGCCCGCTCACCCGCATGAAGCATTCATTTGAGTCCGACCTTGTAAAGCGCACCGTCGGACTCATCTGTCAGCAGATACAGATAGCCGTCCGGCCCTTGGCGCACATCACGGATCCGTTGCTTCAGATCGCCCAAAAGGCGCTCTTCATGCACCACCTTGTCGCCATCGAACTGCAGGCGGATCAGCTCCTGAGTGACCAGCGCCCCGATGAACACGTTGTGCTGCCAGGGTTTGAAACGGTCGCCGTCGTAGAACGCCATGCCGGTGACACCCGGTGATTTTTCCCAGACGTGATGCGGGGCAACGGTGCCTTCGACGGTTTTACCCTGGGCTTCAGGGATGGGCTGCATCGAGTAGTTGATGCCGTGGGTTGCCAGCGGCCAGCCGTAGTTCTTGCCGCGCTCGATGATGTTCACCTCGTCGCCACCGCGCGGGCCGTGTTCGTTTTCCCACAATGTGCCGGTCCATGGATTAAGTGCTGCGCCCTGCGGGTTGCGATGGCCGTATGACCAGATTTCCGGACGGACACCGGACTGACCGACAAACGGGTTGTCATCCGGCACCTTGCCGTCGGGGTAAATGCGCACGACCTTGCCTTGCAGCTTGTCCAGATCCTGGGCAGTCGGGCGGTCGTTGTTTTCGCCGAGGGTGATGAACAGGTAGCCGTCGCGGTCGAATACCAGCCGCGAGCCGAAGTGATTGCCGACGGACAGCTTCGGTTCCTGACGGAAAATCACGTTGAAATCCTTCAGGGATTTCAGGTCGTCCGACAGCCGCCCGCGCCCTACCGCCGTGCCAGCCGTGTCACCGGCACCACCGCCTTCGGCGTAGGACAGGTACACCAGCCGATCCTGTTTGAAGTCCGGTGACAGCACCACATCCAGCAACCCGCCCTGCCCCTTGGCCCAGACCCTGGGAACGCCATCGATCGGCGCCGACAGCTTGCCGTCAGCCCCCACTACCCGCAGATTGCCCGGACGCTCGGTCACCAGCATGCCCTGACGATCCGGCAGGAACGCCAGGGCCCATGGGTGCGCAAGCCCCTGGGTGATCGTCGTGACTTCAAGGGTGCCCTGCTCGCTTTGCAATTCCTTGGGGGCAGCGGCGAATGCCGGGCTGCAGATAACAGCGCCGGCACACAGGCCGGCTAAAAGGGTTTTACGCAACATGCACGATTCCTTTTGTTCGTTTGAAGGGCTGACAGAAGCGGCTCCTGTCTCTTATACACATCT
>NZ_QWFC01000017.1:0-148679 GCF_003576265.1 Pseudomonas sp. 91RF
AAAAAACATCAGAAGAACCTGTGGCGATGGAGTTGGTGCCATGCCCTGGTAAAGGGCAGTTAGATGGGTCGCTCTTACGCGCAGCCGGCTTGGCCATGGTGACGTCCTGTCAAAAGCTCTCTTGGGCAGTAGAATCTATCACGAACTCCGCGCCCACCAGCACTTTTTGACCAATCGCGGATCTTGGTAGGGGACTGCTTTCGGCCAGAAGCGGACGCTGCCAGTGAAATTCAGCGTTAGCGTTAACGAGCCGGCAAGGATGATGTGTTAATAACTTAGCCCACCCTTCTGGGTCTCATTATCCGCCACACTAATGCCGCGGTGATAAATGCACCAATTACGGTTCCTGGCATGACAACGAAGGCCCCCAGTAATCCAAGACCAAAGTCATCTGCTAACTCAGCTCTTGATTTGGCTCCCGTGTTCGCCATTTCAAACATCACGACTGCTTCACTGAGCAACCAGTAGGCTGAAGGGAGTGCTATGAGAAAGGCCAATATAGTGATTGCGGCACGCTTATACATTCTGAAAGCCTAACGATGAGGGTTTACGGAATTCAGTATAAATCAGGCAGCTCCTAGCCGAGCAGCAGCCACACGCGAATGGGGCGCTATGCGTCGCGGGGGCTGCTTTGGGTCGATGGCAGCCTACCGTGACAGGCAGAAAGCGGCCAATAGCTGCCAGTCACGCATGGCAATTTTCGCTCCAAAAGTGTCCTTCTAGGAGGACAGTATCGTGGCGACAGCTTGTGTTCTCGTTCAAAGAATGGGCTTGCCTCCAGTTACGGCATACCGCGATCCGGAGATGTAGCTGGCCTCATCAGAACCGAGCAGTACGAAGATAGGCGCCACCTCCACCGGTTGTCCGGGTCTACCCATCGGGTAGCCGGAACCAAATTTACGGACTGCCTCGTCGGGCATGCTCGATGGAATCAGCGGTGTCCAAATTGGACCTGGTGCCACGCAGTTAACCCGAATTCTTTTTTCTGCCAGCAACTGGGCTAGCCCTGCCGAGAAGTTGGCAATGGCGCCTTTAGTCGTTGCATAGGGAAGAAGCTTGGGTGAAGGGTCGTCTGAATTGACTGAGCTGGTATTGATGATGGAACTGCCTTCAGGCATTGAGGGGAGCGCGCGCTGGCAGAGGCGGAAAATTGCGGTAATGTTCACTTCGAAGGTCCTGAGCCACTCGTCATCATTGATCTCTTCCAGCGTCTCATGGGTCATCTGGAATGCCGCGTTGTTTACCAGGATGTCGATCCGGCCGAAGTGAGCCACGGTTTTGTCCACCAAGTCATAACAGTGCTGTTTCTGCGCAAGATCGCCGGAAAGCAGCAAGTACTGTTGCCCGGCTGCTTCGACCCAGCGGGCGGTTTCCTCGGCATCTTCATGCTCATCCAGGTAGGCAATAGCAACATCCGCCCCCTCACGGGCGTATGCAATGGCTACAGCGCGTCCAATGCCACTGTCCGCACCAGTGATCAAGGCGATCTTGCCGGCCAGTCGGCCATGGCCTTTATAGGTATGTTCACCGCAGTCCGGGGCGGGCTCCATCTTGCGTTGCGAGCCGGGGATCTGTTGAGGCTGGGAGGGGAAAGGTGGAGTGGGATACTTGCGCATGGCAGAAACTCCTCGAGTGGGAAACGCACATACTTTGTTCGAAAGCAGCGATGCCCAAGTGTTGGAACGCATGTACTTACACGGCGACGAATGGGCATAGGGGCTGTTACCCGGGGCAAAACAAGATGTCGCCGTCGCACTCGACGATGGTGCACATGTTCTGCTGGGCCTTTCTCAAGGGTGCGGGAAACCATCCCCGACGGGCATCTACTTACCGTTCTTGAACACAGAAGAACAACCTTCCTTGGAACGCGACGGCCTCCCTTACAGGCTCAGCCGATTTTGGCCAGTGCTTCGACAAGTTCGCTTTTGCGCATGGTCGAGCGCCTCGCGATGTGATGCTTGCGTGCCCGGTCCATAAGTTCGGCCTTGGTCATTTCTTCCAGTTGCTGACCTGGCCGCGGCTCTCCCTTCCGAGTGGCGGCGGCACGTTTGCCAGAAGACTTTCGGGCTTTTTTCTTGGCTGTCTCGCTGTTTTTTTGTCCGGAGCCGCCCTTGCGCTCGCCGCCGCCGGACTGCTTGTTGACCGTGGCCCAGGCGCGCGCCTCGGATTCTTCTTTTGAAACGCCCTTGGCCTCGTAGCTCTCCTCGATATGCTCGGCCTTGCGTTTTTGTTTATCGGTGTACTTGTCTTTGTCTCCGCGCGGCATGGTGGTTGACCTCCTCTCGATTAATTGGTTTTTCGCTCCGCTCGCAGTCGGCGCGGACATGAACCACGTCCGCCTTGGCGTGATTAAGGACATAATTTCAGGTATCGGCGGCCGCGGGTGGCTAACCAAAGCAACGGGCGCTAACCATCCAATTAATGCCGATTTTAATCAGCCCATCATCAGCCTTTTGATGCGTATCCAGTCTTGATATGCAGCATTCCTTTTCTCATCAGCCAAAGCTTTGGCTTCAGAAAACTGCTGCCAGATTTCACTATTGGTTGTGCCGACTTCGATGATCAGATACGCAGCCTGGTCCAGTCTGTCAGCATCACGAAACATCTGCGTGTTGAGTGCTATTTCAGCATCCCAGCTACTGTCAGCGTTCTGCCTGGTCAATGGATGCTTCATTTTCTAAACCTCGTCCCACACGACTGGAGCAGGTTCTCGCCAGAGGACATCTGTGACCCCGAAACGCTCAGCCATTGGCTTGGACATGCGCTTCAACGGTGGTTTGCCGGGTTTGGGTATCGGAGCGATTCCTGCATCACAGCACGCCCAATGCCAAGCGTGTGCATTACTCATTTCGCCAGTACGAATCACGAAAGACGTCGGAACGCCATGAAGCTTGTACTCGACTATCCATGAACGGACTTTGTTCACGACACTCTCCTATGCTCATAAGCAAAGGATCACGTAAGCGTGCGAATAATTCAGAACATTTGCTGACCAATTGACATCGTTGAAACAAACGCCAAATTTATTGTACAAACACTAGGAGACTGTACAGATTACGGAGCAATCCTATGTCAACGGCAGACTTGCTTGTTTCGTGGAGCAAACGCTGGACGCTGCGAAACGGCGTGGTGGTTTGCAGGGGATGTGGTGCTTCTCAAGCCGAACGCGATAAAGGTGCCGCCTTTGAGCATGCTATCAGTTGCCCCAACGCCCGCACTGGAATGAAGCCCTGGGAAGATCTCCTCGCGGCAGCGGATAGCGACAACTCACGTCGATGAGAGGGTTATGTGGAGGGATTATCATTGAAGCGAGCATGACCTGGCGCTGCCTACATCAGCCAAGGGGAAGCGTCACAGTGAATGTCGTACCCAGCTCTAATGAAGACTCGACACCGATTTCCCCACCATGACCTTTCACGACTTCTGCGGCGATAAACAGTCCTAGCCCCAAGCCCGCTGACGGCCCGTCTTCATTCTCGGCAAACGCAGAGTAACGCCCTTCTGGCGTGAACAGAAAAGGCATTGCGCTTGCGGGGATGGGATCACCAAAATTTTGCACCGTGAAATGCACTTCTCTTGCAGTTTTTTTCAATGATGCTCGAATAGGCTGCTGACGGTCACCATGCTGAACAGCATTGTTCACCAAGTTGGAAAATGCCTGTTCTATCCGCAGTGGATCGAATTGACCTACAACGGTGGCGGAGTTAGTCAGCGCTATTTCAGTATCGGGGAAGCGAGCGGCGACCTCTGCCAGGATGGATTGGCAAACGGCACTAAGGTCAATCTGCTGCTTGTTTACCGGAATTCCATTACCGAGGTTAGACCGCGCAAGATCCAGCAGGTCATCAACAATCTGATTGGCCCGACGAACGCTGACGCCAATTTGGGTCGACAAGTGCGAACGCCGATCGGTGTTTTCACTGGACTGTTGAAGTAGATCAGCGGACATCATGATGGCACCCAGAGGGCTGCGCAAATCATGACCAAGTACGCCCAATACCATTTTTCGCGTGGTCTCGACGGCTTGACCATAGGAAGCAATGGACTCAACCAATGCCTGATCGATCGCCTCATTAAAACGGATCATGTCCTGCAACTGGTGACTTTCACCCGAAAACACTTCAGCCAACCAGAGCCTTAGTACCGTTGAACGCAGCGCACGATATTCCGAAACCATCTGGTCAAGCGTGAAGCCGTCCATCAATCGCAGTACGGCGTGAGTTTGCGCTGGTGTCTCTTCATCCTCTGGTGGCGCTCGGCCCTGCGATTTATCGATCTGCTCCTGCTCTGTCTGAAACTTACGCATGTCCGATGCAACGCGATGAAGAATCTGCTGAGCGTGATTTCTGAGGCCTTTCTGATCCGAAATTGGCACAGGAGTGACCACCGTCCGAGCGAAATGCTCCCACTCAACCAAAATCGACTCCATATTCGAAAAAATGAACGTCGAAAGCCTCATGCCGTTCTCCCGCTGCTGAAAGGTCACGCTCGGAGGCGCATCTGCAAGCCTAGGATACTGAGGTTAATAGATAAAGATCCGACTAGACCCAATGTGTCTAAGCGTGATGGACCACAATTTCTAGATGATCGAAGAAAGGTTGTGATTGCTGAGTATCTGAATGACCGCTTATGGCCGAAAGCTGACAGCCAGAGCTGACCTTTTATGGTCGGTAGCAGTCGTCACACGCCACACTCAATGAAGTCGCAAGGCAGCTAAATAGCCCCCCCCTCGGAAAACACTAGAGTACGAAACACAGGCAGAACGATTCAGCCAATCTGTTGCGTCGACCGGTTGAATCCACAGCCAGAAAGCAGTCGTTCGTTACAGCTCGTCGCCTCATCCTCGCTCAACGCTTCGGCCTCCATTACTGTACATAAAAACAGTATTTGTACAGCGAATCCGTTTCCATGAATTTCGACCAAGCCAAATCCCTACGGCTCCAGCGATGGCGCGACACTCTCGACGACCACGACTTTCGTATGCAAAACCCTGAAGGCCACCGGGAAACTCTCCACGAGATGACTGCAGCCCTCCATGCAGAGAATCTAATCGACCAGCTTGAACAATTCGACATGAATGAGATGGCGAACGCTGCCTACTGGCACGCAGTCGAGGAGCTGCAAGATTCGCCAAGTCATTACCGCGGGGCTTCGACTTACGACGTCGTGCAGGTCGATAACGGTAAGCTGCTGGGCACGATCAGCCGTTCGATATTCAACTTCGCTACCGACAAACCCCGAGGTGCATCCTTCACCTATGACGGGAAGGTGTACTCAGGCCCGGAAGGAATACATCTGGATCTGGGGCTCTCTAGGAATATCGGCAAGATTTCGGGACTAATCCTGTATATGTACGGGAAGCAGTACCAACTGATTGAGACTGAACGGGTAATCAGAGGTGTCAACCTCCGGCCCATCGATGACCCTCTCACTTACCGGGCTTTAGTGGATGCCGCCCAAATCGCAAAGGAAGAGCGCGATCTGCATGCGTTTGAAAAGGTGCGACCACATATTGAATCAGCGGCGTTCTGTATCTGTCCCTCCTGCCTTGATCGCTTTGGCCCACGGGACGACTGCCTGATGTGCGCCGGAAGGGGATTTGTTACAAAGCTAGCATTCACGGATCTACGTTGAGCATCCGTACGGACGGTAATATCGCGGTGCGGGAGAAACGCTCGAAATGTAATGAATACAGTCAAGCAAAGGCTATCGAGTAGATAGCTAACGCGACCACAGTAATCCAAACCATTGTGATACAAACAAAAGTACAGATAAACCAAAGCTGCATAAATCCACCTCATTAAGTTGCGCCAGGCCTCGCAACAGAAAGCGAGACCTGACGGCTTACGCTGCTTTACGATTTATGATTCCCTCCATGGCTATGCTGACCACCTTTCTTGCCAGCCTCAGAAGCTTTTTCGGGATCATTGGCGAAATTTCCTCCATGGCCCGAACCGCGATTCTGCCCTTCTGAGGACGACTCACTAGCCTGCCGGCCACCGCCATGACTGTTTTCACCACCCTTCTTGCCGGCTTCGGACGCTCGTTCTGGATCATTCGCGAAATTTCCGCCAGAAGCATGACCACCTTTGCGTCCTGCTTCAGACGCTTTTTCGTGATCGTTTGCGAAATTGCCAGGATTGTTATTTCCGCTATTAGCCATTTCATTTCTCCTAGAGATTCTCGTTACGGACTGTGTTGTCCGCTAAATTACGAAAAACAAACATGAGCAAGAGTTGTAAAAAATTACGACATCCACGACCAGCGGCTCCTGG
This sequence comes from Pseudomonas sp. 91RF, assembly GCF_003576265.1. NCBI lineage: Bacteria > Pseudomonadati > Pseudomonadota > Gammaproteobacteria > Pseudomonadales > Pseudomonadaceae > Pseudomonas > Pseudomonas sp. 91RF. Next base: position 6,276 of record NZ_QWFC01000017.1, read on the forward strand.
AAATTAGTTCAAACAATACAACATACCCCCGACTACTGGAAAAGCCTCACTAACCAATTGATAATCCACAAATAAGACACATCATATTAAAGCCACCATATAAAGACCTATACAAACCCTTCGCCAATGTACAAGAAAAAACATCGAAGACATGGCCCTTTGCCTTATTTTTTAAGATTACATTAATAAAAAAGGAGGCATAAAAGATGCCACTAACTATTGCTCCAAAATATAATGACTCTCTACAAAAACTGATATTACTTAGCCCGATAGTTTCCGAACTTACATTTGGAATAATTGAAAAAATCGATAATGAGGCGCTAAAAAATTCAGAAGAGATCACGGTAGCGCTGCTTGAAGGCAGCTTTGAATTAATTGGCGCCACTCCTAGCTCGATAGATTCCTTTATAACTATTTTACTAGAGCTAGAGCGTTCAAAAGCTTTACCCCATGATGAGGCCCAAGCCTTTACCTATTTAACATTAGACCTGGGACGCTCTTAAATTCAACTCCATCATAAATAAAACCCTTACTCTACCGGGACCAATCAGCAGCATTTGGCATTGTTCGAGAGTGCATCCAGAACTTACTGGGCGCGACGATAATAGCTCGTATCTAATATACACTCGACCTAGATATTCTCCAGACATATACACAAATCGTTGAGGCACCAAATAAAACCAATCGCCCGAGCCATCTATTTTCTAATTTTTTCACCGCGAAAAAAATTTCAGAATAATCCCGCTAACGCTTCCGGCTGCCAGTTCATGATTACCAGTTCGCCACTGACTTCGGCCTTACCCTGCCGCTGATTGGCTGTGGTGTAACGGATGTCCAACGTTTCGAAATGGAAGCCTTCGAACACGCGCCGGATGTCGGGATGATCGTTGATGCTGACCATCACTTTGCCTTTGCAGCGCCGCATGAAGTCGGCCATGCGCTGGTAGTTCTCGAACGGAAAATCCACGCCATAACCGGCGGTCTGCCAATATGGGGGGTCCATGTAGTGAAAGGTATGGGCGCGGTCGTAGCGTTCAGCGCATTCAAGCCAGGGGAGGTTTTCGACGTAGGTGCCGGACAGGCGCTGCCACGCGGCCGAGAGGTTTTCCTCGATGCGCAGCAGGTTGATGGCAGGGGCAGTCGTCGCCGTGCCGAATGTCTGACCCGAGACCTTGCCGGCGAAGGCATGGTGCTGCAGGTAAAAGAATCGGGCGGCACGCTGGATGTCGGTGAGGGTTTCAGGGCGGGTCATTTTCTGCCATTCGAACACCTGTCGCGAGCTGAGCGCCCATTTGAACTGGCGCACGAATTCTTCGAGGTGGTTCTGCACGACGCGGTAAAGCGTGACCAGGTCGCCGTTGATGTCGTTGAGGACTTCCACGGGCGATGGCTGGGGCTTCATGAAGTACAGAGCGGCACCGCCGGCAAAGACTTCAACGTAGCATTCGTGTGGCGGAAAAAGCGGAATGAGGCGGTCGGCCAGGCGGCGTTTGCCGCCCATCCAAGGGATGATGGGTGTAGACATAAAAAGCAAGACCTTTACTGTATATATAAACAGGTGCTAGGCTCGCCGCGCTTTGTGCACGGAGCAAGAGCCTTGGCTGGACTTGCAGGGACCATCTGCAGGGACGGCGGTCGATCCGGATGTTGACGCATCCGGACCGGCCGCTCTTTTTCACTTCGGTGTTGAGACTTCTTTGGCGTATGCCTGACAGGCCGCAAGGGCAATCAGCCCCCGGTCGCCGTCCTCGGTGACGCCGATAATTCGTAGAGCATGCGCTGGGTCAAGTTCGGCTCTTGTGGGGCCATGAACCACGCTGCCGGTGGTGGCGGTGGCTGGCATCGATCCGTTGCCGGCGCCGGTGGTGGCATCGAGGAGGACTGACAGGCGCAGATCAGCAGTGGCAAGGCGGTCGCGCAGACGATCTTGATCACGTTGGACATCGCTCAAAGCTCGGTAGTGGGTTTGCTCACTGGATGCCAGGCGCTGCTCGAGCGCGAGGCGCTTGTCTTGTTCGGCACGCTGCTGGGCGGCCGAGGCCAGGGTCATTTGGTTGAGGGTTTCGATGTGGAGGCGAGCCTGCTCGGCGAGTTGTTTGCCGAAGCGCCAATCCTGCACTTGCCAAGTGATGGCCGTGGATCCGCCGACCAGCGTTGCCAGCAGCACTGCTTTACCAAACAACCGATACGGCGCCGGGATCAGTTCACCGAGGCGCATAGCACCGCCCTCGCCCGCTCCCACAACTGCAGGCGATCCTGCAAGCCGTTCAGGCCGCCGTTGATCTTGCGGGTGATTTCCTCGAACTCGCCCTGATCCGCCAGGGCGTTCAGCCCTCGAACCCACCAAAACCACGCGGCCGACTCGGCGGCCCATTGCGGCAGTTCCAGCAGCTCCGGCGTGCGCAACAAACGCTCGTCGCCGAACAGCGCCAAGCTGCAGCGAAGATAATTGTTGTGGCCGGTGATCTGAATCAGGCCCCGGCCACGGTAGCGCTGGCCATCGCCATCGGCCTCGGGCGTGTTGCCCAGCCTTGCAGCCAGTGTGCCGGTGTCGTACTTGCTCAGGTACTGGTCGCCGCCCAGCTCGCGCACGTAATTGAGCTCGCCGGATTCGTGCCCGACCTGGGCGAGAAACGCGGCTTGGCGTTGCGGCGTGTTGATCTGCCGGTGGGCCATTGCGGCATTGAGCGCAGAAACAAAAATGCCCGCTTGGCGGCGGGCGTTGGGCATGATGCGTTGCAGCTGTTGTTCTGTCAGAGCCATGGGGTTCTCCTGGGTTATAGGAATGCAGCGCTACTGCTTGATCTGAACGACCTTCAAATCCTTCGCCGGCTTTTTCTTCTTGCCTTTGGCTTTCGCCTTGCCCTTTTTGCCGCCGTTGCACTCGACCGTGGTGCTCCAGCCGGCCTGGGTGAATACCTGCTCCACCGAGTCGACCAGGTATTCGCCATCGAGCCCGACCTTGAAGCCCTGGGCGTTGATCGATCGTTCGGCAAACAGGTCAGTGCGGCCCACCATCTCCAGCCGCACGCCAGCCGTGGAACGGTTGAACGCGGTGAGACGCGCTTGGGCCGCCGCTTCGGCGGCTGACTTGTTCGGGTAGATATGTCGGTCTGTATGCACCGGCGGCAGGCCGTCCGGTGATTCGTCGTTGTCGAGGGTGACTACGGCAAGCTTGCCGGTCTTCTTGTCCTGATGCTTGGTCGACACAGCCTTGTGGGTGTTGCGGTCGCCTAGTCTGAATTGGAAGCGGCTGACGTCCCGGCGATGGATAGTCACCGTGCCCAGCATCTTGCCGGATGCGCTTTGCCCGCCCTGACGCGGCATCACCAGCAACTTGCCGTCGGCCACCTTGGCGGTGCAGTCGTACTGTTTGGCCAGGCGTGTAATGAAATTGAAGTCCGACTCGTTGAGCTGATCGGCACGCGGTACCTTGGTCTGCACCGGACAGACTGCCTGCCAGCCGTTGCGGGCGGCGACGTCGGCGACGATCCGTGACAGCGGCACGTTTTCCCAGCTTCCGCTGCGCGTGGTCTTGCCACTGCCGCGCATGTCGCTGGCCTTGCCGGTGATCACCAACGTATCCGGCGGACCGGACAGTTCGATCTCATCAACCACATACCGGCCGATGCGGGTCAGTTTGGTTTCGGCGTAGCCCAGGTAAATCTCGATGCTGGCTCCGCGTGGCGGCAGCACCACCGCTCCGTCGCGGTCGTCGATGCGCAGTTCGAACTCGTCGGACTCCATACCGGGTTTGTCGGTGGTCTTCAGCTGCAGTAAGCGGTCATTGATCCGCTGGGTGATGTCGCCACCGTCGGCGACGATGCGAAAGGTTGGGGTCATTTTTGCTCCAAAAAAAAGCCCGCACAGGGCGGGCTTTGAAGGGGATGAAGCTAAAGGAGCAACGTGAACTGTGGGTGACTATAGTTCATCAACTCCATAGCGCTATGCCGTCCTCCGACGGCTGGGGCAGATCTGGTAACTCGATCACAATACCGGCGCGGTAAGGTTGAGGCTCGTCGGCCAGGCCTTGATTGGCATCCAGTACCGCCTCGACAGTGCCGTTGAGATGTCCGTAAGCGTGGTAGCACAGGGTGTCGAGCAGATCCCCGTCAGACGTTCTGCAGGTCATCGCCATATCGTACAAACTCCAAAGTGAATGCCTGTTTGCGCGGGATTCCGCCCTGCAGCAACGCGCTCTGTTCTTCTTCAACGTTCTTCAGGCACCAGGTGCCCAGCACGTCGCCATAGCCAGTGGTCAGTGTCAGCGGTTGGAACTGGGCGCCGAGGCTGCGCAGGGTGTCCAGTTGCTTGATGCCACCCTTGAAGCCGGGAAAGATCGCCCCCTTGAGGGTGATCTTTTCCTCACCGATCCCCACCGCCTGCTGCGCCGGCCGGCGGGTGAGGCGTTCCTGCGAGGCCCAGCGGTACTCCGTGGAGCGCCGCAGTTCATCAAAGGCGGCGGTGTCCAGGTTGAAGTAATACGGTACCGCCTTGGGATCTTGCGGCTGCACGATCAGCAGATGCGGAAACGGCTTCACCGTCTCGGGCACCGGCGTTGCGTCGCCAGCCAATGCACCGGTCGGCAGGATGTTCCCCAGCGACGGACTGACCTTGCCGGCGATCTTGTTGATCGCGGTCGACGCCCGGGCAGCCTGTTCCTTCAGTTGGCCCATGCGCTCATCGATCTGAGACACGGCACGCGTGGCCTTGTTGTAGGTGGCCACTACCTGCCCGACCTTCGCTTGGGCAGCATTCACCCCACGCATCACGCGCTGCAGCTTTTCTCCAATCGCCGGACCGACGAAGGGAATACCTTCAAGCTCCGAGGCCGCGCCGCTGATCTCGCTGATCGCGCCGTTGACCGGCCCCATCATGCCGTCGAGGCTGCGCCGCCCGGCCTCCCCTGCTGCTGCCAGTTGCTTGAGGCCTGACTGCAGCTGCTCCATGTAGGCCATCAGCCCTCCTTACACATCCGGTTGGTCATACAGTTGACGGTTTTGCAGCTGCTGCGTGGCCTGCTGCATCTGCTGTGCAATGAAGGGCTGCAGCTCTCGCGCCATTTGTGCCGGATCCTTGGCATCGCCTTGCACGGTGATGTGCAGCGGCGCCGAGATCTGGACCTGTTGCTCGACTTTGGGCGCTTCGGTTTTGGCAGCCTGAACCGGTGTGGCCAGCAATGCCGGTGGAACTGGCAATGTGGCGGGTGCTGCAAGCGAGCGGGCCACATCACCCATTGCTGCAGGCGCTAATGGACCTGCGGCTGGCTTCGGTGCAAATGAGCGAGCAATGTCGCCCATCACCGGCGGCAAGTTTTGTCCGGCGTTGGCCATCATCAGCGGCCCGGCGTCCGGGACGCGCTTCAGCTCTTCAGGTGTACCGAAATACTTCTTGCCCAGGAACCCACCCAGAGCGTCACCACCCTGACTCCCCAAATAGGCACCAATCAAGCCGCCAACAATCGTGCCGATGACCGGGACCGCCGAACCGATGGCCGCCCCCGCAGCAGCACCGGCCAACGTACCCGCCAAACCACCTGCAGCAGCGCCGTAACCCTCGGCCTTCTCGTCCTGCGTTTCGGCGTTCTGGTAGGTGTCATAGGCCTTGAAGCCCGCATCCACCACAGCCACTACCGCCGTACCCTTGACCACGTCGCCGACGCCCGGCCCCTTGTAGTCGGTCTCTAAGCCGCCTCGGTGCCGCTTTCTGCCCTTCCTTTTCTTGCCGTCACCGTCGACATCAAAGTCACCGGCATCCAACCCGCCAGCCGAGCCCGGGAGGTTGGTGACGATCACTTTCTGCGGGATGTTCGGATTGCCCATCAGGGTACCGCGCCCGAGATTCATCAGGCCCTTGCCGACCTTGAATGCGCTGACAGCACCCTTCAGCGCAACCAATCCAGCCACGGCCGTACCAATGCCCAGCGTGACCCGGGGAAACTCATCGGCAAAGCCTGAGAGCTTGCGGCTGACGATGTTGATCCCGTCGGCCACCGCGTCGGTGACCGGCCGAATCGCATCGCCGATGCTGCGCATGGCGTCGTCCATGGACTGGGCCATCTCGGACCATTTTTGCGCAGATGTCTGCCGGCGCTCGGCGAGGTTCTTGTCGAGGATCCCGGTCGCGTCGGCCGAGTCCTTTTTCAGTTGTTCATACAGATCCTTGTTCTGCATGTACGCAGTCAAAGCGGCCTTGACCTGCATGTCGGCGAACAGATCACCGGTACGCAAAGCCTCCTCCAGCGACTTCATCATGGCCTTGGCTTTCTCGGGATCGGCCTCCTTACTGATCGCCGCCGTAGCCTTGGCCATCTCGGCGGCCCGCTTCGGATCGGTCGCCTCGATGTATTTTTGGGCCAGGGCAAAGCTGGATTCCAGCGTGGACCTGCCGTTCTGCAGGCCGGTTTGCAACGACTTCTTGTAGTCGATACCCGCTTTCTCGTAGGCCTTGACCGTCTCACCGGAGCCGATCTTCTCCATCCAGTTTTTCAGGTTGTTGGCCGCTTCGTCCGAACCGCCGGCCGTCTTCATCTGCACCTGCAGCATCGCGCCCAGCTGCGTCACCGAGTCCATGCCGGTGATGCCGAGCTTGCCCATGCCCGCCAGCAGTTCAGGAAACCACTTGGCCATGTCGACGGCCTCAAAGCTGCCTGCCTGGCCCTGATAGGCGATGGCTTCCAGTGCCTGCTGCATGACCTTGGGGTCCGTGATCTTGGCGTTCTGCCCCAGGGCGTTGATCATCTTGGCCGTTTCGGTGCCTTCCGATCCCTGGCCCACGGCAAACTTGGCCGCTGTCGGTGCATAGGCCAGGGCCTTGTCCAGCTCCATACCAGCGCCGACCAGGGCATTGACCACTTCAGCCACCTGATTGCGTGCCATGCCCGTATCGCGTGAGGTGTCGATCACGGTTCTGGACAACTGCGACTCTTCCGGCGAGTTGGCAATGTTGGCCTTGATCGCGATGTCGCGAATGATCGCGCCGTAATCGGCACTGACCTTGGTCGGAATGGCCGCTGCAGCAGTCAGCGCACCCGCTTGACCCAGGGTGCTTTTCAGACCCGACCGCCCCTCCTCGATTTGCCGATGCCCGAGCGCCTTGAGTTCGGCCCCAGCGGCCACACGCCCCATCGTGGCGTAAGCCTTGCTCAGACGGCCGACCTCGACGCCCTGTTTCTTGAGCAGTTCGAGGTTCTTTTCGTATTTGCTCAGCAGCTTGTCCGCACCGGCGGCACCGGTCATGTGTGCCTTGCGCCATTCCTCGCGCAGACGCATGGTGTCGCCGATGGTGTTCTGCAAAACGCGGGCCTTGCTGCCCACGCTGTCCAGATGCTTGATCTTGCTTTCGACGTCCTTGAACGCTTTGCCTACCGTCGGATCGACGGCGCCGCCAATGACAAAGCCGAGCGCGAGGTTCTTCGCCATGTGCGTGCCTTATGCGTCGGTGGGGTTGAGTGGCTCAATCGGAGAGCCACCAGACCAGTTCGTTGAAGGGCATAGCCAGGATCTCGGCAGCCGAGAATCCGCTCTCCCGGGCCATGCGTGTGGCCAGCATCTTCAACGTGGTTCCGTCGCATTTAGTCGTCCGTGACCAGACGAAAATACCCGGCCTGCAGACGCATGTAATCGACCATTTTGAGCGCGACCAAATCCGTCTCCGGGGTCTGGGTCAACGAGGCAAACAGCGACAGTTCACGCTGCTCGGCATCACCGTTGGAGGCCGCTTGCGCGGCCCGTACATCCCGCACGCAAGGTGCACGCATCGCCAGGCGGTCGACCTGAACACCGTTGAGTTCGGTCGGGTACTTGAGGCTGATTCGGAAACCTTCCTCGGTGAGTTCCATCCACTTAGGGAGTGGCTGTTCGGGTGTCGTTTGAATTGCTTGAGTCATTGCGTATTCCTTACAGGCCCAGGGCCGAACGTTCTTCTGCGAGCTGGTCGACGCCGTCGATCACCAGCACCATGCCGACCATGTCGATCTCGTAAACCACCCGGCCGCCGACTTCGAGCTTGTAGTAGGTCAGCGCCATGTTGTGTTTGGTCTCGGCTTTTTCACCGGCCTTCCAGTCCCCCATGTCGACCTCTTTCAGTCCGCCGCGCATGGTGACGATGACCGAGGTGACCTTGCCCTGGAGGCCCTTGAAGGTGCCGCGAAACACCGCATTGCAGGCCGTGCGGTCGGACAGCCCGAACCACTTCAATGCCTCACGGCGCACCCCGTTGGTGGTGAAGCCGGATTCGAGCTTTTCCACCCCGACCGGAATCTCGATCTCGCCGGCCATACCGCCGCCCCGGTAGGTTTCGGTTTTCAGCACGACCTTGGGCAGGGTCAGGCTTGGCACCTCGCCGGCAAAACTCACGCCGTCGATAAACGCCGCGCAATTGGACAAAACTTCAGGTTTCATCAGGAGGCCTCCTTAGGCAGGCTCAAGCACTTCAGTCATCCATTGGTTGGTGACCTCAAAAAGGAAATTCGGGTTCTCGGCCGGCGGCACGTCGGTGAAGCGGATCCGCCAGAACACTTTGCCCTGCTCGATCTGGCTGGCCGTGTTCAGTTCCTCATCGGCGAACACCTCGAAGTTGATCACCGCGCCCTGATTTTTCAGGTCGCGCATGAACGCTTCCAGGCCGTCGGTGACGTCCTTGACGTAGGTCTTGGTGATCGAGCGGTCGACTGCCCATTTGTGCCCGGCCTGCACCGCATCCATGATCATGAACAGCGTGCGCACGCGGGTGACGAACGCCCATTTCGGGTCGCTCGACAGTGTGCGATTACCCCACAGGCGGTAACCGTCGTCGCGGATGATCGTGGTGATGTTCGCGTTGTTGAGCAGGTTGGCCCGGCAGGTGTCGTCGCCGTCCAGGTACTCGACAGCGCGGGTGGTACCGGTGATGCCGGTGAGTTCTTTGTTCGAGGGCGAGGCCCAGAAACCGTAGGTCGCATCGGTCCAGGCAAACAGACCCGCTGCCCATGCCGAACCAGGCGCATCGACTGTCTTGCTTTCTTCGGTGTCCCAGTACTGCACACCGGGGTCGACCATGAACAGGTTGCGGCTGCCGAAGTTCTTGGCGTAGGCCATGGCGGCCTCGTCGGTGGTGCCCGGTCCGTCGATGACGCCGATGGCTCGAAGCTTCTGCGCGAGGCCGTCGATGGCCGTGGCCACCGCCTGAGTGGCCGAATGACCTGGTGCGATCAGCAATCGCGGCTGGGCATTGAACAGGCTTTTGCCATCGAGCAGCGCCTGCAGGCCGGTACGCTGACCTGACACCAGGACGCCACCGATGATCGCCGAAGTCTGAAGCGCCGGGTCGTCCATCTTCGGCACACCGATGGCGACGATCACCGCCTTGGCCTTGGCGTAGATCGCCTTGCAGGCTTTGGTGATCGCGGAGTCAGCGCCGAACGCCGCGATGGCTTCGCGCTCGGTGGTGATCAGTTTGAGTTCGCCGGCCTTGGCGGTGCCGCCGCCGAGCAAGCCGGGAGTGAAGGTGTCGCACAAGCCGATGATCGACGAGGACGGTAACGTGATGGTGCGCGCGCCGGTATCGACCGCTGTGGTCGTGACGCCGTGAAAAAAACTCATAGAGTCGATCTCCAGAAACAGAAAAGCCCCGCATGAGCGAGGCCGTCAGGGATGTTCGTGTTGCAGGTTGTGGAAAAGAAAACGCCCCAGTAGTGTGGGGCGTCTATGGGGCTTGGCTGGGCTCCGGTTCAGGATCTTCAGGCCACGGAAACTCGGCCTGAATTTCCTGATAGCGCGCCACCGCTCGCGCCTGGGCATCCTCCCAGCCCGGCTCGTTCATCAGTTTCAGACGACTGACTTCGGCGAACAGCCGGTCGGTACCGGTTTGAATATCGGAGTAAGCCGCGTTACGCAGGCGCTCGATTTGCTCACGGGTGTAAGGCACAGGATCGGTCGCTATCGGCTTTCCTTCCGGACCAGGGACAATTTGTTTGCCAGACGACTGGGCTGCAAACAGGGCCTGAAACTCCTGATTGGAGAGCTGCACATTGTCTTCAGACTGGGCGTTGAACGCCCCGGTTGATGGCGAATAGGTATGCATCGAAAGACCTCAGTTACTCAAGACGAAAACGGTGAATGCCGCTGCACCGCTGACCGAGCTAGTCACGTTCACCGTGTTTTTTGCAGCGTCGTCAAAACTCATGCTGGTGGCGTAAACCGGGCCACCCTTGGGGCCGAGGTGCTGCGCCCATGTACCCAAAAACTTATTGGCCACAGCAATCGGAAGCGCCACGGTCAGACCTGCGGAGGACGCCGTCACCTGCTGCCAACTGAGGGTTAAACCACCCAGCCAACTTGGAAGACGAATCCAGCCGGTGGTTGCGAATGTGGCGGAAAAGCCGAATTTGAGCTTGGCCGGCGTGACGATTGTCGCGTCATTGGTGCCGGTATCGGTTTGCACTTGTGTGGCGATCTTGGCCGTACCCAACTTAACTTCCGTGGCCTGCGTCGCCAGCGCCGCCAGAGCGGCGATGTCGATGTTTCCCTGATTGATCGGCGCGTTCCAGGCCTTGATGCACCACATGATCGCCAAGTTGCGAGGACGGGTTTCGCTACCAACGTTGCCCGTCATTGGTACGTCAGAGTTGCCGCCAGTACCCGCTCCACTGATGACCACCGCCAGACCCGTGCCCGAAGGGGTAGCAGTCGTTACTGTTTGCCGCAGAGCATGCAAGTGATTCTGAAACGCATGGTCTTGCCAGCTACCAATTGCCCGTCCAGCATCGACGCCGCGCCCATGATCCCAGCCCCGCAGGAACTCGCCACGCGACTCGGGTAAGCGGAAATTGCCGGCGCCCTCATCACCCTTGTTGAAGAGCGTGCCGAGGAACGCCGCCAGATCGGGATAAACCGCAATACTCTTGACCGAACCATCAAGCTCCAGAAACCCGGGTGGGATCTTGTCGACCGGAATCGGCGCCATGACGCCAACCGGCAACGCTGAGGCCTGGGCAATCATCGCCTCGATCTGCGTCTTGGTGTAGGTATCGGTGATGCCCATGCCGGCCAACGTGCTCGGGTTATCCCCCTCCACCACAAGGCCGCGGTCGTTGACCTTGACCCGCGTGAACTGGCCCGGCGTCTTGTTCTTCGGCAGCACTTCCAGAATGGCCGCGTCTACATAGGCCCGAGAGGCCAGCACCACGGCCGGATCAATCTTGAGCTGGATGTTTCCGGTGCTGGTGACGATGAAGTTCATACGCACAATCTGCGTGCGGCCCGAACCTTGTGATAGCAGCGGTTTGAAGCTCGGCGCGCAGTTGGCCACCGCCACCAGGTCACCGTCCGCGTCGTACAGACCGATCTCCCGGATCCACTTGCCGCCCTCATCGGCCGGTATGATCTGTTCAGCGATGATCACCGCCGAATTGACCGGGTCAATGAAGAGCCGATTTAGCGGTTTGCGCCGCCATTCGTTGATCAGCTTGGTCTGGGCTTCACTGGGGACGACTGGGTCGATGTTGTTGGCATCGCCCACGCCCATGTCGGTGATTTTCCAGGGAATGCCGAGCGCGTCGGCATTCGCCTGTTTGGCCATCCCTACCTTGGTGAGGATGGCGAAGAACTGAGAATTCGCATCAGTCATTGATAGATGTCCAGAGTGTCGATGGTGTGTTCGCGCCCGACCACGCCGAAGCTGCCCGTGGCTTCAATGTCACGCATCACTGGCGGGTAGACGTCGATCTCGTCGCCTTCGTAGAGGGACGCTGCAATGTTCAGGTCGCCTTGCGTTTCAAGGCTGATGGCAAGGCCGGTGAGTTGCCGGCTGACGGGTTTGGCGTCATCGATCAGGCGTTCGAGTTCGAGGTACATGTCCTCGGTGATGCCGGTGTCGAGTACGCCGACCTTCAGGGCGAAGGTGCCCGGCACGCCCTCCGGCACGGTCTGCCACCACTCCAACACCTCGATCAGGTAACCCAGCGGCTCGACCACCCGCCGCAGTGCGCCAATGGTGCCCTTGTGCTTGTGGATGTAGAACGAGGCCTTGATCGCGGCGCGCTTGACCGACTCTGGCCACGCTGGATCCCAGCGATCCACCGACCAGGCCCAGGCCAGGTGCGGCAGCAAGTGCACCGGACAGGTGTCGGGGTTGTACAGCGTCCGTAACGGGATCAGTGTGGTCTCGGCGAACGTCGCCTCGATACCCCGTTCCAGGGGAGTGCTGTTGAGCGGTAGGAGACTGCGCATTCAACCTCCCAGCACGACGGTGTAACCCGTGCAAAACGCGGCCTGTGCCTTGGTGGGTTTCAGATCCTGCCAATCCATCAATTCCACCCGACCGACACCGGCGACGTGCAGCTGCGCGTCGACACCGGACCGGGCCACTTCGACGCCCAGTCGGCGCCGTGGATTGATCCAGGCCTCCAATCGACGAATTGCCTCAGTCAGTGCCGCGTCGTTCTCCGGGCCCGCGCCTCTCATGTGCAGCACGGCGTCGACGCGGTAACGCAGGATCTCCGCCCCGCGCACGGTGACCCGGTCGCCGACCGGTCGCACGTCGTCATCGTTCACAGCCGCCGCGACCAAGGCCAAAAGCTCCGGCCCGGCCGTGCCGTCGCCCTCCAGCCCCAGCACCGTGACATCGACACAGGCCGGCGCCGGGCTTTCCGCCGTGGCATCGGCGACCAGCGCCGAGGCGTTGCGTGCATGAAGGATGTAGCTGTTGCGCGGGCCGGCCGTGGTCAGACCTTCGTAAGCCAACTGGATGCGCTCGCGCAACGCATCATGAGATTCCATCACTGCCGCAACCGGTGGCACGGCCAGCGGATCCGCAGCCTGAATCACCAGGCGCTTCAGATTGACGTTGGCGGCCAGGTGATCCAGATCGGCACCGGTGGCATAGGCCAGCAATTGGGCCTTGGCCGCGTCGTTGACCCGCGCACGGTTGCCAAGCTTGATGTAGCTGCCAACCTCCAGCAGCTTGGTCACCGGGTCGCTTTCCAGCGAGGCCGTCCAGTTCTGGCCCATGTGCCCCCGGAACACACCCAGCGCTTCGCTGTACGTATCCTCAAAGTCCAACGGTTCCAGCACATCGGGGGCCGGCAGCTCCGACAGATCTATCAGGGTGCTCATACCCACACCTCCAACGTGCCGCGCTCACCGAGGTATTCGCCGCTGATTCTGAAATTGATTTGACCGCCCAGGACGGAGACCACCACGACGCGCTCCAGCTTGAGCCGAGGCTCCCATCGGTTGAGCGCCCGCACGGCCTCGGCCTGCGCCGCGCTTTTCCAGCCTTCGTTGATGGGCAGGTCGACCATGCGCCGCAACTTGCTGCCGTACTCCGGGCGTTCGCGGCGGCTCAGCAGCGGCGTGCCGAGAATGTCCGCAACTGATTGACGAAGATGCTCGATGCCGGAGATGGGCTGCCCGGTGTGGCGATCCATTCCGATCATCGGGATTACTCCTGGAGGGGCTCAAACTCGGCGTGGTTCTTGAGGCAGGTCAACGCGACCTCATCGGAGATGTCGACCGAGACCTTGCTCTTCGCCACGGCCAACGTGCGGCCGTCCGGAAGGATGACCGTGCGTGAGGTGTAAAGAGTGTCGCGGAACGTCGTGACCCGCGCAGACGCATTACCAGGGAAACCCTGAGTCAGTGGGACCAGCCCAGGTACTGGCGCCCCTTCATGCGGGTCCTGCGTTTCTCCATCATTTTTTGGTTTGCTCATGAATGCTCCAGCCATGAAAAAGCCCGCACTCGGCGGGCTGGGTTAAAGGTTTCGCTAATGCTTGTGGTGGTTGCTGTTGCCGGTGGTATCCAGAATCGCGCCGTCGCTGGTGATGTCCTGCGAGGCGTGCAGCGTGCCGTCGATGTTGACCGGCCCCTTGATGTTGACCGCGCCCTGCAGATTGATCGTGGCCGACTTCACCGTCACAGCGTCATCGGTAATCTCGGCCTGGGTCGCCCCGACATTGATGGTGACCATGCCCGTCGGCAGGGTGATGCTGTAGCTTTTTGCCTGCCAGTCGTAGATCAGGGATCCGCCATCGTCGAAACGCCAGACTTCGACGTGATCGCGGTTGTCTGGCGGCGGTCCACCGTTGCCGTACAGACCGGGGATGAACGTGCCTTGTGCCACGTCGCCGCTGGCACTGATCAAGGTGCCTTGCTCGTCAATGCTGGGGGCTCGCCAGTGGCGTGCCTTGCCTGCGGCGACGCTGTGCCAACGCACCCAGCCACTGACCCATTCACCGTCCGAGACGCGGCACACCGGAGGCGATGCGGCGAGATCCACCGCGACCACGTAGCAGTCCTTGACCAGACCGGCGAGCATGCGGTCGTGCTGTGCGGCGACATAAGCCGAACTCACAACACGTCCTCCGGACGGAACGGACCATCGCCCGGCTCCATGTTCAGCACCAGGGTGCCCGGTGGCTGATCCGGCCATGGCCATTCGGCCTCACCGAGGTAGATCTGTTGCGTCCACTCCACGACCCAGACGGTGTAACCGTCCAGCTCGGGCTTGGTCCAGTCCGGCATGGCCTGCACGAACTCCGCCGGTTCGACCGCCATACCCCAGCTCTGCATGCGCAGCAGCGCGGCGAGGTGGCCAGCCAGAAACACCGCCTGTTGATGGTGATCCGGCTGAATGGGATCGGTGATCACCCGCGCCTCGAACTTGCAGGCCAAGCCGATTTCACCTGTTCCCGGATCGAGGCCTGGTTCCATCTCGGCCAGCTCGATCAGCACCGCCGGCAGTGGTAAACGATCCAAGTCATTCGGCCATATGGCCACCGTCTGCACCCATGGCAAATGGTCCTGAATACGTTGTTCGATGGCGTGATAAAGCTGCTCAAGACTGAACGGCTCGTCGACTTGATCGGCCACGTCATTTCCCCCTCAGGTGCTTCTGCAGCTCAAAGTTGAGTTCCTGCTGCAGGACGTGCAGCAACTGTTCGTCGGCCCTGCGGATCCAGCTTTCGAAGTGTGGCCGCGCCTGCTCCAGCGACACCTTGGCTTTCGCCAGCGGAAAGCGGCTGCCGTGTTCAGCGATCCAGCCCGAACTGGCCCCGCCCGCCCCACTGACATCGCTGTCGGGGTAGTCACTGGCGTCAAAATGCTTGCTGGCCGTGCGGATCCAGACGTCCGCACTGCTGCCATAGACCTTTTTGAAAAACGCCCCCTGAAAGCGCCGGCCGGCCACCGACACACCGGATCGACTCTGCCGGGGCCGGCCGATGCGACTGGCCTCTATGGCATTCAGGCCGAACCACAGCTTGCCGCTGTTCGCACCACCGCTGACCGGGTAAGCTCGCAACCGCTGCCGCACAGCAGCAACCGCAATACGCTCCTGTCGGCCAACGGCGCGAGCAATTTGCGTGGCGAGCCATCGCAACGTTTTGTTGATGGCTCGCCGCTGTGCAGCAGCAGCGGCTTTCGGCACCAGGGCGGCGAAATCCTGAAAAGCTTTCAGATCTGCCGCCGAGGTCTGCAGCGAAATCATCCCTCCGCCGGCCGAGGGCTTGAAGTAGCTGCCGACACTCACGGTCGCTTCCTCAGGATCAAGGCGACCAGGCCATCACCGGTGGGCTCAAGCTGCAGCAGGTCGTAGTCCCCACCACCGTCCAGGTCCGGTACATCAACGCTTACCAGCAGCCCCTTGCTCAGACCATCGGCGTCAGCAACACGGACCTCGAAGCGCGGCTCGCGAATGGCGGTGTTGATCCGACCCATCCGCGGTTGTAACCAGGGCGCCGAAAACATGCCCAGCACCGGTTCACTACGCCCTTCGATCCGCGCACGGTCGCCCAAGGTTTCGAACACGACGCTGTCGACATCGGCCATCAGCTCGCGAATGCCCATGACTACATCTCCAACAGGATCTGCGCCAGCGGCCGGGTGCACATGTGCAGTGGGTTGGACTGCGCCTCACCGGCCATGCCCTTGTTGAACGGCAAGGGTTCGATCTTGCTGTAGTACGGCACGCCTTCGGTGTTGACCGTTTCCATGTAGTCGGCCGGCGCAAACACCGAGATGTACAGATCCGGAACACCTTCGGGAATCAGCAGGGCCTTGTCGTCGTGCACGAACGTCACGCCCGCGATCTTGCCGCGATAACGCTCCCAGGTGATGCCGCCGTAATCGAAGCTTTCACGCGCGTCACCGCGCAACGAGGCCGCTTGCTGCGTATTGAGGTAGGTGTCTTTCACCTCCTTAAGTTTCAGCATGGCGTTCCAGAAGTTCTTGCCACAGAATGCGCGCGAACCACTACGGGTAACGCTCCCCAGAGCGTCTTCCTGCAAATCCAGGGCATCACCACACTTGATACGAAAGTCCTCGTCCGAGCCACCAAAGCCCATCGACAAACTTTTTCGTTTCACACCGAAACGGTCATAAAGATCGAGCAATACCGTTTTGCCGTCAGCGTCGTAGATCTTGCCGTTCAGCGCGCCCAGCCGCTGGAATTCATGGGTGACGTCCAGTTGGCGGCGCGCCTTGGCCAGACGTTTGTTGACGACGTCCTGCACCGACTGCAGCTCGGAGCGCGTACCGAAGGCGCGAATACCCTGGATCTCATCAGCCTTGATGGTGAAGCGCTCAGGCAGATGCACGGTGTTGAACGGGATCAGGTTGCGTTTGCTGCCCGACACCACCAGACCGGAGGTGCCGCGCTCACCGGCCGGTACCAGGGCGAGGGTGTCGCCGTCTTTCTCGATCTGCACCGTCAGGGTGGTAATGCCTTCCTCCTGGAACAGACCCAGGCTGCCAATGCGCCCGGGTACGTATTCCTGTTCGTTGATGGCGGCGGTCAACGAGGACACCGAAAACGCCTCGTCGTTGAAGATTTGAATGTCAGCCATGAAGCAGTCTCCAGAAAACAAAAAACCCGCACAGGGCGGGCTGAAAATTTGATGGCGATCGTCTTAGCGAACGATCACGTTATGGGCGGCCAGCGCTTTCTCGGCGGCCAGATCCAGGCCGGTCAGGTGTGCTTCGCTGACCTCGGCCAGACGCACCACGGCGCGCCCGCGACGGACAATGTCGGACGTGCTCAGCGGGCCGAAGAGAATCGCCTGCGCGTTCTCACTGCCGTCTTCAGCGGTCGGGTTATACGGCGCGAATTCGCCGGTGGCGGTGACCAGACCCAGGATCTGACCAGGCTCCAGCGCCGGGCCGGCGGCGACGTTGATTGCTTCGCGGGAAATGGTGCCAGCGCCCTCGGACAGGAGGAATTCGCCGGCGTGCATCGGTTCACGTTGAATGTTCATGCAGTAGCTCCAGTAAGTGAGGTTCGTTTGCCGGTCTGCGCCGCTTGCCGTGCGGACCAGATCGAGGGCTGGTCGATTTGCTTGGCCTGCACTTTCGGCGGAAGGTCATCGGCCAGTGGAAGGCTGTTATCGATCTCGAAGCCTTTGCCGCAGCCCACCAGTTTGTCGAAGAGCCGGGCACGCACCGTCGAGGTATCCAGGCCCGCCGAAACGTACTCGGCACTGAACTCCGGTAACCGCGCGGCAACGCACAAGTCGTTGATGGCTTTGGCCTGGGTCAGCGACGCCTGCACCACCGCTTCGCTTTCCAGCTTGGTGACAGCGAGCAGCGGCTCGATCAGGTTGCTGATACCCGCCGCCGTGCAACGCTGGCTGATCAGCAACGCCAGTTGTGCAGCATTGGACGCCGGCGCCGGCGGGTCATCTGGGATCGGCGGCTCAGGGTCCGGTGTGGGTTCGGGTTCCGGATCAGTCGGTTCATCCAGTTGAGCCAGCAGCGCGGCCGGTGCATGCTGGAAACGCTGCAGCACGGCGCCCTGCCCCAAACACGCTTTGACTTTGACGCCGTCGCCGATCTCATCGGCCAGACCCAAGGCCACCGCTTCGTTTGCCGTCAACCAGGTCTCGGCCGCCACCAGGCGGCGCAACTCGGGCTCATCGATGTCAGGAGCCTTGGCCTTGTAAGCCGCGATGATGGCTTCCATAGTCTGGTCCAACACATCGGCGACCTTGCGAAAGCTCTCGGCGTCGCCGGCGGCGTAGGTCCACGGGTTGTGGATCATCAACATGGCGTTGGACGCAATCACCACACGGTGCGCCCCGCACACCGCAACGCTGGCTGCGCTCGCGGCCAGTGCATCGATCCGGCCAGTGCAACGCTCACCCAAGCGCGACAACGCGTTGTGCATCGCCAGTCCGTCAAACAGATCACCGCCGACACTGTTGAAGGCGGCGACCACCGGCGACACGCCGTCGTCCATGGCGCGCAGATCCTGGACAAACTGATTGGCGGTAATGCCCCAGGTACCGATTTCGCCGTAGACGAACACTTCAATGGTGCGTTGCTCGGCGTCGCCGTTGGCCTGCATGGCATACCAGCTCTTGTCAGAGACCTGCACGCGCTCGCCGGCCTTATTGTAAATGCGCGGTCGCGCCTGTTTGCTCATGATTGCTCCTTGTCGTCGAGCGACTCGATGACGTCGAGGGTGTTGTAGTTGAGGCCCAGGCGAACGGCCCGGGCGAGGTCAGCGGCGTTTTCCGCATCAACCGTTTCGGCGTCGTAGCCGGTGCGCAGCACCATCTCGCTGCGCGAGGCGAAACCGGCCTTCACCTCCATCGTGCGTGCCTGTACGTCCTGCACCGGCTGGATGTAGGCCCAGCCCTGCGGTACCCAGCGGGTGCGCAGATATTCGCGTCGACGCTGGGCGTAATCCTCCAGCTCCAGCGCACCGGACAGCACCGCCATGTCCATCCACGCAGCACGGACCGGCCGACACAGCTGATGTACGTAAACGCTGAACTGGAGCTGCTCAAGCCGACGGCGAAACTCGTTGAGCACAACGCGCAACGCGCGGTCGTTGATCTCGCGCATGTCGCCGGTGAGAATCTCGTAAGGTGTGCCGGTACCGGCCGCAGCGGCCATCAGTTGCTGCCGCATGAAGTCCGGGTAGTTATTGCCGGCGTCCGGCGGTTTGGAGAACTCCACCTCTTCGCCCGGTCCGAGTTCCTGCATGGTGCCCGGCTCGAGCGCAACCATTGGCGTGAAGCCGTCGCGGTCGGTCACCAGCGGCTGACCGGTGACAGGATCGCGCGGCAAGGGACCGGAGTCCGGCGGCGGGCGGGTGATAAAACCCGCGAACAGGTTGGCCACCTCCTGGCGAAACAGCACCGCGTCGTCGTAGTTGTCGAGGCTGCGCAGGCGCTTGAGTACCGGCGACAAGCGCGGCACGCCCCGCAACTGTCCGGGCTCCAGGGGCTCGAAGATGTGCAGCACTTGCGTGGCTGGCACGCGCACCAGCTGGTTGTAGCCGGAATTCAACGACGAGGGATCGCCCGGGTGCGAACGGTACATCCAGTAAGCCACGCGCTTGCCGACCGGGTTGAACTCAATGCCGGCGCGAATCACGTTGCCATCGCGGGTGGTTTCGAATTTGTCGTGCGGCACGAACTCCGGTGCGAGCAACTGCAATTGCAACGGCACCGCATGACCATCGTCCAGACTGCGTGGTCGCAACCGAATGAAGCATTCGCCCGAGGTTTCGACCGTGCGCGCGGCGAGCGCCTGCTGACCGTAGAAGTCGGTCAGGTCATCGGCGTCCGACTCATCGACCCAGTCTTCCCACAGCTCCTGCAGTCGCTTGCGTAGCGCGTCATCGTCCGTCTTCGGCCGGGGGTTGATACCGGTGCCGATCAGGTTACTGACGCGCTTTTCGATGACGTTGAAGGCATACGGATCGTTGCGCACTGCGGCCCGCGAACGTGAACGCAGATTGCGCAGCGCTGGCGTGTTGATGGTGTTCAAGCCATTGTCGGGCGCATCCCAGCCAGCGGAACGACGGCCCTCCCCGGCGCCTTCGTAACTGGCCTTGATGTTCGACGGCAGCAAGAATCCGTTACGGGTCAGCGTCGGATAACGAGCCATTACAGTCCTTTGCCTCCGTGATAAAGCCGGACCACGCGTGAGCGCGGCCCAGCAGCGTTGAGCAGCGAGGTGCGGATTTCTTCGCGCGCCTGCAGAAGCTCGTTGATGGTGCGGTACTCGACGGTGCGGTCGCCAAAGCGAACGGTTTTTTCACCGCGCGCGATGGCCTTCTCGATCACGTCGAGGTGCTGTTGGGTAAAGGACATATCAGCGTCTCTTCAGATAACCGCTGGTAGAACTGCGGCGTGGTGATGGCGATGCAGCAGGTCGCGTGGGTGCGAGAGGTGCAGCCGGTGTAGGCGGTGTAGGCGGTGTAGGCGGTGCCAGTTGGGCTTGCCGGACAGCAGCCGGCGGCGCTGTTTCGGCAATTTGGGCTTGTTCAATACGCTCGGCCTGGACAGGCTTGGCCGGTGCATCGTCGAACAACCCGGACTGCGCCAGCGCCTGACGCACTCGATCCCAGTCGTGTTCCTGGTAACGGTTGATGCCGAGGTAATGGGCCATGGCCAAGCAGTACACGATCAGATCGAGGGCTTCGTTGCGTTCGGCTTTACCCTTGACCCACTCGATGCGCTTGTGACCGCGCACGTAACGCACGACTTTGCGTTCGGCGACGCACTGAGCAAAGAATTCGTCCGGTAAGTCGTTGGCGAAGTGCAGAGAGCCTGGCCCGTCCGGAAACGGATAGCGGTTGTAGATCCAGTCCTTGGCCGTGTCAGTCCCGACGAACCACAACTCAGCACCGTTACGTTCGGTCTGGCCTTTCCAGGTCACGTCGACCAGGGACGGGCGCTGCGCGATGACTGGCCTACCCGGCTTACTTGCGCCTTTAATGGCGAAGACGTTGCGCCAACGACGAACGCGGCAGAACTGATAAACCTCATCGGTGTGGTGACCGCCGGAGTCGACGCCAACGGCAAGAATGCCCAAGCCGACACCGCAAGGATGCCGGTAGCGAGTTTTGAGTTTTTCGTCCAGCACGGACCAGGTGCGCTCGTCGGCTGGATCGCCCCAGATGACCTGGTGATCCACCACCCAGCGCTCCATGCCGACACCAAAACCCATCACCATCATTTCCAGGCGGTTGGCCTGGACGTCGACGGCGCCGGTCAGCATCAGCACACCGGCCGGCATCGTGCCCAGGGTGTAGATCTCCTGCCGTGCCCTGGCAATCAGCACTTCTGCCTTGGTCTGTTCGAGTGCGCTGTCCCAGACCTTGGCCAGACGGGTGTTGTAGAACACCTGCATCAGGCTGGTATCGCCTTGAGCCTGGGCTTTTTTTGCGTCTTCAAACTCGATGGCAAGCGAGGTCCAGTCCATCCAGCCGGTTGGTGAGTACAAGGCGCTGAGATGAAATCCCACCGTCTTGCCGTCGCCGCTACCGTGCGCACGCCACTCGCCCCGGGCGAGCATGTCACTCTTATGGTGCTCCTCGATGAGAACGTCACAGTCCAACCCGGACGCCGTGCACTTGTAATGCACGACACTGAAGTCGGCGGAATAGAGGAGGTTTTCCCACTCCAGCACCTGCATGTGCCCACAGTGCGGACAAGGCACGTAGTAGTGGCGCTGATCGCTGGACTCGAACAGATCGGCGATCCGCGAGGCGCCTTTGATCGTAGGTGAACTGGAAAAGTAGATCTTGGCATTGCGGCCGAAGTTGGTCGCCCGCGTCTCTGCCAGCTTGATCGGATCACCTTCCTGGCCGACGTCGTTCTCCCAGCGGTCGACTTCGTCCCCGTAGATGTAGCGTGCCGACAGCTCCGACAGGTTGGCCGCAGAACCTGCGGTAGTGACGTACAGCGAGCCACCCTCGAATTCCTTGGTGTCCATAGTGTTGCGCGCGTCCCGCGAGCGAGTGGCCGCAACCCGCTCGCGCAACACAGGAGTGGCTTGGATGGTCTTGCTAATCCGCCCCGATACCCGTTTGGACAGGCCGAGACTGGGCAGTAGCGCCAGGATGTTCGAGGGGGCCATATGGATCAGGCCGCCCATCCAGTTCAGGGCGATCTGCGTTTTCATCAACTGCGAGGCCACCATGGTGACCACGCGCCTGCAAGGATGAGCCGGCGACAGGCAGCGCATTGGCTCGCGGGCATAAGGTGTCCGTGAAGTGCGATACTGGCCGGGCTCGGGGGCACCGGTGTCACGCGGGATCCGCATGTAATCGTCGGCCCATTCGTCGATCCAGAGATCGGGATCGGGCCGCAGGCCACGAAAGTAATTCTCACGGTACACCTTTGCACCGTCAGAAAATTCCGTGTGCATAGGTTCAGTTCGCTGTTAAGGCATGTTCAAGATCTGCTGAAGAAAGGCGCTCGGCTTCTTCCAGCGTTTTGCGGATTGTCGCGGTGAGGTGTTTTTCGATCTGCCAGGGATCGGTCATGGCTGCCAAGTCATAAGACAGCTGAGGCAACGGTCCGAACAACTGGTCGCGCAACAAACGACCGGCATCGTAAGCACCGGTCTCGACGGCCTCCCTCGACACCAGCGAACCTTGCGCCTTGCCCAGCTCGATCTCGGCGAGTTTGGCCATGTTGTGCTCGCGCAGGGCGCGAGACTTCTGGTAGTCCGGATGCTTGCCGTCGCTCGGCATCAGCTGCGGCGGCGCAGCCGTGGAAGTCGGCTCCGTCAGGGGCGACAGTTGGCTATAAACGTCACGCTGAATCCGATCTTGTTGGTGACGATCGGCGACGGCGGCCTTGCTGGGGTCGCTGGTTTTATCGAGCAGCGCCTCAGTGGCTTCCAAGTCGATCTTGCCGTTTGCGGTGAGCACCAGCCGATCCTGACTGGCCAATTTGGAAACATAGGATTTGGCCCAGCCGCGCCGGGCCGCAAACTCCGTTTTGCTGATGATTGTCATGGTTAATTCTCCAGTTCACCCACGAGTTCACCGCTAGTTCACCTGTTCACCTCAGTTCACTAAGCTGGTGAACCGTCCGCTAACACAGTCCCGCGGGTTTCCGACCCCGTGTCCTTCAGATACCCCTAGGGTCCCCGCCGGTTTTCGGCGCCCCAGATCGGTGCATCACCCTTGCTCGCCCCCGGCTGGCGGGACTTCGCAGACGCCCAGCCGCTTGGCAGCCCAGCGTTCGTACAACCCGATGGCCACATCGGCACCGGCCATTGCCGTCAGGCAACCCAAGGCGCCCGCCGTCCAGAGCGTCATGCCTGCCGCGATCATCAGCATCATCGCCGACACCCCGCAGACAATGCAGGCCCCGGACCGAAGCGCGAGGCGGCGCAACAATGCCCACCCCCGCGCACCATCCTTGTCTGCTCGCCACATCTCACCGGATACGCCGCCGACCAGAGCCAGGACGATCACCAACCAGATCGGCATTTCTGCCAGCGCTTGCTGCTCATTTGTCATGTTGTGCCTCAAGTGAAGGAGCATGCCGAACACAAAAAAGAAAACCCCGCCGGAGGGCAGGGTTTTCAATGTCGCGGCATACGCCAGGACGAAGTGCACAGCACGTGCTCGGGGAAGCGCCAAGGCGCAGAATCCATATCGTGGGGACTTTTTACCCCCTGAGTACGGAACCGAAAAGGGGGCATTTTCGGTTATCCAACTTGACGCAACTTTGAGGCAACTTTGAGGAGACTTTGAGGTAAAGCGCCCCGACCAACGGTCAGCCACTTACGTGCGTCCTTGCGCTCGGCCAGCACCTCAAAGAGTCGGACATGAAGGCGGTGCACAAGATCGTAGTAGGTTTGCTTCGCCTTTGAGACGTAGCCCAGTTCGTGCATCTGCGCTGCCCATGTCGGTGCAGGGGCAAAGCCGTAACGCATAACTGCCAACTGTTGCAGCCTTTCACCCCGACCATCTTGCCGGGCAATCTCAGAAAGGGCCGCACCAATTTCCTGCGCAATTGCATCTGGACCCGCACCAGCGCCGAGAAGGATCCGAGAACCGGGTGTGCCCCGCGGCGCACAACCGCCCCACTCCATGATCGTCGCCATCGGGCTACCCATGCCTCCGGCTTCACCGGCGTTTCGGCATTGCTCGCCCCAATGGTTCAGCAACAACTCCATCGCCTCAATCATTGCCCTGCCCCCCACAAAACCGAACCCAACACAGAAATACCGCAACCCGACACAAACCCAACACAAATAAATCCCTTTAAATTCAATGCCTCAAATAGATTTGAGCTGAGTGTGTTGGGTTTGTTGGGTTTATCAGTCTTCGCATTAGAAAAAATTCCTTTCGCCGAATTCGTTGCAAATAACGTCATGCATGCGCGTGCGCGACACAAAACCCAACACACCCCACACAACAGCCGCGAAGGCATGTATTCCGGGCACTGAACGTGTGTGGAGTATTCAAAATCAACCCGACACACACTCAACACACCCAACACACTTTTGAAAATAGTCATGCTGCAAGCGCCTTGATGTGATCCCAGCTGTCCACGTGCCAGCCCGCCAGCCTGGCATTAGCCCGCCAGTTTTCCACCTGCTTGCCCAGCTCGGCCGCCTTGAGTGATGGGGGCGGGGAAGCATCCAGGTCCGCGGGAAAGAAAAACGCGCCAAAACGACGGTTATTGCCGTCAGTCCAAGGTATTGCACGCGATTTATCCACCTCGGAACTGATGAACAGAGAGAACTTCGTCTGACTCATCACATGCTCTTTGTTGCGCTGACACCATTCGAGAAACAACGAATAGAGGTCGGTCGATAGACACGGTCCCCAAAGCCCATGCCCCAGCTCGCTGTACTTCCACAGATGCAAGAATGTTTGCCAGCCGGCCCGACTCAAGGCCACCAACCGCTCACGCGCCTCGGTCGATGGCGGCCGCGTGCGCTGGTTGAAGTCCCCTAGATCGACCGACAGTAACCAACCGTAGAGCGCCGCCACCCCACCCTGCTCCAGTTCACGACCAATTGCCTTTTGCCGAGCGACTGGTAGGGTCTCCATAGGCCACATGACCAGCATTCTTCGATCACTGTCGCTGATTGGCCACGGAAGAATCTCGTTGCTGAGAAATACCGCATTCATATGGTTGGCCTCTTCCCAGCCATTAATGAACTTCGACTCCATCCGCACCGTTTTACCAGTGATCAAGTGCTTGATCTTGCCCACCTGGTTGTAACGTTGATCGCGACTGACCACCTCTTCAAAAACGGACCACAATTTGCGGCTTTGCCACGCGTTGAAACTGCTTTCCAACTGCGTCTGGCCAACAGTCGCCGCGTATTGGCCGTAAAGCATGCCGAGTGCGTCAGCGAACAAAAGGCTTTTGCCCGAACCTTCCATGATCGAGTGCATTAATACAGCGGTGTCCATCTTGGCGCCCAAGTGCTGCAGCGGATACGCCAGCCAGCGAGTTAACCAATCGGTCGCGGCTTCATCATGATTACAAAGAAATGAGATCAGCCAACGCAGGTTGGCACACGCTGCATCATCCCTGACTGGCTCAAGCGGCAACCCGTCAAAGGTATTGATGTACACCGCAGGATCCTTCGTCATGGTCGGATCAAACACGATGTGTTCAACATCGACGGTGCGGCGCTCGCTGCTGTTCAGCCACAACGGGTAAGTGTCACCCAGCGCCATCTTCACCGCGCCCTCGGCTATGCGCCGCTTCTTTTCCCGATCCCAAACGTCTTTGGTGCCATCGATGTAAACGTAGCGATCGGTTGGAGACATCCCGAATGCACCGCCCTTCTTCCCAGCCATGCGGCGCGCCTGCTCGATCTCGCGAACATGGTCGTCAGAAATTAGTCTCTTTCCGGTGTCGTCCAACCAGGCTTTGGCCAGTGGCTTGCCCACACGAGCTTCGAAAGCGGACTTCTTCATTACCTTCGTTTGGTCGCAATCCCACACGTGCGTGGTGCCTTCTACCAGCGCAAAACGACGCAGAATGTAGTCCAGCGTTATGACCTCCCCCGCCCCCCCGTCAGGAGCAGGAGCGGCCTCGCTGGACGGGCGTGTTTCGTCGGAGGTCGGCCCGCTCAATTCACCGGATGGGGTGGGGGGAAGATCATTAGGATCTGGACGGGCGGCGTGTTGCATACCCAACATTCGCGCAGCATCCTTCACAGCCTTCGACTGGTCGCCGCCGTGCTCGAGTAAGCAGAACACTTCAAAGGCGTCGTTCTGATGTCCGTTCGCGAGAGGGTCAGCACCGTGGTGCGAGTAAACCTTCCCTTCACTGATCGTTACCCCTGGCAGACCGGTGCTGCTTTGAGGGTACAGCCACTTATTGCCTCGCTTGATGTACCCATGGGCGCGAAGAAGCTCCGCAACATCGTGACAACGGTTGAATTCATCAATTACAGAGGGTCGTTTGCCGCCACCGAGCGCAGGACGCTTTTGGGCTTTGACCGGTGGCTTCGGTGGCGCAATCGCCCATGGACACGCAGCTTCAGCATCTCGCTTAAAAAACTCCCAATTCTGCCAAATGGTAAGCAACTCTTTGGTCAGCGTGGGCAGCCCTTCAGTAGCACGTGGAGCGGTTTTCCAGATGTAAGGTTTGCCGGTACCGGGATGAATTGATGGTGGAAATACGTCTTGCACCAGTCCGGCACGTAGTTCAAAGACCGTGAAGCGTTTGAACGGCTCGGCTTCGGTTCGCGCAGCGGCTTCTGCGGCAAGATCACCCAGCTCTTTCGCAGCCTTGGCCTTGTCCATAAATCCTTTGAAAATCGAACCGTCCGGGTCTTTTTCATTCGGCCATGACAGTGAATGACGCGTGAGCTCAATGCCTGCCGGCACCTTGAATACCACCCGAAATCGCAGCGGATTCCCGACGATAGTCGGGAACACCACTGTCATCGCATCAAGATCAAGCCCCAAGAGTTCATACAGA
The DNA here is from genome assembly GCF_003576265.1 of Pseudomonas sp. 91RF. NCBI lineage: Bacteria > Pseudomonadati > Pseudomonadota > Gammaproteobacteria > Pseudomonadales > Pseudomonadaceae > Pseudomonas > Pseudomonas sp. 91RF. Next base: position 32,962 of record NZ_QWFC01000017.1, read on the forward strand.
ACATGACGCGTCCATTGAACGTCATCAACGTCCAATGAACAAACGCGGCTCGGCCCGAGCACGACGCCAAGGTTATGATTTGGGTTTCGTTGCCAGAACGCCTCGGCTGTCTCGGCATCGGTGATATAGCCTCCGGGCTTATTCCACCCTAGCCCTTTCGGAGCCTTTTCACCTGGATCAATCGATACGAGTGCCAAGTCAAAAGCATTGATGTAACGCTTTGCCCATGTTGCGATGGCTGTTCCTTTGCCCGATCCACTCATCGCCGGGCCTCCCGCAACTCCTGACAAGAGACGCAGGTCTCGCAACCTTCAACCTTCTGCTGTCGAAGCAACGGGATCGGTTCGTCGCAGTCGTCACAGAACTGCGCGCTAACGCGGCTCGATTGCACGCGGCGACTGCGATGAATAGCAACATCAAGCAGGTATTGCGCCTGCTCGTTTGCGCGGTCGATATCATCAGCCATTGATGCGATCCTCCATCGCCTGACGAGCTCCTGCCATGATGCCGAGGACTTCTCGAATTACATCCATTCCGTACTTTTCGAGATCCACGACTTCATGAAGCTCCCAGACGTTGTCCGCCGCGCCGTCGTGCATCTTGGCCACGAATTCACCGGTTTCCCCGAGAAGCTTACCAACCGCTTTCAAGGCATCACGGGTTGCCGGTACGGGCACGGGCCGGTACCAAACCGCACCTGCTGGACGCATCAATGCGTCCAGCAAGCGTGGATCAGCGGTCAGCCTGATCACTTCCTCAAGTTCATCTGGATTCAGCCAGCGGCGTTCTTCATCGAGCTTGAGTTTCTTCTGGAGGGTGTCGTTGTCCAACACCATTTCAAAGGCAAGGGCGGTAATTCCGCCCTTATAGTCACGACCAGCGCGATAAATCGCTTGGCGTAGAGGCAGGACCGGACCTGCGTCCGGCAAAAGATCTGTGCGACTCATAACCGTAAATCCCCTATTTACGGTGTAGCCATAGCTCAGGGTAAACCCTATCCTACGACCACGACCGATGTGCATGTGCTGTGTATCGTCGTAGTCGGGCTGGGGGATTCTTTGGTGAGAGGCCCCAGCTCGACACTTTTTAGGCGGCCCTGGCCTTGCGGCGGGATCCGATTGGACGAATCTCCACGGCTGTACAGGCCCCCTTTTCATCAACTTGAACTCGGATATCCCGAGCTGAGTTGAGCATTTGAGAGACTGCGCTTTGCGATACCCCGATCAGTAAAGCGAGCTCTGGTTGAGTCTTACCCTGGGCGAAATCTCCTAAGGGAATTCCTATTTCGTTTGCCATCCACGCTTCCTCGAGTGGGCGTTGCGATGCGGATATTAGTGTTACTTCTTTTAAACAGCAAGCGAAAAAGACGTAGGACTGTTTTGAAAAAATAAGTCTTCCTTATAAATTGCGATGCATGATTACCTCGATCCCACTTACTGCCGACGACGAAACCCGAAAAGCCGAGGCTATGCGCTTGAAGGCTATTTATCAGGATCGCAAACGGCACGATCCCTCCCTTACCCAGGACAAAATCGCCGACATGTGCGAGTGGGCTGGGCAAAGCGTTGTCAGCCAGTACTTAAATGGCCGAATCCCTCTCAACATCGGAGCGCTGATCAAGTTTTCGAATGTCTTGGACTTTTCGCTTGATGAGGTAAGCCCACGTCTCGCTGCTTTCGCCGAAATGCCCCGCCTGCGGCATTCGCAAGGCAGTAGTCAAAGCTCAAGATCCACCGACTGGGAAATGCATCAGATTGAAGTGTGGGATGACGAGACGCCTCTCGGGCCTGATGAGGTGGAGCTGCCATTCTTTAAGGAAGTGGAATTGTCTGCGGGTAATGGATCTCAGGTGAGGCTTGAAACAAACGGACGTAAATTACGCTTCGGGAAACGGACTCTTAAAAGAAAAAGCATTGATCCTGCATCTGCAGGTTGCGCTCCCGTAACTGGTAACAGCATGGAGCCAGTGCTTCCTGATGGCAGTACCGTGGGTGTAGACACCGCCAATACAGTCGTTCAAGACGGCAAGATGTACGCGATAGATCATGATGGCCAGTTGCGCGTGAAGCTCCTCTATCGGTTGCCTGGCTCAGGTTTACGCCTGCGAAGCTACAACACCGAGGAGCATCCGGACGAGCGATATGATGGCGACTATGTGCAGCAGCACATTCGCATCATCGGGAAGGTGTTCTGGTACTCGGTAATGCTTTAGACAATGCCTTTCCAAAGGCCCCCATGTGGGGTCTTTTTTTCGCCCGCTAATTTTATTTCCCAGTATTTATAAGTGATACTGTTGACATATTTAATCAGTAACACTAATTTTGCATTGGTATCCACCTCTCACCAAAGAGATCAACTCATGCAAACCTCACAGCATCGCAATACTCGCTGTCCTGTTTACCTGCACCCCTCCTTATGCACCAGTCGCGGCGCTGTTGAAGACCTACAGCGCCGCACGGGGCTACTCGCCATCAGCAGCCCCCACCGCCGCACCGCCGCTGCTACGCAACTTATCACCGCTGCCGCATCCGAACCTGCTGCTGGTTCGCACGGAGACGATGCGGCATGAATAACTACCTCATTCCCCTCACTAAACAAGACCTGTTGCATCACATGCTCCAGGTTGGTGGTGGTGCCGTGTGCCCTCTTCAACGACCAGAGCAGACCATCTATGTAAGCTTTGATGTGGAGCTCACTCAAAACAGCGCAGTCGTTAGCGTTGAATTGGGAGGGCACACCGGCGAACTGACCCTCAAGCGATCGGATCGAGCCAATCACCTACACCTGCGGGACTTCATCCAAGATATTGCGAACGGCAGAATTGAGTCAGCTCAACCCGCTCCCCCCGAGCAGTCCGGCCGCCTTGCGCAAATTGATCGAGCACTTGCGGACTCGGAAGCATTGCTTGACCGCGTCCGCAAACTGATCGCCGCCTGAGGACTGCGCCATGAACCGCACCTTGGACGAAACAGCCGCATTGCTCGGAATCAAGCCCCGCACCTTCCGCAAGAGGTTGCGCGAGCTAGGCATTCTCAACAGCAGTGGCGACCTATCCAGCCAGCACCGTGATCGCGGCTGCCTGTATTCGGACCCCCGCAGCACCGTTATTCCGTCACTCAACAAGTGCCGTCATTACTCCGTGGTGATGGTGAAGGAGGAAGGGATCGAATGGCTGGCCAAGAAACTTGGAATCATCATTACGAAAAAGGACGCCGCTGCATGAAAACCAACAAACTCAATGCCTACACGCAAGCCCTTGGCGCCCTGAAGCTGATTCCGATCTACTTAAACTGCCCGGGGGTAGTCAGTCGCGCAACGCTCGTTGGTGCTTCGTCGGAAGCAATCCAATTGCTTGAGAGCATGCCCGTACTGAGTACCGAATTGGCCGAGGTATTCCGCTGCGTCAACAACGTAATCCTGGAAGGACAAGTCGCCTACGTTACGCCAACCAACTCGCCAGAGTTCCCATTCGGCGCTGTGGTGGCTGACGTCAAGGGCAACATTTGTGCGGCTGCAATGGGTAAAAGTAAAGAAGGTCTCGCCGAGCTGATTCGCCTCAAGTTGCTGCCCCCATTGGAGGGGTTCGGGGAGAACGCAGCGTGAGCAACACACTTGAACAATTGCGACGTCAGTTCGCTACTCCATGCCCGACCCTGGCAGCAGTTCGGGAACAGTACTTCGCACACATTCGCACCGACCGCTACCTACTTGCCGAGATCAAGGCAGGCCGCATCGCGCTGGTCGTGAAGCGTCTGCACGGGTCGGCTCGCGCTCAACGAGTGGTGTACCTGCACGACCTGGCGGAGTTCCTTGATACCCAAGCAGCGAATCAAGCGGCTTGATTTCAACGGTCACGCCTGCCGTCCAGAGAAAAAAGGCACAACACATGAAACCCATGAATACGGCCGATCTCTTCGGAAGTTTCACCTGGGGTAACTATCACGCAATCTTCCTCCGCTGGCCTCTCACCAAGCATCCCGGCGGAGGGTTTTACTGAGGCTCACAGCACATGACCACAATTCAAATTAGCGCACTGATTACCCTAGTCGCCTTAGCTGGGCTGCTCATCTGGGGTGGCTACATCATGGGCCGAAGTGATGGCCTAGAGAAAGGCCTGCTCGAGGGTGAAGACATCCAACGCGCCGCAAACGCTAAATCCATCCGCGAATTGCAGGCCTCCCTGCAGTTCATCCGGGCCGATCACGCGCGTCTGACACATATCTGCAAGCAACTTGAAGCCAGCCCATGCTTCGGCCCGAAAGAACACCAAAAACTGGTGGCCGTTGGCGATCTGTTGCGGATCGCCGCAGAAACCTTCAGCGCTTTTCGCACCGGCAAGAAGCTCGAGCGTGATGCCCGAGCTCTGCGCGAGAATGTGCTTACAATGGCTGCGCAGTTACAACCAGAAATCAAGAGTAGCTTGGCCGGACAATCACTCCCCAGCTATGAGCAAGTAGCTGAGGAGGCTGCATGAAAACTTTATTTCTGCTTATGGCCCAATACAACGGGCTGACCATTATTCCACTTAATCAAGTGTGTAAAGACTATTTCACACATCTAACTACCGATATGTTTCAACGCAAAGTAATGGCCGGTCAAATTCGAATCCCCATCACTAGGCTTGAATCCAGCCAGAAAAGCGCAAAAGGAGTTCATATAACTGATTTGGCCATTTATCTCGACAAACGACGCGAAAGCGCGATCAAAGAGTGTGCACAACTTAACAGTCAACCAAGATCCAGTTAATGGAGCACGGCGTCGCTCACATACGGCGCCAATACCATGATTGTAATTTCATACCAAAAGCAATATAATTCGCAAATTTTCTGAGAATACCATATGCTGACCCCTCTTCGTTACCCAGGCGGCAAAGCCAAACTAGGTGCTTGGTTAGCACACCTCCTCCGCTCAAACAATATAGATGGGAGCTACATCGAAGCGTATGCAGGAGGAGCAGGAGCGGCCATCTATCTACTAACAAATAACTACGTTAAAGATATTGTCATTAACGATCTCGACCCTGCCATTTATAGCTTCTGGATGTCAGTAACACACAACACGCCAAGCTTTATTAAAAAGTTAATGAACACCGAGGTCACCCTTGAAGAGCGTGAAAAACAAAAAGAAATATACAACAACCCATTCAAACATACTGAGCTTGAACTGGGCTTTGCCACATTCTTCCTAAACCGCACCAATCGCTCAGGCATCATAACTGGTGGAGTAATTGGAGGAAAATTCCAAACTGGCAAATACAAGATTGATGCGAGATACACGAAGGAGAATCTTGCAGAGCGGATCAGAAACATTGGGAAAATGCGCGAAAAAATAGCAATACATTGCGAAGACGCACTGCATTTCATAAAAAATATCGACACCAACAATAACAGCTTAATAAACCTCGACCCCCCCTATTACAATAAGGGCAGTCAGCTTTATTCAAACTTCTACAAACATGAAGACCACATTAGCATCTCGAACCAAATACATAACATTTCGACTCCGCTGATAATCACCTACGACCACTGCGAAGAGATTCAAGAAATTTACGAAGACCATCAGAGTCTAACTTTCAATATTGTATATTCTAGCCATCTCGATAGGCCCGTGGCGCGCGAACTCTTAATTTACAAAAATATTAGGATCGATCCGCTCCCGTTCACATCAAAGCAGATCTCCCCGATAAAAAATGGGTCACACTCTAAGGCACTGCTACCTCATCCCACAGAAGTTTGAGAAGATGATAGAAATCATCCCAGGTATTTTTTACCTTCTCATCTCGCGGATTAAATATATCCGAGTGAATATACTTCTGCATAGATGGAATTGAGACAAGCTGCCCATTAAGAAGGTCCTCAATTTTCTGATGATAGTCATCTCCATCTGAAATCCTACCATCCCTGATCAATTTATTTTTGATCAAACGAAGCATGTCTTTGATAGTTACACTATCCAGACTTCCTCGATTCAACTCGAATCTTCCCACGTAATGTCTGAAGGTTCCTTCAACGAATGCCCGCACAAGCATCATTCCAGCAACCGGGCATTTTTCGAGCATCGTGAGCTCTTTATATATATCCCTTAGTTTCAGCTCATCCTTGGGCAATACGAGTGGATGACCGCCTTTGGTTACGTACTTTGCGCGATTGGCGCTGTGCGTAGTAGGCATCGAACCACTTTTTGGTCCCGAGCCCGAAGGAGAGGATCCCCCCCCATCAGGATTATTCGAACTAGCCCCTGAGCCCGTGTTCGACGGTCGACCACCAACAGCACCAACTTGACCAGGAGCAATTGCTGGCGCTCCAACCTCACCTTCCCCGGATGCACTACCAGACTCAACCGCTGGACCTCGAGCGGACACACACTCATTGAGCCCAGCCTCACGCCTCACAACTTCAATGTAGTGGTCACGCCCTGGCGCTGTCATCATCGAGAACGATCCGTTGTCTTCACTTCTTTTTACATGGACCTTTCCCCCTTCAAGATCGGAAATTAATCTTTTAACAACAGCCAACGCGACAATAAGCGGAGCGTCGATGACGAGCTCATCATCTTCATCAAATTCAAATCCTAGCAGACGAATATTTTTCTGAGCATTGAAATAACGACCCATTGTTGTTATCGCAATATCCTCTGGGACTTCAATATCGTTTTGGTCAGCCCAAAGCAAAAGTTTTGCCGCACGCCAGTAATTGCCTTTTTCACCGATCGACAGCTGGTAATACTCCTGCTGAAGCGAGCCCCACTGTTTACGGCCCACGCCTCCGTTCTCACCGGTGTGAATTCGGGAAATATATTCATTGACTACCTCCGGATCTTCACCGACCTGGACGTCGATTTTGTGAATGAGATTCCCATTTTCTTCGGCTAAACGAGCAAGTCGCTCAAAACGTTCCTGTACACTCTTTTCAGCACACAGGTAAGGTCTGTTGAGTAACTTCAATGCTGAAATGCGTCGATTCCCATCTTTGACAATGAGCTTGTTCCGTTGCTTCAATACTACGATAGGCTCAATCGTAAGGCCGCTCTCAGCAATGTCTTTTGCGATAGCGAAAAAAGAGGCTCCAAAAGAGACCATCTTGGCAAGACACGCACTCTGGTCAGGCGCATAGCCCAATCGAGGGTTGTGCTCGTCGAGCAAAAGAGTATCAAGCGAGACATTTTTTTTGTCCTTGAAACCGGTTCTCATTCCCTAGCGCTCCAATTTCTTATGGTAGTGGCACATTGGCCATTGCGCGAGAATACCGGCACACCCACTGCAAGAACAACCACTGGATCCAAAGCCATGGAAGACTCACGGCAAATAGCCCAGACTGGTCAGGGTTGCGCGTCCTTTTCTCTTTGTCCCAAAGCCACGGGTGGCCGCAGGATGCGCTCAATCCAGCTCCATTGTGCGTATGGATCACCGCGCCCTCTCAAGTGGGTATAACGGCGAAGTGAGTTCCAATCCCGGTGACCAGACACGCTCGACACTCTCGGGATATCCCAATCCATCTCAAACAATCGGCTGACTCCATCGTGTCGGAGATCATGAAAATGCAGATCCTCGATCTCCAAGAATTTGCATGCCTTAGCCCAACTTGTTGATACAGAAGACGAATTATAAGGAAAGATCTCGGCGTTCGACTTTGGCATGGTTTTCAAGATTCGCCACGCCTCGTCAGGAATGGAACACCAAACATCATTGCCGATTTTCTGCCCGGGATTCTTCATATCTCTAACCAGCACTCGCTGGCCAGCCTCATCCACATCAGACCATCGAATGCGGCAGATCTCATCCTGCCGCCGCGTGGAGAACATCGCGAAGCCGATCACCTTAAGCATGTTGATCGAACTAGGGCGCCGCTGCTGAATGCCTAGAAAGTGCTCCAGGATCTTATCCAGCTCGTCCATCGCCGGGCGCCGATCTCGTTCGCGGCTTTTCATGTTGTAACCCAACTTTCTTAAAACCTTTCTTGCATCTGCCATTGCATGGGCATCGACCTCATACCCCCAAGCTGGGCGAGCAATCGAGAGGACAGCCCCAAGGTGAGCCAGATCATTGCCGGCTGTCTGCGGCTGGACACCGCCACCCTCCTTGCTCATACGCCAGAGCGCAAAATCCACCAAGCGCTGACTGTTGATATCCGAGTCAACGGTCTGGCCAAACTCCGACGCTGCAATAGCCTTCAGAGTGGCTTCCTTTGTTTTACCGAGCGGCCGGACTTTCTCCATTTCATTCAGATACTGAGTGATCATGTCCTGCACGGTGACGCCCGTGCGGTTCGCACGCTCAATCGCACCAGGCTGATCCAGCTCTGCTTCACGTCGCCGCACCCATACTTGTGCCGCCTGTTTCCGGGCGAAGGTCTGGCTCTCTTGGTAGACTTGCGCTCCATCGCGAAACAGGCGTATCTGTGCCGTGTAACTGACTGAGCCATCGGTGCGTTTTCGAGCTCTGATCGTTGCCATAATCGACTGGTACAATTCCGAAAGTGATTGGTACATTGTACCAGTGAGACGAAAAAAACGCCTGAAAACGCCTAAAAACCTGCTTTAAACACGTTGAGTAAAATGGTACCAAATACCCACTCCAGCCCAGTAAACTCAAGCCCTGCGCTATCTCGGCGGTTCTCCGTTGCACCTATGATGGATTGGACTGACCGTCACTGCCGGTTCTTCCTACGCCTATTGTCGAAAAACGCCCTGCTCTACACCGAAATGGTCACCACCGGCGCTTTGCTCAACGGCGATCACGAGCGTTTCCTCCGTCACAACGAAGCCGAGCACCCGCTGGCGTTGCAACTGGGCGGTAGTGTCCCGCAGGACCTGGCCGCTTGCGCACGTATGGCGCAGGAGCACGGTTATGACGAGGTGAATCTGAACGTTGGCTGCCCGAGTGATCGTGTGCAGAACAATATGATCGGGGCGTGCCTGATGGGGCATCCGCAGTTGGTGGCGGATTGTGTGAAGGCGATGCGTGATGCGGTGTCGATTCCGGTGACGGTGAAGCACCGGATCGGGATCAATGGGCGGGACAGTTATGAGGAGCTGTGCGATTTCGTCGGTACGGTGCGGGATGCCGGGTGCACGAGTTTTACGGTGCATGCGCGGATTGCGATTCTGGAGGGGTTGTCGCCGAAGGAGAACCGTGACATTCCGCCGTTGCGTTATGACGTGGCGGCGCGGTTGAAGGCGGATTTTCCGGAGCTGGAGATCATTCTGAACGGCGGGATCAAGACGATGGAGGCCTGCCATGAGCATTTGCAGACCTTTGACGGGGTGATGCTGGGCCGTGAGGCTTATCACAATCCCTATCTGCTGGCCGAGGTGGATCAGCAGTTGTTCGGCAGTTCGGCGCCGGTGATCACCCGGGCCGAGGCGTTGGCGCAGTTGCGGCCTTATATTGCCGAGCATCTGGCGACGGGCGGGGCGATGCATCACATCACCCGACATGTGCTGGGACTGGGCACCGGTTTCCCGGGGGCGCGCAAGTTTCGGCAGTTGTTGTCGGTGGATATTCACAAGGCCAAGGATCCGCTGGCGTTGCTGGATCAGGCGGCGGAGTTGTTGGCGGGTCGTTGATCGACGCGTTGAATGTGCGGGCAACGAATGAGCGTTGCCTGCTGCTGTGGTTCTTTTGATGTACTGACAGGATGTCTTTTGTTTATGCCCGCGTTGAATTTCTCTGGCTTCAAGCGCTGCACCTTCCTTGCTTTGTTTTGCGTCACGTCCAATGTTCAGGCCCACTGCGACGGGTTGTGTCTGGGTAACACCGATACGCCATGGGAGGTGACCAAGCTGTCTGGTTTCACACTTGTCTCTTTGCTGCTCACGCCCTTTACGGCCTCGCAAGAAACCACCGACAGCCATAAACGCGTTTACTCCGCTGCGGAGCTCGAGGACGCGCGGCTCTATCTCGCCAGCGACGGCATGCTGCAAGCCGCATATTTCACGTCAGCCTTGCAGCGTTTTCGTCAGGAATCGCCTGATATGGAGTTGAGCGACCTCGCCGTTGCCGCGCTGATCAGCAGTCAGTGATCAAGCCGCCGCTTCCGTCCAGTTCACCCAGCCAAACACCCACGTCGCCAGGATCAGCAAACCAAACGCGATCCGGTACCAGGCAAACGCGGCGTAGCTGTGGTTCGCAATGAACTTGAGCAAGCCGCGTACGGCGATCATTGCGAAGACGAATGCGGTGACGAAGCCCAGGGCGAAGACCGGCAGGTCGCCGGCCTGGAACAGGTCGCGGTATTTGTAGCCGGAATACACCGCCGCGCCGACCATGGTCGGCATTGCCAGGAAGAACGAGAACTCCGTGGCGGCCTTGCGCGACAGGCCGAACAGCAGGCCGCCGATGATGGTGGAGCCGGAGCGCGAGGTGCCGGGAATCATCGCCAGGCACTGTACGAAACCGATCTTCAGCGCGTCGGACCAGGCCATGTCGTCGACGTGCTCGACACTCACTACATGATTTCGTTTTTCTGCCCATAACATCACGATACCGCCCACCACCAGTGCGACCGCCACGGTGATCGGGTTGAACAGGTAATGATGAATGGCGTCGGCAAATAACACGCCGAGAATCACTGCCGGGAAAAATGCGATCAGCAGATTAAGTGTGAAGCGTTGTGCATTGCGCTGGGTCGGCAGGCCTTTGACGATCTCGAAGATCTTCGGGCGAAACTCCCAGACGACAGCCAGAATGGCACCCAGTTGAATAATGATGTTGAACGCCATCGCGCGTTCGCCACCGAAGTCGAGCAAGTCGGCAACGATAATCTGGTGGCCCGTACTGGAGATGGGCAAGAACTCGGTGAGACCTTCTACCGCACTTAAAACCAACACCTTGAACAAGGTCAGTAAATCCATTAATCCTCCGTCAGAACGCTCTTCAAGAGCGCCCGGTCAACTGCATTCAGGCATTGGGTATCAGCAATTAAACAATTGGCAGATCTACAGTCATTGCCCGATTTGGTGACGGAGAATATGTCTTATCAAAAGACACACTCAAGCCATGTTAATAATCGTCTGTCTGTGAACTTGTTCACTTAGTGGCAAAAATAACCTTGCGCCCCTAAAATGTGACCCACCTCACACTCCCCTGATTCTGGCGACGAACCATACTGGCCATAGGACATAAAAACCGGTCGCCATAATTACAAAATAGTGGCACCATTGCACATCGCCACCATCTAACGACGTTCGTTTCGTTAGTTCAGCACCCCGAGAAAATCAACTAAATGCTTGAAAAGCTTAATTATTGTTAAAAAACTCGGGAGCCACGTCTAAAAATCGCGCGAATGTTACCAATTGTCAGTCACAGATGAGAACCGGTGCTTTAACATCCCGATGTCCGCACTTTTTCGAGTCAAGGCATGATGCTTACAGGGAACTTAGCGACTAGAAGCTCGCACCAGACAAACGACGCGCCAGGTGTTCTTGCCCTGGCGCGTACCCGTGCTGTGGCCGAACACTTCAGAGCGCTAATCGCCAAACATGTGCAGACCGGTCTGGCGCTGGAAGCCGACTCTTTCACTAGTTCATATCAGCCAAACGAATATCACGGCGCCTATCGCGCCATTTTCATCGTCATCGATACTCCGCAAGCACTGGAAGACAATCTGGCGCTGGTGGAGAACCTGCGCACCGAGAACTTGAAGCCGATCATTTGTGCGGTGATTACCGGTCGCGGCGCCCACAACAAGATCAAATACCATCTTGCCGGGGCAGACTTCTGTATCAAGCTCAATACCCTTTCCGATGAGGGCGGCGAGTTGCTGAGTGAATTCTTCAGCAGTGAAGAATGGCTGCGTGACATTGATCTGATACTGGACCCGACCCGTATCTGCCTCTCCGACACCAGCAAGAAACTGGACATTTCCTTTGCCGAGATGAAGATCCTGGAAGCGTTTTCGCAAACCAGCAATCACATTCTCAGCCATGACGAAATCGCCGGCATCATGGGGCTCAACACGCATTTCTACGACCCTCGCGCGCTGGAAAAATCCATCAGCCGCTTGCGTGGGAAAATCAAGGACGTGTACGGTACGAACGCCATACAGAGCATTCGCGGGTATGGCTACCGTCTGATGAGGGGGTTGATCTCGACCGCCTGAGTCAGGGAAATCACCATTTGCAGCATACGAGGGAACGTCTGATGCAACGCTACAACACTCCACGGTCTCACCGTTTTATTTGCAATATCCATCCAATAAAAAGCTGTCAATTGAATGAGCGCTGCAACACTTAAACATAACAATAAATCATTACTCTAAAAGCAGACCCAGTGGAACTTGTCGCGGGCCATAATTGGGCCCAGACCCTGCCTGTCGATTATTTCCGAGCGCGTTATAACTCGTCTGCCGATTACCTTTTAGCCAAATTTGGTGCGTTATTCAGGAGAGAGACATGGAAACCAGTACAACCCTCCCACGCAAATATTTTGTTGTCGTGACCAATAACTCCGCGTCGCAACGTGAACTCGAGAGCATTCTCTCCAGTGAGCGTTTCAACTCGTTCGGTACGTCCCAGGCACAAATGTTTGTTGAAGGTGTTGCTTCGCCCTCTTCCACTCCCACGCTCATGGAGTTCACTTACCCACGCGGCACAAGGAAAAGCGTCGCTCGCAGTATTGAACATGATACACAGCGCATATTGGCCACCCTCGAGTCCGAGTGGCTGGCGGCACAATCGGTAAACTCGCTCCAGAACTCACCTGCAATGGAAGACACCGGCTCCATTGAAGGCAATATTCCCTGCACGGAGGCCTGGCATCTGGACAATGACCAGGGCGCACTCGTCAAGGAAGGTGTCGAGATCAGCCTCACCGGCCTCGAAACCGCACTGGTCAGAAAGATGCTGCACCACGAAGAGCGTGTTGTCAGTCGCGACGATCTGATCCTCAGCATCGGCCGGGAACCGGAACAATATCGCGGACTGGAAATGTGCCTGAGCCGTCTTCAAGACAAGTTCAAAAGTGCCAGCAATGGTGAACGGCTGTTTCGTGCCGTGCGCAATCGTGGTTATTGCCTGATCCAGGAAGTTGTTGCCTGAGCACAGCCTCCACATCCAGAAATTGAAGCAAGTGCAATAACAAAAATAAAAAAGCACTTTGCTTGTTTGAACCTCCTTTTCAGTAATGCTTCCCTCCTCACCCTTCCTACGATAGCAAACAGATTATTGTTTGTTCACCCTTTGCCCTTTGACCTTTTCTAACGTTCGATTATTTCCCCAATCAATTGCTTGGCACTTTGCCACCTTGTTAGAACTCGTCAGACAGCTTCTTCCCCAATAACTTAGTCTATTGATTGACGACAGTTCGGCATACCGATGTTGTTACCTCAGAACATGGGCACCTAAAACAAAAACAACTCTGCTTAACAACTCGGATTTCAACTGTCGAAACCTGAATGGAAGTCTTTTGGGGATATCGCATATGGATCTCACTCTACGTATCAACCGAAACACCGGCCTCAAGGGACTTACCTTCTGGGGCCAATGGGCGCTGGCACAGTGCTTTATTGTTTCACTGTTATTTGTATTGGCTGAGCAGCACACGGGAACGGTCGAGTTCTATTACCGGATGTGCACCATGCTGGCCGTGCTGGCTTCGGTTCCGGCCTACACGTTCAGCGGCGCCTACCGAAAGCGCGACAACTACCTGACCGGTCTCGGGCGGCTGCTGATGGGCTGGTCGATGACCATGGCCGGGCTGACCTTCATCGCGTTCATCTGCAAGGCTGATGAGCTGTTTTCGCGCCAGGTGATTCTTGACTGGGCGGTGTACGGTTTCCTCGGTCAGGCGCTGCTCTATGCGCCCCTGCACGCGTTTTCGAAGTACTACCAGCGTTCACGCAAAAGCGAGCACAAGACCCTGATCGTCGGCACGGGCGAGCTGGCTCTGGGCCTGGCGAAGAAGCTCAGCGAACAGGAAAACCTGCCGCTGGTGGGACTGGTCAGCAACGGCACCGTGCCTGCGCTGGACGCGGATGCTCCACGGGTCGTCGGCGATCAGGAAAACCTCCTGGAGCTGATCAAACGCCACGATATCCGCCGTCTGTACATCACGCTGTCTCTGTCCGAAGCGGCGAAGATCGAAGCCATGTACGGCGATCTGCTGGATGCCAACGTGGACGTGGTCTGGGTGCCGGACCTGAACAGCCTGACGCTGCTCAATCATTCGGTGAAAGTCGTGGACGGCCTGCCGGCGATCTACCTCAATGAAAGCCCGCTGACCAGCCGCCCGACCGCTGCCCTGAGCAAGAGCCTGATGGAGAAAAGCGTCGCACTGCTGGCCATCATCCTGTTGAGCCCGGTGCTGCTGCTGATCTCGCTGGCGGTGAAGCTCAGCTCGCCGGGCCCGGTGTTCTTCAAACAGGATCGCCATGGCTGGAACGGCAAGGTGATTCAGGTCTGGAAGTTCCGCTCGATGCGCGTGCACGATGACCATGAAGTCAAACAGGCCAGCCGCAACGATTCGCGCATCACCGCCGTCGGGCGCTTCATCCGCCGCACTTCGCTGGATGAGCTGCCGCAACTGTTCAACGTGCTGCAAGGGCACATGGCCCTGGTCGGCCCGCGTCCGCATGCCGTGGCGCACAACAACTACTACTCGGGCAAGATCCTCGCCTACATGGCGCGTCACCGAATCAAACCGGGCATCACTGGCCTGGCGCAGATCAGCGGTTGCCGGGGTGAGACCGACACCCTCGACAAGATGGAGAAGCGTGTCGAGATCGACCTCAAGTACATCAACAACTGGTCGCTGTGGCTGGATGTGAAGATCTTGGTGAAGACGCCGTTTACCCTGCTGTCGAAGGATATTTACTGAGACGCAGCGCTTCGAAAGGCAACACCGCAAGGGGACGAAAGTCCCCTTTTTTGTGGGCGGGATTTGGGAGGTTGGCGGGCAGCTTGCGAGCACGGTGGGTAAGTTGAATGGGTGTCGACAGGACTGACGTCAATCGCGAGCAGGCTCGCTCCCACAAGGTTTCGGTTAATGCTGGAGATCAGGTATTACCCGATAACCTGTGGCAACGGTGGATGGATCAGGATCAGCATCCACCCCAAGCCAAAACGGGAGCCCAAGAGCTCCCGTTTTGGCTTTCCGGTCTCCCGGACTTACTCGGTAATCTTCCCGAAGTTGCGATAGAACATGTCGTCCTCACGGCTATCGGTCATCGAGTGCAGCTGGAAGCTGCGGCTGAGCCTCGCACCACCGTCACGGGTCAGCGGCGCCCAGACCAGGTTGGCCCGGCGCATGGTCGACATGCTCATCATCTCGTCGAACGGAATCGACAGATAAATGCCCTTGTCGAAACTACCTTCGCCGTATTCCGCACTGCCCGCCGTGGTGATGGTCGCCCAGGCACCGAAGCGCACGCCGTTGGAAAACTCCCGGGAGATATCCAGCGTGCCGCCAAAGTCGCCAGCCAGATAACGCCCGACGCTGACCGCCGCCAGTGTTTCGTAGGGCAAATCGGTGTAACCGGTGATATGACCGGTCAGCACCGAGTAGTCCCGCAGGCCGAAACCCTGATCGAATTCGCGCTGACGCACGTAGTTCAGATCCGCACCGATCGCCCAGCGCTCGCCGGTAGGACGGAACAGCACCTCGCCGCCCACCCCGGCGAACATCGACTCCAGATAACCGCCGTAGACCATGCCGTACAGATCCTTGTCCAGTTGCTCGGCGTGGCTGACCTGAAATAACGGCATGGTGGTGTCGGATGTGGTCAGGTACTGACGCAAGTCCGTACGCACACGCGGCAAGCCGCTGGGTGCGTCGTATTTGAACTTGTCGAAGTTGTTCGTCAGGTTCTGGCTGAGCATGCCGCTCCACCAGGTGTTGCGGTTGAAGCGGAACTCCGCGTCCAGATCCGCACTGAATTGATAGAGCAAGCCATCCGGGCCACCGACGTTCTGCTTGAAGCCCAGACCCGCGCCATAGCTGAAGTGCTGCAGCGGCTGGGTGTAGAGCGTCTTCTCGTTGTGTGGCATCGCCGGGTTGACCTCGGTGGTGCGGTGCAACGCTTGCAGCGGTTCCTCATTGTTGATCACTTCGCGGAAGGTCTGGCGCGGCACGCTGGTTTCTTCCAGCGGCAGGTCGTAACGCTTGTTCACCAGGGTGAACCAGTCGATGTCATCGTTGACGCTGTTGTCCAAAACCCGGCTTGCACGCCCCACCGCTTTGGAGGAATGGAAGTAGCGCTGCTGCTCGCCATACACGATCAACTCGGAATCGCGCTGGGCGATGCGCTCGACCCGGTAGCCCGCATTCTGTTGCAGGCGTTGCGATACGTTGGCCCAGTCAACCTGATCCATCGAGGTGGTCGGTGCCTTCGCCGGCAGCGGCTCCGGCGGTGGATCGAAGGTCTTGGCCGGCGCCTTGCGGCTGACGAAATTGGTGTGGAAGGTGACGCCGAACATCGCTGTGTTGCCCCGCTCCCACGCGGCGCTCACGTCGAGGGAGTCCGTCACCTTGAACACCGCGCCAAGGTTGATCGGCGAGTCCTGCTTGATCACGTTGTCCTTGGGTTCGTGTTTGTAATCGTTGCCTTCGTATTCGAGTTTGAGGCTCAGGCGATCCCAGGGGGTCTGGTAACTCACGCCGCCGAAGAACGATGGCTGGCCGCGAAAGTACGAACCGGCGTTGACGTCGCCGGTGCCTTCCAGGGCTGGCCGGGTCTTGAAACGGTCATCGAGATAGCCGAACGGGTTGTCGATATCGCCGCGATTACCGATGTAACCCCAGGCGATGCCGGCGCTGAAATCCAGGTTGTCGAAGCGCTTGTTGGCCACCAGGAATTCACTGGCGAACAAACCCGTACCGCCGACGTCTCGGAAGCCCAGGGAAATATCGGGGGCCCAATGGGTTTCCTCCCAGAGCCGGACTTTGACGTCGACCGCCTTGTCTTTATAGCTCTGGTTGCCGCTCATGGATTCCGGGCCGTAGGGACGGTTGGTGATGGCGGTGTAGCGGAACGAACCTTCGAGCCAGTCCAGCGGCTGCAACGAAACGCTGTAGCGGCTGTAAGGCTCGGTGCGGTTGGCGTTGACGCTCAACTCGCCGGCCGGGGACATGCGTGCGGTGGGCGTCTGCAACAGACCGGTGCCACCAAAATCGCCCTGGGTAATTCGCGGCTCGGCATGGACCAGGCCGCACGGCAATAACAACACAGCTGCAAAACGCAAATTCAACGAACCACCTCAGCCAACTGCGTGGCAATAAATTCGGCCAACTGCTGATTCAGTTCAGGGATAGGCGGATCCAGATCATCGTTTTTCAACGGCACCAGAATCTTGCTGCCGGCAACGGGAAACTGCCCGCTCTCACGATTCCAGTGGGCGATGCCGACGCGCCGCGAAACACCGTTGGGCTGGATCAGCCACAGGTAATCGGCGTCGGCATCGTCCTCCAGCAGCACGCACCTGCTGAGGTATTCACGGGCCTCGAGCAACGGCTGATAAGGCAGTCGGCAGGTCCCGGCGACCGCGCCGAGCACTTCCACTTCATCGACCCGTTGCGGGTAGATCAGGCGATCGCCATCGTCGAGACGAATGTTGCGGGCGAAGCCGACTTCCAGCGCCACCGGGTCCAGGTCCGCGATCTGGCGCCCGGTGACCGGCATCTTCTGCACGTCTTCGGCCATGCGCACCGCCAGGGCTTTGCGGCTTGGCCGGTCGAACAGATCGGCCATGCGCTGCAATACGTCCAGATCGAACAGCACGCCGACCTTGAGCCGGGTCTGCTCTTCCAGCAGCGACTGACGCAGCAGCACACCGGCCAGCCAGTAACCCTCGGCGTTAGGCACGGCCTCGCTGATTACATCGGTCAATCGGCCGCCCGGCGGCAACGTCACCGGCCCGGGGTTGGCGACATCGCCAGTGACCATGACCGCCGCCTGACTTGCGCCGGCGAGCAACATCAAACCCGCCGACAGAACCCTCAAGCACTTCATGGCAGATGCCTGCGATCAGGGGTCAACTGGACGATCTTCACCCGTAGTTGCGAGGTCAGTTGCTGCTCGCTCTGCACAATGAAACCGTCCACCGGGTCGACCCAGTAACGATTGGTCGCCCGCAGGCCGATGGCCGGGACGTCGATACGTTCATCGACACGCAGCACGGCGTATTCCTTGTTCAGAATCTTCAGGGTTTCCACGGATTTGCGGGTGAAGCGGCTGTTGACGATCAGCCCGACTTCCTGGCCCTTGTAGAGGTCGATCCAGCGCTGGCTGGTCTGGCCATCGGTAACATGTTGCAGACCGCGCTTGAACGGCGAGGCATCGGACAGCCGCGTCCCGTCCAGGTCGCCCTCCGCGCCCAGGCCGATGCTGCGCACCGCGAGACCGTCGCGCAGCAGCAGGACCTGCTTGCCGGACGCCACCCAGAACTGCAGGTCATCGCGCTTGCGCACCAGCGCCAGCACACCGGAACCGGACGGCGTGGTGAGTTTGAGTTGCGGATAATTGACCTCGGCCACCTGGACCGGCGTCACGTCGATATCATCCGGGCCGACTACCGCCGACTTGAGGTTAGTCACCGACGCAACCATCAGCGGATTACAGCCACACAGCAACAAGGCCGCCATCAGGCAGACGCCAACATTCAGGATTTTCAAAGTCGGCGGGCCTTATTTGCTGTTGTTGGTGAATTCGCTCCAGTTCTTCGCAGCGGAAGCGCCAGTGCCGACAATCGATGCCGATGGCACCAACTGGCTGATCAGACGGTTCCAGCGAGTCACGTTGGCAGGCCCTACATAAACGACGTCCTGGGGGCGCACTTCGAAGTGCGTGGCGAGGACCATGGCAGTCGGCGATTCGGCTTCCAGTTGATAGATCTTCGCCGGCTCGACATCGAGGTTTTCCACCCCGCGAATGACGTACACGGCATTGCCATTGGCGGTGGTCTGGCTCAAGCCGCCGACCGAGCCGAGCACGTCGGACAGGTTCATGGTCGCCGTCTTGAAGCTCAGGGCGCGCGGCTGGTTGACCTCGCCCATCACGTAGATGCGCTTGTTGTCGTTGTACGGCAGATACAGTTTGTCGCCACCCTGGAGGTAGACGTTCTGCAACTCGGAATCCTGTTGATTGAGGGTATCCAGATTCAGGGGATAGACCCGCTCGTTGCGCGTCAGCAACAACCCG
This sequence comes from Pseudomonas sp. 91RF, assembly GCF_003576265.1. Classification (NCBI taxonomy): domain Bacteria; kingdom Pseudomonadati; phylum Pseudomonadota; class Gammaproteobacteria; order Pseudomonadales; family Pseudomonadaceae; genus Pseudomonas; species Pseudomonas sp. 91RF. Next base: position 52,092 of record NZ_QWFC01000017.1, read on the forward strand.
GACAGGTCGGCATTGTTGGTGTCGATGCCCGCCGAACCGAGGGCTTCGACCACGCTCAGCGGGTTGGTGGAAATCGCTTGCGGGCCCGCCTTGGCGACCGCGCCGGTGACCACGACTTTCTGGCTGGCGAAACGCAACACGGCGACGTCCACTTGCGGCTCGGCGATGAACGCCGACAGCCGTTGTTCGATGTCGTCGCGCAGTTGCTGGATGGTCCGGCCGGCGGCCTGGACTTCCTTGATGTACGGGTAATACAGCGTGCCGTCGGAGCGCACCAGACGGCCGTTGGCGTCGATCTGCTGCTGCGCGCCCGACGGTGCGGTCAGCTCGGGGTGATCCCACACGGTGATGTACAGCACGTCGTTGTTGCCGATGCGGTACTCGGCCGGCGTCGCCAGCAATTCCGTGGGCACTGACTCACGCTTCTGCGTGGCGCGGTTCATGGAGATCAGCTTGGGGGTGATCGGAATCAACTCGACCCGGCTGCTTTCACTGGCGCCCTGGCGGGTGATGCCAAAGGTGCTCAGGTGTTGACCGGGGGAAAACATGCAACCTTGCAGAGCGAGACTTGCCAGCATTAAAAGAGAAAAACTACGAGTCATAATGGCACTACGCTATTCAAGGGCGAATCCAAAACAAAGTCACCCGACTTTCGTCGGGCGACCTTGTACTGCACCAACAGTTACTTCAGTTAGTTGTGCGTGCCGGTTGTACCCGTGGTACCGGTGGTACCCGTTGTACCGCCGTTGGCACTTCCACCACTGTTGGACGCCGCTACGGCACTGGCAACCATTGCAGTACTGGCAGCAGGCGCTGTAGAAGCCGCGACACTGCCCGATACATTGGTTACCGCAGTAAGCGGTGCTTCAGCTGCGGATGCCCAGTTGCTCAACATCGTCAACAAGGCAATCGCCATCACTTTTTTCATATCAACTCCTTTCTAACATTGCACCGTTACATCGGGTGTTTCGTTAGAGGTGGTAGAGTTCAAGTCGCAAAAAGCGCGAACAAGATCCGTTGTTCTTTCACAGTCCTACGCAACTGATAAAAGTCGAACGGCAGGTTTATATCTACGGACTTGCAAAAGGCATTGCCAGTGTAATTTCCCGACGATATCTAACAACCTGACCGAAAATAACATTGGACTAAATGGCCATCATTCCAGATAGCCGTTGGGATGATTCGACTGCCAGCGCCAGGTATCGGTAACCATGTCCTGCAAGTTGCGCGTGGCTTTCCAGCCCAGTTCTTTTTCCGCTTTGGAAGCGTCGGCCCAACTCTCGGCGATATCACCCGAACGCCGTGGCATCACCCGAAACGGCACTGGCTTGCCGCACGCCTGTTCGAAGGCTCGCAGCACTTGCATGACGCTGTAACCGTCGCCGGTGCCGAGGTTCCAGGTATGAATGCCGGTGCGCCCGTCGATGGCCTGCAAGGCCTTCAGGTGCCCGTCCGCCAGGTCGACGACGTGGATGTAATCGCGCACGCCGGTGCCGTCTGCCGTGGGGTAATCGTCGCCGAAGACCGACAACTCCTGCAGACTGCCGACCGCCACCTGGCTGATGTAGGGCAGCAGGTTATTGGGGATGCCGCTCGGGTCTTCGCCCATATGGCCGCTGGCATGGGCGCCGATCGGGTTGAAGTAACGCAGCAGCGCGATGCTCCAGCGCGGCTCGGACTGGCTCAGGTCGCGCAGCACGTTTTCGACGATCAGCTTGGATTGGCCGTAGGGATTGGTCGGGATGCCGGTCGGAAAATCCTCGCGGATCGGCATCTGCTCAGGCTCGCCGTAAACAGTGGCCGAGGAACTGAACACCAGCCGGAAGACCCCCGCCGCCGCCATCGCCTGACACAGCGTGATGCTGCCGCTGACATTGGTTTCGTAATATTCGAGCGGCTTGCGCACGCTCTCGCCGACCGCTTTAAGCCCGGCAAAATGCAGGACGGCGTCAATTGAATGCTGCTGGAATATCCGGTCCAGCAACGCCCGGTCGCACACATCGCCGCGAATCATCAGCGCACTTTTGCCGCAAATGCCTTCCACGGCATGGAGTGCCGCGTCGCTGCTGTTGCAAAGATTATCCAGAACGACAACTTCATAACCTGCTTCAAGCAATGCGAGTGTGGTGTGCGAGCCGATATACCCGGCGCCACCCGTTACCAGAATCTTCATAGCGCGGTCCATAGTGGGAAAAGTGCCAACTAGCGTGTCAAGCCCAACTTGTTTAATGTGTGTATTGCCTCACATAAACAGGGCGACAACAACCCAAAACAAAAACAGTTCCATCACTGGCCAAAAATATTTTTAAAGGCCAAACTGTATTGCCCGGTACTTATTAGCACTCCCGCACTTTCACCACTATCAACAGATACCGACTAAAAATAACTGTTATTTATCAAGCCGACATCTAATAACATTATCCTCTTTTAAACCAAGCTAACGTTGTCACTCATAACCTGACTCAGGTATTAAAGTACAGCTTCATCAACTTGCAACTTTTCCTTATTGCAATGTAACCGATGGCTGTATGCCATGAATGTCCAGGAAACTTCTATGATTCGTAAATGTTTGTTCCCCGCTGCCGGCTACGGCACGCGTTTCTTGCCGGCCACCAAAGCCATGCCGAAAGAGATGCTGCCGATCGTCAACAAGCCGTTGATCGAGTACGCCGTTGAAGAAGCACGAGACGCCGGTCTGCAGCACATGGCGATCGTCACCGGCCGGGGCAAGCGCGCACTGGAAGACCACTTCGACATCAGCTACGAACTCGAACACCAGATTCGCGGCACCGAGAAAGAGAAGTTCCTGGCCGGCACTCGCGAGCTGATCGACACCTGCACCTTCTCCTACACCCGTCAGGTGGAAATGAAAGGTCTGGGCCACGCAATTCTCAGTGGTCGCCCATTGATCGGCGACGAGCCCTTCGCCGTGGTCCTGGCCGACGACCTCTGCCTGAACCTTGAAGGTGACGGCGTGCTCACCCAGATGATCGAGCTCTACAAGAAATTCCGCTGCTCGATTGTCGCCATCCAGGAAGTCCCGCGAGACCAGACCCACAAGTACGGCGTGATCGCCGGCGAGGCGATTTCCGAGGGCATTTACCGGGTCAACCACATGGTGGAAAAACCGGCGCCGCAGGACGCTCCGTCGAACCTGGCGATCATCGGCCGCTACATCCTGACGCCCGACATTTTCGACCTGATCGCCGACACCGAGCCCGGCAAGGGCGGGGAAATCCAGATTACCGACGCCCTGATGAAACAGGCGCAGAACGGTTGCGTGCTGGCCTACAAGTTCAAGGGCCTGCGCTTCGACTGCGGTGACGCCGAGGGTTACCTGCAAGCGACCAACTTCTGCTACGACAACGTCTACCTCAAGGGCCGCTGAAAGGCGCCCCACCCACATCCGGCGAGGCAACCATGAACATCGCACAACATTCGACAGACATTGAACGGGAGGTGGATAACCTCGGGGTGATGAGCTGGTTGTCTCGTCATCAGCCATTGCCCAGCGCCAATGAGTCCTGGCTGGGGACCATCCTGCTGGTGGAACGGATCGGCATGTTTCCATCGTCCGGGGACATTCGCCGGCCGCTGCGCGATCCCTATCCCCTGCTCGCCCATCTGAAACGGATCTATGGCGAGCAGGCGCTGGAGGTCGATGACCGCGACGGCCTGAAGGTGATTCTCGGCGACTGGCGATTCCGCGTGCGCCTCTGCTGCAACGAGCCGGCGATCATCATCAATGTGGAAACCCGTTGTGTGACGCAGTTGATGCCGCAGAAGACTGCAGAGCTTCTGGGTCACGTGGACAGCTTCGACAAGGGCTGAACCCTTATTCCGAGGCGGCGCCGCAGGAAGTCCCGTGGTTGCCGCCGACGATCATCCGATAGAAGTAATCGGCAATCACCTTCCCGCCGGTGGCCGGCAGCGGATGTATCTTGTCCGGGCCGATCATCGCCGCTGCATAGCGTTTTACATCCGTACCGAATGCGCATTGCAGATTGGCGCAGCCCAGATGCTGCTCGCGGGCCCAGGGCTCCAGCACCTGCGCGTAGGCCGACATCGGATAGGCGCTGGAACGTGTGGTGTCCTGGCGCATGATCAGGTTGACGCTCGCGGCCGGCTGAATCTCGCGGATCATCCCGACCAGCCCCTTAACGTTCTTCAGGTACTGCTCGGGCTTCACGCCGAAACCCTGATCGTTGCCGCCGAGCATGATCAGATAGACGTCAGCCGGAATCTTCGACACCACCGCTTTCCACTGGACCTGCCACTGACCATCGGCATGATAGAAATCGCCGGATGCCGCACCCGACGCCGCCAGTTTCGACACCCGCAAACCGGCCTGCTCGTTGCTCATCCAAAGGCCGAACAAGGTTGGTGCGCCTTTCACCACTTCCAGCCTGAATGACCAATCCGTCGCGGCGGATGTACCTGACAATGGGACTTCCTGAACACCGACGCCGCTTAACTTCAACGGCTGCCAGGATTGCGAGGGCGACCAGCGATAGTGCAGTTCACTGGATTCGCCGCTGCCCAGATAAAGCAACTTTGCCTGGGTGACAGCGGTGTTTATCGCTTCGCTCGGATGGGCATCGACCTGCAGCCATGCGCCGGGACTTCCAGTCACGGTACGGCTGTCGGGACTGGCCACGCCGAGGTCCGACACCTTCCAGTCGCCACCAAAGTATTTCTCGCTGCTGCGGGTGTACTTGAAGTGGCTGCCGCCCAGCGCAGCACCATGGTTGAAACCGACATAACCGGGGCCGGCAAAACCGACCTCCCCGACCAGCCGCTGCACCAGTTTGTTCAGATAAAAATCCTGCCCGGCGCTGTAGCTGTCGCCGATCACCGAGACCGACAACACCTTTCCGGCCTTGCCTTCGCGCCACTGAGCAAAACGCTCGCGGGCGTCACCGATTTCAACCACCGACGCCGCGACCGGCGCTGCGTCATCCACTGCAACCATCAAGCACTTCCTTTAGCCGAAACCGGCGTCGGGGAGACGTTCCCCGCCGGTTTTTTTGCCGCCGCACGCTCGCCCAGAAACAGCACCGAAGTGAAGTTGAACCGGCTGAAAATGGTCGAGAGCAGCACCGGCCCGAGCAAGCCGCAAGCCACGCCACAGAACACCAGCACGCTTTCGTCCTTGATGCCCAGGCGCCCGAGTACCGAGCGCGAGGTGGCGGCGAACAACACATGAAACAGGAAAATCGCGTAAGAGTAACCACCGAGCCAGGTCAGCGCCTTCGAACGCATGTCACTCGACAGCAACGCGAAGCAGGACACGCACCCCACCGTCAGGCCGATCAGGCTGCGACGATCGATGATCAGCTCACGATCCAGTGAGGCGATGTACAACAGCGTCAGGGAGATCAGCACAAACACCAACGGGCCGATCACTTTGAACCGCTGCTTCAACGCGCTGACATTTTCCTGACCGATCATCCCCGCCACAAAAAACGGCAACAGATAGGTCGCACCGTTGATGCCGAACGCATCGAACTTGAATGGCGGCAATAGAAACACCGCTGCAGAGAACGCGAACAGCAGGTACAGACGTGTCGCCGAGCGCAGCAATCCACGCCACTCCAGCAGGCCGACAAACATGAAAATGATGAACACCGCCTGCAGGAACCAGAAGTGGTTGACCGGCACATAGAACGACAACAGCGCATCGATCACGCCGACATCCTTGTTCACGCCCGGCCCCACCGCCTGCAACACGGAGAACGGCACACCCACGCAAAACAGCGGCACGATCAGCCGCCGCACCTTGCCGGTGAAGAACGCCGAAAAGTCATTGCCGCGAATCTTGTAGATGGAATAGATGTAGCCGGAAATGAAAGTGAACAGCGGCATGCGCACGTACACCATCGAATCGGCGATCACCCGGAACGGCGAGCCGATGTCGATCTTCAAACCGCCGCCCAACGGGCCGATCACGTGGTAGAGCACCAGCAACAGGCAAGCAAGCCCGCGCAGGGTTTCGATCTCCAGGGACTTTTTCTTGCTCGACATAAAGCACCCGCCTCAATTCAGAATTCTTGATTCGACCCGCACCGGTTTGTTCGCCCGCAGCATCAAGCCCAGGCCCACGAACAACACCGGCACCACCATCGAAAAGTGTCGGGCGAACGAGCCGAAGTCCGGTTCGAACAAGCCTTGAACCAGCAGAAACGCCAGGGGAATCGCGATCAGTTCCTTGGGTTTGGTCTGGATCGGCGCGCCCTTGTAATCGGTCGAGGTGATGACTTTGAACAGCAGCAACGCGGTCATGATCATCAGCGCCACGAAGATCACCTGGCCCGGCCCGGAGAGCAGGATCAGCTCAACCGGGAACGACAGGCGAAAGAAGATGATCATCGAGTCCAGGGCCTGCGAAACGAAGTCGCTGCCGCTGAGCCACGAGACGATCAGCGACTTGGAACCCTCCTCGCCCGCCGTGCGCAGTTCGTTGTTGCTGGCGCGAATCGACGACACCGGAAAGCCCAGCGCCAACTGGATGGCCATGGCCACTGCCAGGTAGAACAGGAACAGCATCAGGAAGAAGGTCATGCGCGACACGTATTTCTTCATCATGCAGACGCCGACCCAGGACAGCGAAAACAGAATCCAGTAGGGCCGGATCAGCACGCCGTAGATCACCGCCGACAGGAAAAAACCGCCGCGATATTTGCGCGTCAGCGAGCTGAACAGAATGCTCAGCACCGCCACCGACACAATGATTTCCTTGGTCAGGTTTTCCAGGAAGAACGAGCGCACCACGCCCCACAGACACAGGGTCCCGAAGATCGCCAGCGGCATGCGCCGGAACACCACCACCGGAATCGCCGTGAGGAAGAAATTGCAGAACATCCCGTAGGCCCAAGCGTTGGTCAGGTTGATCCCGGTGGGCCGCAGCAGGAACGCCGAACACTCGTAGGACGAGCGATCCGGCGAGAACGGGTTCCAGAAATTGCAGTTGTCGGCCCGGGCATAGGACGACCACAGGGTCATCGCATCCGGGCCGGGATCGCGGGGGATCAGCAGCGGCATGGCCACCGACAGAAACAGGCCGGTGAACAGGATCAGGAACGACAGCGACGAATCAAGTTTCTTGCCGCGAAACTCGATGCACGGCAGTTTCAGGCCCATGACACGACAGCCTTTTTCGCACGCGTTGCACGGGTCAGTAGCGCAATCACGCCGAGCTGCACGATGATCCCGAAGACGTTGCCCCAGGCCGCGCCATAAATCGAATAGTGCTTGATCAGCATATAGCTGACTGGTATCGAAATCAGCAGGCAAAGGGCCGAACTGGCGAGGGATACCCGGCTGTTTTTCGACGCGATCAAACCACCCCAAACGATGTCGCCGATGGCGCGCAGGGCGAAGGAAAAGATCAGCACGCCGAGGATTCCGTTGTCCGGACGCGGCACCGCTGCGCCGACGTAATCGAGCACGACATTGAAGAACAGATAAATCGCCACCGCGACTGCCGCTGAAACCTCCAGCGAACGCGCGACCCATTTGTTCACGAACAACTGCCTGACCGTGAACGCTTGTTGATCGGCCTGGTAACGCTTGGCGAGCACCGGAATGCCGACCACCGCCACCACCGCATAGGACAACGCCTGCAAGGTGTTGGCCGCCGACCAGGCGTACACGTATTTACCGAGGCTGGCGTAGGGTTCCAGATCAATGATCAGAAAACGTTCGGCGTACTGACTCAACGCGATCAGACCGGTGCCCAGATAGAACGGCAACCCGGCTTTCCAGACGGTCGCCGTCGCCAGCGTCCCTTCTTCGCGCCCGCGATGGACGTTCACCACAATCAGGTAACCGGCGACGATCACCAGCACGTTGGCGATGACCCACAGCCACAGCACGCTGGCGATTCCGGACACCCAACCGAGCATCATCCCGCCCACGGCGAGCAGTGCCCAGAGGCCGGTCTTGATGAAAAACAGCAGCGCCCCCGCCGTGGCTTTCTGCGCGGAAAACACGAACGAGTTGATTTCGAACGACAGATGCTCGGTCAACAGAACCAGGGTCACACAGGCGATCAATGCCGCCGTCGCCTCGACCTGCTGGAACAGCGAATAGATCAGCACCGTCAGCACCGACAACAGCAACCCCACGGCCAGGTACAGCAGCAGAACCTTGTCGACCACACGCTTCGAACTGCCGCCGACGCTGATCAGCCGATTGATCTCGGAACTGAAACCGACGCTGTAGAACTTCGACGCGATCAATGACGCCGCGACCACCACGCCGTAAAACCCCAGCGCCTCGTAACCGAGGTAATGGGTGATGGCGAGCACCAGCAGGAACTTCGCGCCCAGTGCTCCGCCGCGCAGCAACAAGCGGAATATCATCGAATGACGCCCTTGATGATGTCGTCCATGGCCACGGTTTTGGCCTCGATTTCACGGCAGGTGTCGGTCAGGCGCTTGCCGAAATTCGACAGCGCGTCAGGCGCGTAAACCGTGTCGATGATGGTGTCGACATCGATGTCGCCACCGTTGATTACCCAGTCCTCGACGCCCATGTCCTGATAGGCGCCGAAGCCTTTGCGCTCGTAGCTGATGTGATACGCGGGCACCCCGGAGAGCAGCGATTCGATCGCCCCGTGCAGGCGCACGGAAATCACCAGGTCCGGCTGATATTTGGCAATCGTGGCCTTCAACGACAGCAGGTCTTCGGTGATGCCCAGTTCGCGATAGAACGCACCGTCATCGTTACCGCGCACAGCGCTCTGCACCGCGCAGACCACTTTGCTTTTGTTCTTCAAGCGCTGCAGCAGCACCTTCAGGTTGGCCACGTAGGCGAGCTTCTTTTCCTTGCTCCATGCCGGCGGTTTACGCAGCACCACGCACACCGTGGCCGGCGTCGAGGCGCAGCGGGTGAACTTGGGTTGCTGCAGGATTTTGCCGGCCAGGGCCTGCACCGCGAGGTCCGGTGCGCGGTAGACATTTTCGCAGGCGTCGAACAACGCCGAGGAGCGGTTATCGCGCACGAACACCGCATCGGCGCTGGCGTAGTGGCCGACGATCTTGTCGCTGTCACCGTGGAACGGCCCGATGCTCTGCGGCAGGTACACCGACGGGACTTTGCTGAGGATCGCGGTTTCCAGTTGCTTGGCGTGGCCCAGTTTCAGCTTGATGTGTTCGAAGGCGCTTTTGGAGCGCATATAGCCGCCGCCAACGCCGACGATCAGATCGGTTTTCTTCAACAGATCCGCCAGCCCGGCGTAGGACTGATTGAGGAATACCGCCTGCTTGACCCGACCCAGGCCCTTGGCTGCCATGACCGGCGCGTCAAAGCGCGGGTGCGGCAGGTATTTGAAGGAATCCGGATCGGAGGCCACGACGCTGATCGCGGTGTCTTCACCAAAATTGCGCTGCACCAGCGCAATGGCCAGATCGACCAGCAGACCATCACCGGAATTGGAGGCACTGTAGCCATGCAAAATCGTTACGTTCATGAGCGGCGTTCTACTTAATAAGAGGGAGCGGAATACACGTCGTAGGTCTGGCGGATCATCAACGCGGCGCTGAAGCGCTCGCGGACGATGCGCCGACCTTCGATGCCGAGGGCTGACAATGCGGGTTTCTGGATCTGCTTCAGGCGATCGGCCAGCGCGTGGTGATCACCGGTGGGGAACACGTAGCCGGATACCCCGTGGGTGACCAGTTCCGGCAGCGACGTGCAGTCGCTGGCGATCACCGGCAGGCCCAGCGCCATGCCTTCCAGCGGCACCATGGCAAAGCCTTCCCAGCGACTCGGGACGACCAGCGCATCGGCCTGCTGATACAGCGCGTTGACCTCGGCCGGCGTGACCCACGGCAGGTACTGAACGCCGTCCATTGGCGGGCAATCGACCGTCGCCTCGTTGACCGCACTGCCGACCACCGTCAGTTTCAGGTCGTTACGCCCGGTCCTGGCGTAGGCCTTGAGCAGCACGTCGAAGCCTTTCTGATAGTCGAGCCGGCCGACGAACAGGAGGTGAATCGGCTGCGGATCCTCGGCTTTACGCTCCTCATCCTTGGGATGAATGCCGTTGTAGATCAGCCGCATGCGTTTGCGCTCGATGCCGAACGCTGCGGCTTTGTCCAGTTCGTACTGGCTGACGCAGATGATCGTGTCGGTGACCTTCTGCAACACCCGCTCGATCCACGCATAGACTTTCTGCTTGGTCGGCGAGCTTTCCATCAGGAACGAAAAGGCATGCGGGCAGTAGACGATTTTCGGTTTGCGCCACGGCCGCAGAATCACGCACACGCAACGGCCGATCACCCCGGAAAACGTGCTGTGCAGGTGCACGACATCGGGTTTTTCCTTAAGCATCACTTGCATCAGGCGCCAGGCAAAACGCAGCAACGACGGCACATTGCGCCCGGTTCGCTCGAAGGTGCGGATCTGCTGCGGGGCGATGCCGTGCAGCTCCTTTTCCTGATCCTGCGGCACCAGATACACCAGTTCGTAGTTCGCTTGCGCATCGTCCGGGGATGCCGAAATCGTGCGGATCACCGTCGCCACGCCACCTTTTATCGTTTCAGCCACGTGCAGTATTTTTTTCACAACCCACCCACTTTGTTGCCTGTAAGAACAATCGCTGAAACTCAGGATTTGTCGGACGCGTATTCGTAGTTGTAATAGCCGTAGCCGCCGTTGCCGTAGTAACTGGCCGCACGCTTCTCGACGCCGTTGAACACCGCGCCTTTCAACTCGATGCCGTTCTGGGCGAAGCGGCGAATGGTCAGTTCGACTTCTTTGGCCGGGTTCACGCCGAAGCGCGCGACGATCAGGCTGATGCCCGCTTCACGGCCGACAATCGCCGCGTCCGTTACCGCCAGCAGCGGTGGCGTATCGATGATCACCACGTCGTAGCGCTCGCTGAGTTCCGCCAGCAGTTCGCGGAAATTGGCGTGCATCAGCAGTTCGGAAGGATTGGGCGGCACCTGGCCTCGGCTGATGAAGTGCAGGTTGTCGACTTCGACCTTGTTGATCGCCTGCTCCAGGGTGCAGCGCTTGACCAGCAGGTCCGACAAACCGTTGGTGATCGGTGTATTCAGTGTCTTGTGCAGATGGCCCTTGCGCATGTCGGCATCGATCAGCACCACGCGCTGGCCGCTCTGAGCCATGACCGCCGCGAGGTTGGAAGACACAAAGGTCTTGCCGACCTGCGGACTCGGACCGGAAATCATGATGCGGTTGTTGGTCGAATCCAGCGCCGCGAAATGCAGGCAAGTGCGCAGGCTGCGGATCGACTCGATGGACAGGTCCGTCGGATTGCGCAGGGCCAGCAGATACGCCGGTGTGTCCGCCGTGACCTTGGCGCGGACTTTCTTGGTGTCCTCTTCCTGTTGCAGGGCGCTGTAAGGGATCGATGCGTAGACCGGCAAGCCGAGCTGCTCGATGGCTTCCGGCCCTTCCAGGCCCTTGCTCAGGGACTTGCGCAACAGCACCAGCGCCACGCCGACGAAGGCACCGAGGAAGGTCGCGATCAGCACGATCAGGGCTTTCTTCGGCTTGACCGGGCTGGTCAGGTCGACATCCGCCGAGTCCACCAGACGCACGTTGCCCACGGCGCCGGCGCGGATGATGTCCAGTTCCTGGGACTTGTTCAGCAACTGGGTGTAGATCTGCGAAGCCACTTCGACATCGCGGGTCAGATTGAGCAGTTCCTGTTGCGTGGCCGGCAGGTCGCCAACCTTGCCTTCCAACGATTTCTGTTGCTGGGTCAATTCACCGATCTGGGTCATCAGGGCTCGATAGGCCGGATGCTGTCTGGTGAACTTGCGGTCCATTTCCGCCTGCTGCATTTTCAGCTCGGAAATCCGCGTTTCGAGGGCGACGGACTGACCGAGCACCGATTGGGTTTCCAGGGAAATGTTCACGGTCTTGCCGCGCGTCTGGTAGGCGTTTAGCGCATCGCTGGCCTTGGCCAGATCGCGTTTGACCTGCGGCAACTGGCTTTGCAGGAAGGCCAGGCTCTGCGCGGCTTCGGCCGAGGTGCGGCGTACGTTCTGGTCCACGTACAGCGAGGCAATCTTGTTGAGGATTTTCACCGCTTCGGCGGCGTCGGTGCTGGCCAGGGCCAGACGGATGATCCCCGACTCCTTGCCCTGTTCGGAAATATCCAGCGCGTCCTGATACCCCTGAATGGTCACGATTCGGGGATAGCGCACCACTTCGAAACGGGTGCCAGGGTTGGCCAACAGCTGCGTGATCTGCCCCTCTACGCCATCCTGTGCGAAGGCTTCACCGGCAGTGCCTTCTGCCAGCAGATTGTCGTTGTCGTCGAACAACTGGAAGCGCTGCTGCTCGCCGGCGATCAGGCTGAGTTTTTTGCCCAGCAGTTCCTTGGGCAGATCGAGCCGGGCGAACTCCAGACGCTCACCGCCCCACGCGTAGCTGCTCAACCCGAAACGTGGCGGCGCGACGCTGAGTTCGGTTTCACCGCGATAGCGGCGTGAGAGAAAGCCGCCAATCACCGGGAAAGTATTGGGGGTGACGTCGATGTCCAGGCGCAGATCGTCGACGGTCTTGCCGATCACCGCGCGGGACTTGATGATGCCGATCTCGGTCACGGAGGGCGACTGACCGCCCAGCATGCTGTTGAGATCGGAGAAGCCGAGCATGTCGTTCTTTTTCGGCTCGACCTGTACCAGCGCGTTGGCCAGATACACCGGCGTGGCCAGAATCGCATAGGCGACGCCGGTCATCATGAACGCGCCGGTGAAGGCGCCGATCAACCATTTCTGGTCGATCAAACTGCCGAATATGCCGAGAAGATCAATACTGTCTTGATCGTTGTCACGGGTGCCGACTACTGACGGTAACTGCATAAGTCTTTCTTACCATTCACTGTTCTGAAGAATATTCATCAATGCCCGAGGCGCTGTGCCCAGGAGCCAACAGCATCTTCAATCAATGCATGGGCATGAATAAAAGCGGCCTGCCCTTGACGATACGGATCCTGTATTTCTCGTTCGTTCTGCCACTTGCCGAGAAGAAACACTTTGCCCCTGGCGTGAGAGGCAATCTTCAGTACTTGTTTTACATGCTCTTTTTCCATCACCAGAATCAGGTCCGATTCATTGACGATGTCCGCTGTCAGTTGCCGCGCCTTGAAGCCTTCGGCGCACTGCCCGCGGTCTTCCAGCACCTTGCGGGCCGTCGCCTCCATGGACTCGCCAACCCTTGCGGACAAGCCTGCGGAGGTGACCGTGATGGTCGAGGGCGCCAGTGCATTACGCAGCAACAGTTCTGCTGTCGGACTTCGGCAAATATTGCCGACGCAGACGACAAGGATCTTTTTGAACAAGGTTTACTTTCCCGTGTAATGTCAATCGGCCAACATGTCCCGTGGACTTAAATGAATCCACAGGACTTTCCTGCACTCGGAAACAGTTTCGCCTGTTAGTACCGGTGCATTAAGTACCACGGGGTCCAAAAGTCACCCAACCAGAATTACCGGACTAAAAATAACTGTGATTTTCGGCGCTTTTTACACGCGGACTTTTCCGACAAAAAATAACATTGGTGCACTTTTCAACCCTTCGGACATCGGAATAGGGGTAACGAGATAACTATTGGCTAGATGTCATTTCTCATCAGGAGAGCAGACATGAAATCAGCACATCTCATTCGTCTCGGCGCCCTTTCCCTGTTAATGCTCAGTGCAGCGCCTTCGCTCCACGCCAGCGAGCTGTTCCCCGCCCTCCCCCACAAAACGGTCGGCGTTCAGGTCAAAGTGCAGAACTTTTCCGCCGCCGATGCCGCGCAGATCAAGGCTGCCGGCTTCAGTTTCGTGCGCCTGGGCGCGTGGAGCGACAGCCTGGGTGACAAGGCTTATCAGAAACAGCTCGGCGATGCGTTTGCCGCCGCTGGATCCGCGGGGTTGCCGGTGTTGATGACGGTGCGCGCCATCAAACCGCTGTCCACAGACCCCGCCACCGCTGGCGCAGCATTTGCCAGCGCGGTGAGCAGCCTGGAGCGGACTTACGGTTCTCATCTGGTCGCAATTGAAATCTGGAATGAACCGGATCTGGACACGTACTGGCCCACGGGCAATTTCAGCACTACCTTTGCACCGTTCATGAGCGCCATGTGCAAGGCGCTGCAAGACAATCCCACCACCACCCCCGTGATCGGTTTCGGCTTCGCCCGGCCACCGAACGCCGGTTCGGCCTCGACCGTGGCGCTGAACAGCATTCTCGGCGCGTATCCCAAATGCCTGAGCGCCATTTCCTACCATCCCTATGGCATGACGGCGACGCAGATCGGCAATGCGCAAACCTTCATCCAGCAGAATTTCCACCTGCCGGGCGTGATCAGTGAATGGGGCATTTCGGCGCTCCCTTCCAACGGCGGTCCCGACGGACAGGCCGCCAAGGTCGCCGCATTCATCGCCGATGTGAAACGGCTGCAAATCCCGCTGACGTCGATTTATGAATGGAAGAACAGTGATTCAGGTAGCAATGACCGGGAGAAGAATTTCGGCTTGCAGACCTCGAACGGGCAACCGAAGCCGGCAGAAGCGGCCGTCAGAACGCAGCTGGAGTCCGAATAGGTCGCATATTCATCAGTCAGTTGCTTTGAACCTGTGCCGCGATTTGGCATCGTATCTATCGATACCGCGCCCCGCCCGTTCAAACAGCCGTTTTCAGGTTGTTGCCCGCGGGGCTATCGATACATCCACATGCCCTTGAGTGGCTGTCAGCGCTCGGGTAATGTCGTCAGACCCATAGGACAGAGCACGCTCATGACTTCCAAGCTGGAACAACTCAAACAGTTCACCACCGTGGTTGCCGACACCGGCGACTTCGAAGCGATTGCCCGGGTCAAGCCGGTCGACGCCACCACCAACCCTTCCCTGCTGCTCAAGGCGGCGGCCATTCCGGCCTACGCCGAGTTGCTGAACGCCGCCGTTCGCGACTGCAAGGGCGATGTCGGCCTGGCCAGCGACCGTTTCGGCGTCGCGGTGGGTCAGGAAATCCTCAAAGTGATTCCTGGCCGCATTTCCACCGAAGTGGATGCCCGCCTTTCGTTCGACAAGGACGCGATGCTCAAGCGTGCGCACCGTCTGATCGAGCTGTACGACAAGGCCGGCGTCGGCCGCGACCGCGTGCTGATCAAGATCGCCTCCACCTGGGAAGGTATCCGCGCCGCCGAAGTGCTGGAGAAGGAAGGCATCCAGACCAACCTGACCCTGCTGTTCTCCTTCGCCCAGGCCGCCGCTTGCGCCGATGCCGGCGTGTTCCTGATTTCGCCGTTCGTGGGCCGCATCTACGACTGGTACAAGAAGGCCAACGGCAACGACTACACCGGCGCCGATGATCCGGGCGTGCAGTCCGTGACGCGTATCTACAACTACTACAAGGCCAATGACTACAAGACCGTGGTCATGGGCGCGAGCTTCCGCAACCTCAACCAGATCGAGCAACTGGCCGGCTGCGACCGCCTGACCATCAGCCCGGACCTGATCGATAAACTGGCGGCGGACACCGGCAAACTGGAGCGCAAACTGGCTCCGGGTCACGCCGGCGAAGCTCGCCTGAGCCTCAACGAATCGCAGTTCCGCTGGTTGTCCAACGAAGACGCGATGGCCACCGAGAAACTGGCCGAAGGCATCCGTCAGTTTGCCCGCGACCAGGAAAAACTCGAGGCGCTGCTGCAAGCCAAGCTGTAACGGGCTGACGTCAAACGCAAAAAGGGCGAACCCTTACAGGTTCGCCCTTTTTTGTGCCTGATGGCTGGGGAATCAATGCCTTTCGAGGGCGTTCACCAGATCATGGAAGGCTTCGCGGTTGGAGTCGTTCAGGCCCATGAGGATCTTGTGCGCTTCCAGCACCTTGATACGCACGACTTCCTCCGACTGATCCTGATCCGGCAGGTCATCGAGGCATTCCGGGCAAGGCACGGGATGGTTGACGATATTGAACACCTGCTCGAAACCCATCGATTGCAACAGACGGGTGATGTCGTCGTGGGTGGTGACCACGGTCGGCAGCAGGCCGACCTTTTGCCGCGACAGGATCGACAGCTTGGCCAGCAGGCCCAGCGTGGTACTGTCGATGCTGCGGGTTTCGGTCAGATCGATCACGATCGCGTTGAAATTCAGCGCGGTGAAGATCTTTTCAATAGTCGCATCCAACGCCGAACACAGGGTCAGGCGAACTTCACCGACGAACTTCAGGACGAAGGTGCCATCCTGCTCGGCGAACTGGATTCTACCGGTACTCATTAAAGATTCCTGCTCAACACCAACAAGGCGATATCATCCGGCATCTCCCCTAGCGTGGCCAATCCAAAAACCTGCCGCAGGCCATCCAGGCTGCCGCCCGCCGACTTGACCCGTTGGGGCAAGGCAGCTTCTTTCTCTTTGAGTGTGGGTTCTGGCAAAAGATCCAGAATGCCATCAGACATCAGCGTCAGGCTGAACGTCGGTGGCAGCTCGAGCACGTGGTCTTCGTAGGTGGCCTCGTTGAAAAGCCCCACCGGCAGACCGCGCCCTTCGAGGTAGCGAACACTGTCAGGCGTGTACAACACAGGCAACGGCAGATGGCCGCCGATGCTATAGGTCAACAAACCGGTCTCCTCGTCGATGACTCCACCGACCATTGTGACGTGTTTACCCAGCTTACAACTGATCAGCCCCCGGTTGATATGACCAAGGACTTCCGAAGGCTTGAATTCCGGCAAGGTGCCGTTGCGCTTGGACTCGAACAACAGGCGCGTGGTCATGAACTTCAGCAGCACAGTGACGAACGCCGAAGAAGCGCCATGGCCCGACACATCCGCCAGATAGAACGCAACCCGACGCTCGTCCACCCGGAAATAATCGACAAAATCACCCGACAGGTACAACGACGGGATGATCTGGTGGGCGAACTTGAACGCGTCGATGGTCCAGGGGCTTTCCGGCAGCATGTTCATCTGCACCTGGCGACCGGCGTTCTGGTCTTCCTGGAGCAGGTTCAGGCTGGCTTCGAGCTCACGGTTGGCCTTTTCCAGCTTCTCACGGTAGCGCTGGTTTTCCAGCAGCAGACGCGCACGATCCAGGGCCCGGCGCACGGAGTGCTCGAGCACGGCCAGATCTTCGAGAGGCTTGATCAGGTAATCCGCCGCGCCCAGGCGCAAGGCCTCGACCGCGTCGTTCATCACGCCGGCACCGGAAACCACGATCACAGGCGTCTGTGGTGACCGCTCGGTGACCTGACGAATGAGTTCGAGACCGCCCATCTGCGGCATGCGCAGATCGCAGATGACCAAGTCGGGCTTGTCTTGCTCGAATACCTGGAGACCCTGCTGGCCGTTACTGGCCTGCAAGACGCTGAAACCACTGTCTTCCAAATAGGCCGCGAGGCTCGCGCGCACTACTTCGTCATCATCGATTATCAGCAGCGTGGCACTGGTTTTTGGCATGTGGGCAAACGGCGCCAGAATTAGGTTGGCGTAGCAGGCGGGGCAAAGGCCCGGCGCAGACTACTGGATTCGCTTTCTAGCCTCTCTGCTGCACCGCTTCGGAGCGTTTGCCCCGCACACGGATGCACCAGAGGTGCCCTTCTAAGGCGCAGACGGTACTCCCATCCTTCGAGCGTTTCAAGCATGCGCGGATCGTCGCTTGACGACTTTGTTTGTCAAATCACAGAGAGTTATAAGAACGTTCGAAACCGTAACTCAATGGAAGGACGCGCGGACAAAAAAAAGGCGACCTTTCGGTCGCCTTTTCGGGGCTCACAAGTCGAAATCAGAAATCGTCTTCGACGTGACCGTCCTTGACCTTGAACTCGCGGTTCTGCAGGTAGGCATTGCGGATGAAGGTGTACTTGTCGCCGCTGATCAGCTTCTCGCTGGACAGCAGGCTGGCGCGGGTGTCGACGATGTTCAGGCCGTAGATGGTGTTGCGCGCCGGGATGTCGTTCATGTAGCGGTACGGTGCGGTGTAGGTATCTACGTACTTGGACGGTGCATCACGCAGGGTGCTCGGGCCGAGCAACGGCAGCATCACGTACGGACCGCTGCTGACACCCCAATAGCCGAGGGTCTGGCCGAAGTCTTCGTCGCTGCGCTGCAGGCCCATCTTGGTGCCCACGTCGAAGAAGCCCAGCAGGCCGAAGGTGGTGTTGAAGATCAGACGCGCGGTGTCGACACCGGCAGCGGCCGGCTTGGCCTGCAGGATGTTGTTCGCCAGGTTGGTGATGTCGCCGACGTTGCGGAACATGTTGTGGATGCCGTCTTCCAGGAATTGCGGCGTTACATATTCATAACCCTGCGCCAGAGGTTTCAGCGCGTAGGTGTCGACGAAGTCGTTGAACTGGAAGATCGGACGGTTGACGCTTTCCCAAGGGTCTTCTTCCGTTGCCGCCTGGGCAACGAACGGAACCAGCATCACGCTGGCGCATACACAAAGCTGAGCGAGAGGGTTGCTCCAGCGCATAGAAAAACTCCTTGGATTGTACATACGCGGCATGCGGGCCACGGTCATAAGAGGTGCAGTATAAGACGGAAACAAGGTTTTAGGCATTGCCGGCGTGAACACCCCTGTAGGACGCATCGTCACGCACTTGTCATCCAACTGTCACCGGCCATGCTTAGCCTGACTTCTATTTCAGGGACGTTTTCCATGCCTCAAGCCGAAGCCTTGCCCCTTTCAGCCCCCAACCTGACAGCCGTGCTGTTCGGGCTCAGCGGTTGCCTGGTGGACTTCGGCGCTCGCGCCCGTCATCACGCCAGCCCCGGCATGGAGCACGCCGACGCCACACCGGGCGCGCTCGACAGCCTGCACAGCCTGCAGCGCCAGCTGATCCCCTGCGCCTGGCTCGATGATTTGCCCCCAGACCTCACCCAGGTGCTTGCCTCCGGATTGCCGGGCTGGATCAAACCTTCGCAACATTCGGCAACACACAATCCCTGGCCGGCACCGAATGCCTGCTGGCAAGCCCTGATGACGTTGAATGTCGATCGCCTGGACGGCTGCGTGCTGGTCAGTGGCGAACCACGCCTGCTGCAATCGGGCCTGAATGCCGGGCTGTGGACCATTGGCCTGGCGTCCTGCGGCTCACTCTGCGGCCTCGCCCCGAGCGAATGGCAAGCCATCAGCCAGAAAGAACGTGAACAACTGCGCGGCAAGGCCACGATGCAGCTATTCGGCCTGGGCGTGCACTCGGTGATCGATCATCTGGGCGAACTCGACACCTGCCTGGCCGACATCAACCTGCGCCGTCTCAAAGGCGAAAAGCCCTGACCCGGATCATGCAGGTTGCAGCAGAGTGGATTAGTCTTAAGGAGAGCCATAGACCTTTGGCGCACGGCTGCGGTCTATGCCAGTGCCTCTCGATAAAAGGAAAACACCATGCCCGCCCGCGAACTGCAAGAACAGCTCAATACCCTGCGCGAGCAACTGGATCAGAATCCGCCGCTGTCGGAAGCCGAGCGCGCAGACCTGCACGCACTGATGCAACAGATCGAACTGGAACTTGAACTGGAAACAAAAACCCAGGATTCCAATCTCGCCGACGGCGTGAACCTGGCCGTCGAACGCTTCGAACTCGAACACCCCACCATCGCCGGCACATTGCGCAACATCGTGAATTCTCTGGTCAGCATGGGAATCTGAAACCCGCAATTGCAAAAAAGCCCTGCCAGCAATGGCAGGGCTTTTTCATGTCCGCGAGGCGGGTTACTGACGAACCAGACGGTGGTTCGGCAGTTGCACGCTTTCAGTGCTCCGGTACGGGTTGATATCCAGCCCGCCACGGCGCACATAACGTGCAAACACCGTGAGTTTTTCCGGTTTCAGCAAACGCTGCAGATCGAGGAAAATCCGCTCCACGCATTGCTCGTGGAAGTCCGAATGCTGGCGGAAGCTGACGATGTATTCCAGCAGGCTGGCGTGATCCAGCGCCGCGCCACGGTATTCCACCACCACGCTGCCCCAGTCCGGCTGGCTGGTCACCGGGCAGTTGGATTTGAGCAGATGACTGTGCACGCTCTCCTCCACCACTCGCGAATCGTCGCAACGCAGCAGCTCGGGACGCGGATGTTCGTAGTTGCTGACGCTGATATCCAGATCGTCGATGCACACGCCCGGCAGCGCAACCACGCCTTCGGCCTCAACCTCTTTCAGGCTGCGAACCCGTACGCCCACCGGCTTGCCGGCAGCGGCGGACAAGTCCTTGACCAGCGTCGCTTCCAGGCTCGCGGTATCGGCGAACGGGGTCTGGTTCAACGAGTTCAGGTACAGCTTGAACGACTTGGATTCGATGATGTTCGGCGAGTCCGCCGGAATGCTGAACTCGCCGATCGCCACCACCGGTTTGCCCGACGGCAGCAGCCACGACAGTTCGAAGCAGTTCCAGAAATCCACACCTTTATACGGCAGGGTTTCGGCGGTCAGGCCCAGTTCGGCCCACTTCGCGGTGCGCGGAATCGGGAACAGCAGGGACGGTGTGTAAGTGGCGATGTATTCGCTGGACTTGCCCAGCGGCGAATGTTCGGCTGCGGGATGCATGGCGGAAACCTGACTGAATAATCAGCGGATTCTATCAGCCTTTGCTCCCGCCTTTGAGTGCTTACTGACTGACAGTCAGTTTGCCGACCATTCCGGCCTGGTAATGCCCGGGAATGTTGCAGGCGAACTCCAGACTGGTCGCCTTGCTGAAGGTCCAGGTCAACTCGGCGGTCTTGCCCGGTTCGACCAGCACGCTGTTGGGGTCGTCGTGCTTCATGACGTGCCCCATCGAGCCATGATCCATGCCTGCCATATCGTGGGACATTTCCTTCATGCCGGTCGGCGTCAGCATGCCGCTTTGCTGCATCTGCAACATTTCCTGCTGGTGCTTGGCATGCATCGCTGCATCGCCGAGGTTGAATTCGTGCAGCAACTGGCCTTTATTCACCAAAACAAAACGAATGGTCTCACCGGCCTTGATGTCGATGGCCTTCGGATCGAACGACATGTCGCCCATCACCACTTCAATGCTGCGGCTGGCCTTGGCGGCCGGGGCCGGCTGGCCGAAGTCATACCTGTGCGCAGGGTCAGCCCAGACGGATGAACTCAGCGCCAGCAAACAGGCGGCGACGGCCAGAGGGTTGCGCAAAAACATAGTCATACTCCAACAAGATAAGGTTCAGCCTGTGGGAAACTCTAGCCCGTCCGCGCTGGCAGCTACCTGACAGGCAGATTACAACTTTGTCAGGTTGACGCTTGTGACAATGTCCCACGGTATAAAGCTTTCGATCCTACAACCCGAGCTGCCCATGAAACTGCTGATCGTCGAAGACCAACCGAAAACCGGCCACTACCTGCGCCAGGGCCTGACCGAGGCCGGTTTCAACACTGAGCTGGTGGCCGATGGCAACACCGGGCAACAACTGGCGTTGAGCGGTGACTATGCGCTATTGATCCTCGACGTGATGCTGCCCGGGCGCAACGGCTGGCAGATTCTGCAAGCGGTACGCAGTGCCGGGCTGGAAACGCCGATCCTGTTTCTGACCGCCAAGGACACCGTGGAAGATCGGGTTCACGGCCTCGAACTGGGGGCCGACGACTATCTGGTCAAGCCCTTCGCCTTCTCAGAACTGTTGGCCCGGGTGCGCAGCCTACTAAGACGTGGCAGCACCACACCCCAGGAAACCTGCCTGCAACTGGCCGACCTGCGCCTGGACCTGATTCGCCGCCGCGTCGAACGCAGCGGCCAGCGCATCGACCTCACGGCGAAAGAGTTTGCCCTGCTGGAAATGCTCCTGCGCCGCCAGGGGGAAGTGCTGCCCAAATCCCTGATCGCCTCCCAAGTCTGGGACATGAACTTCGACAGCGACACCAACGTGATCGAAGTGGCGATCCGCCGCCTGCGCCTGAAAATCGACGATGACTTTCCCGACAAACTGATCCACACCGTGCGCGGCATGGGCTACGTGCTTGAAGAGCGTCCCGTCTGATGCGCCGCTTGTCACTCGGCAGTCGGCTGGCGTTGCTGTTTGCGGCGTGTACCGCGACGGTTTCGCTGGTCGCGGGCGTGGTTTTCAATCGGGCCAGTGAGGCGCACTTCATTGAGCTCGATCAGCAATTGCTCGAAAGCAAGCTGATCAATGTGCGTCAGACGTTGCTGAGTGGCAGCGATGCCGCACATATCACCGATGAGTTGAGCCAACAAGGCGATGTCTCGCTGCGCATAAGCGGCCCCGAGGGTCAGCGCTGGTTCGGCCGTTCCCTGCAAATGCCGGCGAACCTGCCGCAACAACCCGGCCTGGCCACGATCAACGACAACGGCACCGACTATCGCCTGCTCAACGCCCCGCTCCAGCCGGAACAACCTGACTCCACGCAATTGACCTTGTTGCTGGACATCACCCACCACCAGCACTTCCTGCAACGCATGCAGCATCTGATCTGGCTGACCGTCGGCCTGTCGGCACTGGCCACGGCGCTGCTGGGTGCCTGGGCAGCACGCAGCGGCTTGCGTCCATTGCGTCGCATGAGCGCCGTGGCACGCGGGATTTCGGCCCAATCGCTGAATGCCCGACTCCCGGAAGCGCAGATGCCTGCGGAACTCACGGAACTGGCCCACAGCTTCAACGCCATGCTCGGACGTCTCGATGACTCGTTTCAACGGCTTTCGGCGTTCTCCGCCGACATCGCCCATGAACTGCGCACCCCGCTGTCGAACCTGCTGACCCACACACAGGTCACCCTCACCCGCCCTCGCCCACTCGAAGACTATCGCGAGGCTCTGCACAGCAACCTCGAAGAGCTGCAATGGATGGCGCAGCTGGTCAACGACATGCTTTATCTGGCCAAGGCCGACCATGGATTGCTGGTGCCCAAGCGCGAACCGCTGGAACTGGCGGAAGAGGCCGATGCGTTGCTGGAGTTTTTCGCACCGCTGGCCGAAGACGCCCAGGTCAGCCTGAGCCGTGACGGTGAGGGTCGGTTCGAAGGTGACCGCGCGATGCTGCGCCGGGCGCTGTCGAATCTGCTGGATAACGCCTTGCGCTTCACGCCGGCCGCTGGCGAAGTGCGTGTAAAGGTGGTCGAGCAGGCGAAATCCTTGAGAGTGACCGTGGAGAACAGTGGCGAAGGCATTTCTGCGGAATTGTTGCCGCGTTTGTTCGACCGTTTTTACCGGGCGGATCCGGCACGCCAGGAAGGCAGCAGCGAACATGCCGGATTGGGGCTGGCGATCACTCAGTCGATCATCAGGGCCCATGGCGGGCGGATTCATTGCGAATCAACCCAGGGCTGGACGCGGTTTGTGATTGAGTTGCCGCAAAACGATTGAGGCCGGCAATGCCGGCCTCAATGGGGGAACTTACGAGTAACGCAACGCGTGCGCCGGCTCGATCTTCGCCGCTCGCCAGGCCGGGTAAACGGTGGCCAGGAAGCTGAGAATGAAGCCCGCCGAGCAGATCAGCAGTACGTCACCGCCCTGCAATTCCGAGGGCAGGTTGCTGACGAAGTACACGTCGGAACTGAAGATATGCTGCCCGGTCACTCGCTCGACCCAGCCCACCATCTCACTGACGTTCAGCGCAGCAATCACGCCCAGCACGCCACCAATGATGGTGCCGACGATGCCGATCACCGTGCCCTGCACCATGAAGATCGCCATGATCTGCCGTGGCGTGGCGCCGATGGTGCGCAGGATCGCGATGTCCGCGCCCTTGTCGTTCACCACCATGATCAAAGTCGCGATGATGTTGAAGGCCGCCACCGCGACGATCATCAACAGCAACAGACCGATCATGGTCTTTTCCATTTTCATCGCGCTGAACAGGCTGCCCTGGGTGTGGGTCCAGTCGTCAGCCTTGAAGTCAGTGCCAAGGCCGGTGGCGATGTCGGACGAAACCTTCGGTGCGGCGTACAGGTCTTTCACCGCCAGACGCACGCTCTGCACCTGATTCGGCTCCCAGTGCTGCATGGTCGCGGCGTCGGAGACGTGGATCAGGCCCATGGAACCGTCCAGCTCGGCGCCGACCTTGAAGATGCCGACCACATTCAGACGCTGCATACGCGGGGTGATGCCGCCGGGTGCAGTGCTGACTTCCGGCACGATCAGGGTGATCTTGTCGCCGACGTTGAGGCGGAAACGCCGGGCCGTGATTTCACCCAGCACCACGCCGAACTCGCCCGGCTTCAAGGCATCGAGACGGCCCTGAACGATATGCTGGGCCACGATCGACACCTTGCCTTCCTGGGCCGGATCGACGCCGCTGATCTGGATCGGCTGCATCATGCCCTTGTAGGACAGCATGCCTTCCATCTCGGTGAACGGCACGGCGGCGGTCACTTCAGGATTCTTCAGCGCGGCGGCGGCCACTGGCTGCCAGTCATCGATCGGCTTGACGCCGACGATGGTCGCGTGAGGCACCATGCCGAGGATGCGCGAGCTCATTTCACGCTGGAAGCCGTTCATCACCGACAGCACCACGATCATCGCCAGCACGCCGAGGGCGAGACCGATCATCGAGGTCATCGAGATGAATGAAACAAAGCGATTGCGGCGCTTGGCGCGGGTATAGCGCGTGCCGATAAAGATCGATAACGGTCTGAACATTCGCTGGGGCACCGTATAAAAATAAAAGACCCGACGCCTTTTCAGGCATCGGGTTTCAAGCCGTCAGATGGGGGTCAGGCAACCTTCCTGCAGTTGCAGGACGCGGTCCATCTGGCGAGCCAGGTTCATGTCGTGAGTCACCACCAGAAACGCCGTGCGCATCGAAGTGCTGAGTTCCAGCATCAGGTCCTGGATGCCTTCGGCGGTGTGGGAGTCGAGGTTGCCGGTCGGCTCGTCGAGCATCACCAGGCCCGGGTTGTTCACCAGTGCACGGGCAATGGCCACGCGCTGGCGCTCGCCGCCGGACAGCTCGGCCGGTTTGTGTTCCAGGCGATGGCCCAGACCCACTCGCTCCAGCAACGCCGTGGCCCGCTGACGCGCCTCGGGGATTGCGGTCTTGCCGATCAGCAGCGGCATGCAGACGTTTTCCAGCGCGGTGAATTCCGGCAGCAGGTGGTGGAACTGGTACACGAAGCCGAGGGCACGGTTGCGCAGCAGGCCGCGCTTCTTCTCGCTCAGCGCCGACAGCTCTTCACCGTCGAGCCAGACGCTGCCCTTGGTCGGCGTATCGAGACCGCCCAGCAGGTTGAGCAAGGTACTTTTGCCCGACCCGGACTTGCCGACGATCGCCACGCGTTCGCCCGGGTGCAACTCCAGTTGCAGGTTGGCCAGCACTTCCACCGACTCCGGGCCTTCCTCGTAGGACTTGCCCAGGTTGCGGCAGCTCAGGATTGCTTTTTCACTCATGCCCGACTCACTCATAACGTAGCGCCTCCGCCGGCTGGGTGCGCGCGGCACGCCAGGCTGGATACAGGGTGGCGAGGAAACTCAGGACCAACGCAGCGGCGCAGACCATGATCACATCCTGGCTCTGCACCTGCGACGGCAGGTAATCGATGAAATACACGTCGGCGTTGAGGAACTTGTGCCCGATCAAGCCTTCGAGTGCCGAAATCGCCGCGCTGACATTAAGCGCCGCCAGGATTCCGACCACGGCGCCGATGGCCGTACCGACCACGCCGATCACCGTGCCCTGCACCATGAATGTGCGCATGATCGTGCCCGGCGTGGCGCCCAGCGTGCGCAGGATGGCGATGTCGCCCTTCTTGTCGTTCACCACCATCACCAGTGTGGAAATGATGTTGAACGCGGCAACCGCGACGATCAGCAGCAACAGCAGGCCGATCATGGCTTTTTCCATGCGGATCGCCTGATACAGGTTGCCGTGGGTGCGAGTCCAGTCGCGGGCGTAGTAATGGTCTTCGCCGAGGCGTTGGGCGATGTTCCACGCTTCACGCGGTGCCTGGAACAGATCGTCGAACTTCAGGCGCAGGCCTTGCACCTGATCCGGCTTCCAGCGGTGCATCTTCGCCAGATCCTGCAGGTTGGTGACGCCCAGATAACCGTCCAGTTCACCGGCGCCGACATGAAAGATGCCGACCACGGTGAAGCGCTTCATGCGCGGAAACATCCCCGCCGGGGTCACGCTGACCTCCGGCGCGACGAAGGTGATCTTGTCACCGATGCCTACGCCTAGCTTGGTCGCGGCCTTGTCGCCGATCACGATGCCGAAGCTGCCCGGCGTCAGATCGTCGAGTTTGCCCTGCTTCATGAAGTTGTCGATGATCGAGACGTTGCGTTCCAGCGCCGGATCGATGGCATTGAGCAACACCTTGGACACCTGGCCGTTGTTGGTCAGCAGGCCCTGCATCTGGGTGAACGGCGCGACGGCCGCCACCTGCGGGTTCTGCTTGACCTTGGCGGCCAGGCTCGGCCAGTCGCTGATGGCTTCACCGGATTCGATGGTCGCGTGGGGCACCATGCCCAGCACGCGGGTGCGCATTTCATGATCGAAGCCGTTCATCACCGACAGCACCACGATCATCACGACCACGCCAAGGGCGAGCCCGATCATCGAAGTCAGGGAAATGAACGACACAAAATGATTGCGACGCTTTGCACGGGTGTAACGCGTGCCGATAAATACGAAGAGAGGTCTGAACATGTCGGGGCTTGTTCGGAGGGAAAAGGAACGTCCTTGTGGCGGGGGTCGATAACCAGCTTTACACTCAGACCACCGCCGCTACCATGGGTTCGCCATGTCGACATTAGATGAAGAAGATCGCCGCGAATACTACCGTATCGAGGATTCGATCGCACTGGAAATTCGGCCCCTGTCCGCTGCCGAAGCCGCAGGCCAGGAAGTGTTGCAGGATGCTTCCCCGTTATTCAACGTGCTCAGTGAACTGCACCTGAGCGAATTCGAATCTCAGCACCTGTTGCGACAGATTAACGAACGCGACCGTGCCATCGCGGCATTCCTGAAATCCCAGAACAAGCGCATCGACCTGCTCAGCCAGGTCATCGCCCTGACCGCACTGGGGCAGATCGGCGAGCCGCAACCGGTGATCATTTCCGAGGGAGGTGTCGACTTCCAGAACCCGACACCGATAGCCGCCGGCTCGCGCCTGTCGGTAAAAATGGTGTTGATGCCACAGGCCCACGGCCTGCTGCTGCGCGCCCGGGTCACCCACTGCGACCGCAAGGGCGACGGCTACGACATCGGCACCGAGTTCGAACACTTGACCGATGCCCAGCGCCAGTTGCTCGCCCGCTATATCTTGCAAAAGCAGGCCCAGGAACGACGCCTGGCCCGCGAACAGAACGAATCAGGCATTTAATTAAGGAAGAACCGTGACCCTTATCTACGGCCACCGCGGCGCCAAGGGCGAAGCACCGGAAAACACCCTGACCAGCTTTCAGGAATGTCTCAAGCACGGCGTACGCCGTTGCGAACTGGATCTGCACCTGTCCAAGGACGGCGAGCTGATGGTCATTCACGACCCTACCCTCAAGCGCACCACCGAGCGCCGTGGCAAGGTGGTCGAACACACCGCCGCTGACCTGGTGACCTACGACGCCCGCAAGGGCGGCCCGGGCTGGATCAAGCCGTGCCCGATTCCGACCCTGGAAGAACTGTTCGAGCAATGTGATTTCGAGCACTGGCAGCTGGAAGTCAAAAGCGCTTCGCGCACCCGCGCCGCGACCACCGTGCTGGCCATCCGTGAAATGGCAGTCAGGCACGGGCTGCTCGACAAGGTAACGATCACCTCGAGTTCGCGGGAAGTATTGAAGGCTGCGCTGGATCTGGTACCGGACGTGTCACGAGGCCTGGTGGCCGAGTATGCCTGGCTTGACCCGCTGAAGGTCGCGGCAAGCTACGGCTGTGAGATTCTGGCGTTGAACTGGACGCTGTGTACGCCGGAACGCCTGCAGAAGGCGCAGCGTCAGGGGCTGCATGTGTCGGTGTGGACCGTCAACGAGCCTGCGCTGATGCGCAGACTCGCCGACTTCGGCGTTGACAGCCTGATTACAGACTTTCCCGGTTTGGCCACTGCCACCCTCGGGAATTGCTGAAATCGGTCTCCCCGGCCGGCTCAGGCCACCGGCCGGAGCCCGTCAAAAAAGCCGGTTGAGGCCGTCGTACGCCGCTACCCGATAGGCTTCGGCCATGGTCGGGTAGTTGAACGTGGTGTTGACGAAGTACTTCAGGGTATTCAGCTCACCCGGCTGGTTCATGATCGCCTGACCGATGTGCACGATCTCCGACGCCTGATAACCGAAGCAGTGAACGCCCAGCACCTGCAGGGTTTCACGGTGGAACAGGATCTTCAGCATGCCTTGCGGCTCGCCGGCGATCTGTGCACGCGCCATGCTCTTGAAGAACGCCTTGCCCACTTCGTACGGCACTTT
This sequence comes from Pseudomonas sp. 91RF, assembly GCF_003576265.1. Classification (NCBI taxonomy): domain Bacteria; kingdom Pseudomonadati; phylum Pseudomonadota; class Gammaproteobacteria; order Pseudomonadales; family Pseudomonadaceae; genus Pseudomonas; species Pseudomonas sp. 91RF. The sequence goes on from NZ_QWFC01000017.1 coordinate 80,399, forward strand.
GGCCTGGGTCAGTTCCTGCTCGTTCTTGCCGATCGAGCTGATCTCGGGAATGGTGTAGATGCCGGTCGGCACGTCATTCACGAAACGCCAGCTGCCATTGTCGACGATGCTGCCGGCCGCCGAGCGACCCTGGTCGTGGGCGGCACTGGCCAGGCTTGGCCAGCCGATCACGTCGCCGGCGCCATAGATGTTCTGCACGCAGGTGCGGTAGTTCTCGTCGACTTCGATCTGGCCGCGGCTGTTGACCTTGATCCCGATGTTTTCCAGGCCCAACTGGTCAGTGTTGCCGGTACGGCCGTTGCACCAGAGCAAGGCGTCCGCCTTGATCTTCTTGCCGGACTTCAGGTGCAGGATCACGCCGTTGTCCACGCCTTCGACACGGTCGTAGTCTTCGTTGTGGCGCACGGTGATGTTGTTGTTGCTGAAGTGGTAGCTCAACGCCTGGGAGATTTCCGAGTCGAGGAAGCTCAGCAACTGACCGCGGTTGTCCACCAGCTCGACCAGCACGCCCAGACCACTGAAGATCGATGCATATTCGCAACCGATCACGCCGGCGCCGTAAACGATCAGTTTGCGCGGGGTGTGGCCGAGGCTGAGGATGGTGTCGCTATCGTAGATACGCGGGTGGTGGAAATCGATGTCCGCCGGGCGATAAGGACGCGAACCGGTGGCGATGATGATGTGCTTGGCCACCAGTTTCTCGACCACGCCGTTGGCGCAGACCACTTCGATGGTCTGCTCGTCGGCGAAGCTGCCGGTGCCGAAGAACACGTCGACGCGGTTACGGGCGTAGTAGCCGGTACGCGAAGCGACTTGCTTGGAGATGACTTTCTCGGCGCTCTTCAACACGTCCGGGAAGGAGAACCAGCGCGGCTCTCCGATCGCACGGAACATCGGGTTGGTGTTGAACTGCATGATCTGCCGCACCGAGTGACGCAGGGCCTTGGACGGGATGGTGCCCAGGTGGGTGCAGTTACCGCCGACCTGGCGACGGCTGTCGACCATCGCCACCTTGCGCCCTGCTTTGGCGGCGTTCATTGCCGCGCCTTCTCCCGCCGGGCCGGAACCCAGCACCACCACGTCGTAGTTGTAGACAGCCATGCGTACTCCTCAGAACAGGCCGCGGTGCCAGCAGCACCGGCGGCTAAATCACGCCGAACGACGGCGCGAAGGAACAATTGGGGGCCAGTTGAAAACCCGGACACAGTCTATAGAAGCGTCAACGCCGCGCACATTAACCCTTGGTCGCGTCGTAGGCTACTTTTGCCTGCACTACAACGCCAGCTTTCGCATTGTTCCGGGTCAATTTTTTGCGCCACTGAGCCGTTCGAACGCCGTACTGGTGCGAGTGACGAAACCTGTATCGGCACGAATCACAAAGAATGCACCAATGTCGTGTTTTTCGGCATAGTCCCAGGCCTTTTCCGGGCCGAGAATCAGCAACAGCGTCGATAGTCCATCAGCCATCAATGCTGAAGGATGAATCACCGTGACTGACGCCAGGTCGTGTACGACGGGCGCTCCGGTGCGGGCATCGAAGGTGTGGGAATAACGCCTTCCGTCCTGTTGAAAATAGTTGCGGTAGTCGCCGGACGTGGAGAGTCCATAGCCATCGACATTAATGACGCGCTCTGCCACTTGCTGATCGTCACGCGGCTCTTCCAGAGCGATACGCCACGGCGAACCATCGAGTTTCCTGCCGGACGCCTTGAGCTCGCCCGTGGCCTCGGCGAGGTAATCATGAATGCCCATGGCATCAAGTCGCGCGGCAATGGTGTCGACCGCGTAACCGGCAGCGATGCTGTTGAAATCGACCTCGACCGCCGCGTCCTTGCACAACTGGTCGCCATCGATGCGCAGGTGCCGGTATCCCACCCGCTTCCGCACCTCGGCCAGCGCATCGGCGCTCGGGACTTTTTCTTCACGCCCTTGTGGACCGAAACCCCAGAGATTGAGCAGTGGCTCCACGGTCAGGTCGTAGGAGCCTTCGCTTTGTTGTGACAGCTGCTCGCCAACCCGCACCAGTTCAAGGATCGGTGCGGGCATGGTCTGACAGCGATCGGCAGGCAATGCGTTGAAACGCGAGATATCGGAGTCGGCGCGGTAGGTGGACATTTGCTGATCCACGTCGGCGAGGATTTTCTCCACTTCGACGCGGACATCCTGCGGCGCCGGGAGATTGGCCCGGCGCGCGTATTTGATCGAATACGTGCTGCCCATGGTCGGGCCGCCGAAGCTCTCCATGGAATCGCCATTGCCGCAGCCGTACAAAACGCCAAGCAGACCCACGAAAACCACAAACCGTCCAGTTAACAATTCTTCATCTCCGAGCAAAACCGCGCCGGCCATTATGGCCACAGAGCCCGCTCGCTCCCAAACGGCTGCACCGCTTTCATACAAAATCAAAAAAGTGAGTACCTGAACATGTCCTCCTCCACGGGCAAAGGCAAAGCGATTTTTCGCGTTGTCAGCGGCAACTTTCTCGAAATGTTCGACTTCATGGTCTACGGCTTCTACGCCACGGCCATCGCCAAGACCTTCTTTCCTACCGACAGTGCTTTCGCCTCCCTGATGCTTTCGCTCGCCACCTTCGGTGCAGGTTTCCTGATGCGCCCGCTGGGGGCGATCTTCCTTGGCGCCTACATTGACCGACACGGGCGACGTCAGGGCCTGATCATTACCCTCGCACTGATGGCGGCCGGCACCGTGCTGATTGCCTGCGTTCCGGGCTATGCCACGCTCGGTGTCGCCGCGCCACTGATCGTACTGTTCGGCCGATTGCTGCAAGGCTTCTCGGCCGGCGTGGAACTGGGCGGCGTGTCGGTATATCTGGCGGAAATCGCCACACCGGGGCGCAAAGGCTTCTTCGTCAGCTGGCAGTCCGCCAGCCAGCAAGCGGCCGTGGTGTTCGCCGGCCTGCTGGGTGTCGGGCTCAACCACTGGCTGAGCCCGGACCAGATGGGTGACTGGGGCTGGCGCGTGCCGTTCCTGATCGGCTGCATGATCGTTCCGGTGATCTTCGTCATTCGTCGCTCGCTGGAGGAAACCCCGGAATTCCAGGCGCGCAAACATCGCCCCACCCTGCAGGAAATCGTCCGCTCGATCGGTCAGAACTTCGGCATCGTCCTCGCCGGCATGGCGCTGGTGGTGATGACCACCGTGTCGTTCTACCTGATCACCGCCTACACCCCGACCTTCGGCAAGGCGGAACTGCACCTGTCGGACTTCGATGCGCTGCTGGTCACCGTGTGCATCGGCCTGTCGAACTTCTTCTGGCTGCCGGTAATGGGCGCACTTTCCGACAAGATCGGCCGCAAACCCCTGCTGCTGGGGGCGACGATTCTGGCGATCCTGACCGCTTACCCGGCACTGTCGTGGCTGGTGGCGAACCCGAGCTTCAGCCATCTGCTGATCGTCGAGTTGTGGTTGTCGTTCCTGTACGGCTCGTACAACGGTGCGATGGTGGTGGCGCTGACTGAAATCATGCCGGTGGAAGTGCGTACGACCGGTTTCTCGCTGGCCTACAGTCTGGCCACGGCGACGTTCGGCGGATTCACCCCAGCTGCCTGCACTTACCTGATCCATGTACTGGACAACAAGGCGGCACCGGGAATCTGGCTCAGTGGCGCAGCCGTATTGGGCCTGGTCGCGACGCTTGTGCTGTTCCGGGGCAACAAGCACGAACTGCGCACGGCACAAGCCGCTATCCCCCGCTGACATAAATCGCGCACAAACAAAAACGCCCCGACAATGTCGGGGCGTTTTCATTTGCAGCTAAGGCTTAGCGCGGGAATGCTGGCGGGTTTACACCGGCCATGTCTTCCATCACGCGAACCACCTGGCAGCTGTAACCGAACTCGTTGTCGTACCAGACGTACAGAACAACGCGGTTGTCCTGAGTGATGGTTGCCTCGGCATCCACGACACCGGCGTGACGCGAGCCCACGAAGTCAGTGGAAACCACTTCCTGCGAGCTGACGTAATCGATCTGCTTGTGCAGATCCGAGTGCATGGCCATCTGGCGCAGGTACTCGTTGATTTCTTCGCGAGTGGTGGCCTTTTCCAGGTTCAGGTTCAGGATGGCCATCGACACGTTCGGCGTAGGTACGCGAATCGCATTGCCGGTCAGCTTGCCCTTGAGCACTGGCAGCGCCTTGGCAGCGGCAGTGGCGGCACCGGTCTCGGTGATAACCATGTTCAGCGGCGCGGCGCGGCCACGACGGCTGCCCTTGTGGAAGTTGTCGATCAGGTTCTGGTCGTTGGTGAACGAGTGAACGGTTTCGACATGGCCATTGACGATGCCGTACTGATCGTTGACGGCCTTGAGCACCGGTACGATGGCGTTGGTGGTGCAGGACGCCGCCGAGATGATCTTGTCGTCAGCAGTGATGTCGCCGTGGTTGATGCCGTGAACGATGTTCTTCAGCGCGCCCTTGCCCGGTGCGGTGAGAATCACGCGTGCAGCGCCCGGGCAGGCCAGGTGCTGGCCCAGACCGTCGGCATCACGCCATACACCGGTATTGTCTACGATCAGCGCGTTTTCGATGCCGTACTGGGTGTAGTCGACTTCGCTCGGGCTCTTGGCGTAGATCACCTGGATCAGGTTGCCGTTGGCGGTGATGGTGTTGTTTTCTTCGTCGATGGTGATAGTGCCATCGAACGGGCCGTGTACCGAGTCACGACGCAGCAGGCTGGCACGCTTGACCAGATCGTTCTCGGCGCCTTTGCGCACGACGATGGCGCGCAGACGCAAGCCGTCGCCACCACCGGTTTTTTCGATCAGGATGCGCGCCAACAGACGGCCGATACGACCGAAGCCGTACAGCACGACATCAGTGCCTTTACGCGCGGAGGCGTTTTGCTGACCTACAACATCGGCCAACTCTTCGCGAACGAATTGTTCGGCCGTGCGGCCATTGCCTTCAGCGCGGAATTTGAACGCCAACTTGCCCAGATCCACCGAAGCCGCGCCGAGCTTGAGCTCGCTCATGGCTTTCAGCAGAGGGAATGTTTCGTGGACGGATAGTTCGCTATCGTCGGAAGAACGATGGCGAGCAAAGCGGTGAGCTTTGAGAATCGCGATGACAGACTGGTTGATCAGGCTGCGGCCATAGATCGAGCTCACCACGTTGTTATTGCGGTAGAGCTGACCGATAAGCGGAATCATCGCTTCTGCGAGTGCTTCACGGTCGATCCATTCACCAAGACACTGGTCGGGCTTCTGAGTCACGGGAACCTTCCACATGTAGGGGCAGAAAAAAGGGGCTACATTATGCCGCCGAGAACCACTTGTAGCAATGCGCGCTTGTCGCGCAATCGGTAACAAAATTCGCCCAAAAAAAAATAACGCTCTTCGCCAGCCCAGTAAAACCGGGGCTTCCAGCGCAGCCGGCTTTTCGACGACTGTTAGACGATGTCTGTAACCCTCCGTAACACCACCCACTTTCGGCACTACATAATCGTCAAAAAAGTGCTGGTTTTTATGGTTACCACTACATTTCGCCGAAACCGTGCAGATAGACGCAGTCTGCAACTGACAGGCGGCACCGGACGCCGCTACAATTACCGACTTTGTCGCAACGCCTGGAGCTCAACCTTCCGTGCCTGTTCTGCGTCTACCGCTTCTCCCTGCCGCGGCAGGTAAACAGCACTGGGGCAACCTCCCCGGTGCCGCCCTGAGCCTGGCGATTGCCGAGGCTGCCAGCGCTGCCAAGCGCTTCACGTTACTGCTGACCGCCGACAGCCAGAGTGCCGAACGGCTGGAGCAGGAGCTGAGTTTCTTCGCCCCGGATTTGCCGGTGCTGCATTTCCCGGACTGGGAAACCCTGCCCTACGACCTGTTTTCGCCGCACCAGGACATCATCTCCCAGCGCATCGCCAGCCTTTATAGACTGCCGGAGCTGGAACATGGCGTGCTGGTGGTGCCGATCACTACCGCTCTGCATCGCCTGGCGCCGACCAAGTTCCTGCTCGGCAGCAGCCTGGTGCTGGATGTCGGGCAGAAACTCGACGTCGAGCAAATGCGCTCGCGGCTTGAAGCCAGCGGCTATCGCTACGTCGATACGGTTTACGAACATGGCGAGTTCACCGTACGCGGTGCACTGATCGACCTGTTCCCGATGGGCAGCAAACTGCCGTATCGCATCGACCTGTTCGACGACGAAATCGAAACCCTGCGCACCTTCGACCCGGAAAACCAGCGCTCCATCGACAAGGTCGATTCGGTCAAGCTGCTGCCGGCCAAGGAGTTCCCGCTGCAGAAAGAAGCGGTCACCCGCTTCAAGGCGCGTTTTCGCGAGCGTTTTGATGTCGACTTCCGCCGCTGCCCGATCTTTCAGGATCTGAGCAGCGGTATCACGCCGGCCGGCATCGAGTACTACCTGCCGCTGTTCTTCGAAGAAACCTCGACCCTGTTCGATTACCTGCCCCAGGACACTCAGGTGTTCTCGCTGCCGGGCATCGAGCAAGCGGCGGAAAACTTTTGGAACGACGTGCGCAATCGTTATGAAGAACGCCGCGTCGATCCATCGCGTCCTTTATTGCCGCCCGCCGAACTGTTCCTGCCGGTGGAAGACTGCTTCGCCCGCCTGAAGAACTGGCCGCGCGTCGTTGCCAGCCAGCAGGACGTGGAAACCGGCGTCGGCCGCGAGCGCTTCCCGGCGCAGGCCTTGCCGAATCTGGCGATCGAAGCCAAGGCCACGCAACCACTGGCCGCGCTCTCGGCATTCCTCGACGAGTTCCCCGGACGCGTGCTGTTCACCGCCGAATCCGCAGGGCGACGCGAAGTGCTGCTGGAACTGCTGGACCGTCTGAAGCTGCGACCGAAAACCGTCGACAGCTGGCCGGACTTCGTTGCAAGCAAGGATCGCCTGGCGATCACCATCGCTCCGCTCGACGAAGGCCTGATGCTGGATGACCCGGCGCTGGCACTGGTTGCGGAAAGTCCGCTGTTCGGCCAGCGCGTGATGCAGCGTCGCCGTCGCGAAAAACGCGCCGACGCCAACAACGATGCGGTGATCAAGAACCTCACCGAGCTGCGCGAAGGCGCGCCGGTGGTGCACATCGACCACGGTGTCGGCCGTTATCTCGGCCTGACGATTCTGGAAATCGACAGTCAGGCTGCCGAATTCCTGACCCTCGAATACGCCGAGAACGCCAAGCTGTACGTACCCGTGGCCAACCTGCACCTGATCGCCCGCTACACCGGCAGCGACGACGCACTGGCCCCGCTGCACCGCCTCGGCTCCGAGACCTGGCAGAAAGCCAAGCGCAAGGCTGCCGAACAGGTGCGCGACGTGGCTGCCGAGCTACTCGACATCTATGCCCGCCGCGCCGCCCGTGAAGGTTATGCGTTTGCCGATCCGAAAGCCGATTACGCGACCTTCAGCGCTGGCTTCCCGTTCGAGGAAACCCCGGACCAGCAATCCACCATCGAAGCCGTGCGCGAAGACATGCTCGCGCCGAAGCCGATGGACCGATTGGTCTGCGGTGACGTGGGTTTCGGCAAGACCGAAGTGGCCATGCGTGCCGCGTTCATCGCGGTGCATGGCGGCAAGCAAGTGGCGATCCTGGTACCGACCACCCTGCTCGCCCAGCAGCACTACAACAGCTTCCGCGACCGCTTCGCCGACTGGCCGGTGACCGTGGAAGTAATGAGCCGCTTCAAGTCAGCCAAGGAAGTGAACGCTGCGGTGGCCGAACTGGCCGAAGGCAACATCGACATCGTCATCGGCACCCACAAGCTGCTGCAGGACGACGTCAAGATCAAAAACCTCGGACTGGTGATCATCGACGAAGAGCACCGTTTCGGTGTCCGTCAGAAGGAACAGCTCAAGGCGCTGCGCAGCGAAGTCGACATTCTGACGCTGACCGCCACGCCGATTCCGCGCACGCTGAACATGGCGGTGTCCGGCATGCGCGACCTGTCGATCATCGCCACGCCGCCGGCGCGACGCCTGTCGGTGCGCACCTTCGTCATGGAACAGAACAAGAGCACGGTCAAAGAGGCCTTGCTGCGTGAGCTACTGCGTGGCGGTCAGGTTTACTACCTGCACAACGACGTGAAGACCATCGAGAAATGCGCCGCCGAACTGGCCGAGCTGGTGCCGGAAGCGCGAATCGGCATCGGCCACGGGCAGATGCGCGAACGCGAACTCGAACAGGTGATGAGCGACTTCTACCACAAGCGCTTCAACGTGCTGATCGCCTCGACCATCATCGAGACCGGCATCGACGTGCCGAGCGCCAACACCATCATCATCGAGCGCGCCGACAAGTTCGGCCTGGCGCAATTGCACCAGTTGCGCGGCCGTGTTGGTCGCAGTCACCACCAGGCCTACGCCTACCTGCTGACCCCGCCACGCCAGCAGATCACCGGCGATGCGGAAAAACGCCTGGAGGCGATTGCCAATACTCAGGATCTGGGCGCGGGCTTCGTGCTGGCCACCAACGACCTGGAAATCCGTGGCGCCGGCGAACTGCTGGGCGACGGTCAGAGCGGGCAGATTCAGGCGGTCGGCTTCACGCTGTACATGGAAATGCTCGAGCGCGCGGTGAAATCGATCCGCAAGGGCGAACAACCGAACCTCGATCAACCGCTTGGCGGCGGCCCGGAAGTCAACCTGCGGGTGCCGGCACTGATTCCGGAAGATTATCTGCCGGACGTGCATGCACGCCTGATCCTCTACAAACGCATCGCTTCGGCCACCGACGAGGAAGGCCTGAAAGATCTGCAAGTGGAGATGATCGACCGCTTCGGCCTGCTGCCGGAACCGACCAAGAATCTGGTGCGCATCACGGCGCTGAAATTGCAGGCCGAGCAGCTGGGCATCAAGAAAGTCGATGGCGGCCCGCAAGGCGGACGCATCGAGTTCGCGGCGCAGACGCCGGTCGATCCGATGACCCTGATCAAACTGATCCAGAGTCAGCCAAAACGCTACAAATTCGAAGGCGCCACGATGTTCAAGTTCCAGGTGCCGATGGAGCGCCCGGAAGAGCGCTTTAATACTGTAGAGGCGCTGTTCGAGCGCCTCATCCCGAAAACTGTTTGAAGGACGCCGCATGCGCCTGTTTCGCTCACTGACCTTGTTGTTGACGCTGGTCGCCCCTTCGGCATTTGCCGATGACCTGTATCAGGTCGAAATGATTCTGGTACGCCAGAACGCCGTGCCAGCCATCGTCAGCCGCGCCGCGCCGGAAGACTGGGCCGCCGGTGCCCAGCGCCTGGGCGATGACAGCAAGCGCACCACAGCGCTGAACGACGTCGCCAACAAACTCACCGCCAGCGGCGAATACAGCGTGCTGATGCACAAGGCCTGGCAGCAGACACTCGGCGAGACGCCGGCGAAGGTCGCGGTCAGCGATGGTCAGGAGCAGTTCGGACAGTTCCCCGTCGAGGGCACGATCGAAATGAAGCTCGGGCGCTTCACCGACGTGAACGCCGATTTCTGGGTCAACCAGATCGACGCCAACGGCATGGTCACCGCCAGCGAACGCCTGAAGCAGGAAAGCCACACCAAGAACGGCCAGCTCAACTACCTGGACAACGGCCACCTCGCCCTGCTGATCAAGATCACTTCACTGACGGCGCCTGCGCCTCGGGAAGCGCCTGAAGTCGTTCCGGACTGATTGAAGTCCTTATGTCCCCGCCTCTGAGTAAACCGCTGGCCTCCTCCTGGGTCAGCCGGTTCAAGGAACAAAGCCTGGAGCGTGGCCGCCGCTATGCTCTGGAAAACCGGGTGCGGATCGTGCAGGTCGGCGATGCGACCATTACCGCCAGTTGCGAAGGCTCTGGCGGCAACATTTATCGTCAGACGATTCATCTGCGCGAGTCAGCTAAAGGCACGTTGCTGATGGTCGACGCCACGTGCACCTGCCCGGTCCACAGCAACTGCAAACACTGCGCGGCGGTCTTGCTGCAGGTGCAGGAAACCCTCGAATACCCGGCCGCCGCCAAAGACGCCGAACTGCTGGAGAAACTCCAGGCAGTCCTGGAAAACCGCAGCCCGAAAGCGCCGCCGCAAGTGCTGGTGGACAATGTGCAACCAGTGCCGCGCCTGTGGCTGGCCAGCGTCGAGTTCAGCGCTTTCGAGCCGCGCAACGGCAAGATGCAGCGTTACATCCAGCATCGTGCGGCGCTGTCTTTCAGCTACCTCGACGAATACGTCAGCGGCCAGAAAAACAGCGACATCCTGATTCGCCAGGAAGCCCAGACGCTGCGAGTCAAACGCCAGCCGGACGTCGAGCAAAGCTACCGCGAGCAACTGCGGATTCTCGGCTTTCGCATCGCCACCCGGCAAAGCAAGGCCCTGCCGGAAAGCGCCGGCGAACTCTACGAGATGGTCAACGACAGCGCCTGGCTGACGTTCACCCTTAACGATCTGCCGAAGCTGCGCACCCAAGGCTGGGAATTGCTGGTCGACGATGAATTCGGTTTCGACCTGACAGCCGTGGACGACTGGTACGCCACCGTCGAACAGACGCCAGAGCGGGACTGGTTCGATCTGGAACTGGGCATCATCGTCAATGGCGAACGCCTGAGCCTGCTGCCGATCCTGCTGAACCTGATGCGCTCGCACACAGAAATCCTCAACCCCGAACGCCTCGCCCGGCGACGGGACGATGAGCTGATTCTGGTGAACATCCCGCAGCGCAACAGCGAGCACGGGCCGTTGCAAGTCGCCCTGCCCCTTGGCCGGTTGAAACCGGTGCTGGCGACGCTGGGCGAGTTCTATCTGCAAGAGCCGGGCGAAACCACCCTGCGCTTGAGCAAGGCCGACGCCACACGCCTGAACTCGCTGGAAGGCATTCCTCTGCTTTGGGAAGGCGGGGAGCAGATCCGCAGTTTCGCCCAACGCCTGCGCGATATCCGCGACTACAGCGCCGAAGCGCCACAAGGGCTGAACGCGACACTGCGCCCTTATCAGCTCGAAGGCTTGAGCTGGATGCAGTCACTGCGGCAACTTGAGGTTGGCGGGATTCTCGCGGACGACATGGGCCTGGGCAAAACCCTACAGACCCTGGCGCACATTCTCAGCGAGAAAAACGCCGGGCGCCTGGATCGACCCTGCATGGTGGTGATGCCCACCAGCCTGATCCCCAACTGGCTGGACGAAGCGGCGCACTTCACACCACAGCTCAAAGTGGTGGCCCTGTACGGCGCCAGCCGCAAAAAGCATTTCGAGCATCTGGCCGATTACGACCTGATCCTCACGACCTATGCGCTGCTGCCAAAGGATGTCGAACGTCTCGCCCAGCAACCGCTGCATGTATTGGTGCTGGACGAGGCGCAATACATCAAGAATCCGAACAGCAAGGCCGCTCAGGCTGCCCGCGAACTGAACGCCCGCCAGCGCCTGTGCCTGAGCGGTACGCCGCTGGAAAATCACCTTGGCGAGCTGTGGTCGCTGTTTCACTTCCTGCTGCCCGGCTGGCTCGGCGACGTCAAAAGCTTCAATGCCGATTACCGCGTACCGATCGAAAAGCGCGCCAGCGAAGTCAGACTTCAACACCTCAACGGTCGGATCAAACCCTTCCTGCTGCGTCGTACAAAGGAGCAGGTCGCGACCGAATTGCCGCCGAAGACCGAGATCATCCACTGGGTCGAGCTCAACGAAGCCCAGCGCGACGTGTACGAAACCATGCGTCTGGCCATGGACAAGAAGGTGCGCGACGAGATCACCCGCAAAGGCGTGGCGCGCAGCCAGATCATCATTCTTGAAGCGCTGCTCAAGTTGCGTCAGGTCTGCTGCGATTTGCGCCTGGTCAACGACGCCACCCTGCCCGCTCGCGGCAGCACCTCGGGCAAGCTCGACAGCCTGATGGAAATGCTCGAGGAGTTGTTTGAGGAAGGACGGCGGATTCTGTTGTTCTCGCAGTTCACTTCGATGCTGTCATTGATCGAGGACGAGCTGAAAAAGCGCAATGTCCCCTATGCATTGCTGACCGGCCAAACCCGGGATCGGCGCACACCGGTGAAGGAATTCCAGAGCGGCAAGCGTCAGATCTTTCTCATCAGCCTGAAGGCTGGTGGTGTTGGCCTGAACCTGACGGAAGCGGACACCGTGATTCACTACGATCCGTGGTGGAACCCGGCGACCGAAAACCAGGCCACCGACCGTGCGTATCGCATTGGCCAGGAGAAGCCGGTATTCGTCTACAAGATGATTGTCCGGGGTACGGTCGAAGAGAAAATTCAGCTTCTGCAGCGAGAAAAATCCGACCTGGCGGCCGGCGTGCTGGATGGGCGCAAGGCCGGGGACTGGAAGTTGCAGAGTGATGATATCGAGGCGCTGTTTGCGCCGTTGCCGGACAAGTTCGACAAGCGCTGAAATCTTTGTCGTTTACCAGATCGATTCGCGGGCAAGCCCGCTCCCACAGAGATAGCGCTTAACCTGTGGGAGCGGGCTTGCCCGCGAATGGCTCGACTCTATTTCGAGCCAGACTCAGCCCTTCAGCACCCGCGCCAACGTCGATTTCACCTTGCCCATCCCGTCATGCAGCGCCTGCTCGATCTCGGCCATGGTGATCACTTCAGTGGTCTTGCCCGCCGCCGGGTTCACCACCAGCGACAGGCAGGCGTAATCCAGATCCAGCTCGCGAGCCAGTGCCGCTTCCGGCATGCCGGTCATGCCGACGATGTCGCAGCCATCACGCTCCAGACGCACGATTTCCGCCACGGTTTCCAGTCGCGGGCCCTGGGTGCAGGCGTAAACGCCTTGGTCGCTGTATTCGCAGCCTTCAGCGGCCAGCGCAGCAATCAGTTGCTGACGCAGCGGCTCGCTGTAGGGAAAGCTGAAGTCGATGTGTGTGACATGCTCCAGATCATCGGCGAAATAGGTATGTTCGCGACCGCTGGTGTAGTCGACGATCTGATGCGGTACGCAGAAATGTCCGGTGCCCATTGCAGGATGAATCCCACCCACTGCGTTGACCGCGATGATTGCCTCGGCCCCGGCCTGCTTCAACGCCCACAGGTTGGCGCGATAGTTGACCTTGTGCGGCGGAAAGCGATGCGGGTGGCCGTGGCGAGCGAGGAAGAGCACTTCCTTGCCGGCGTATTCACCAATCTGGACTTCAGCCGATGGCGCACCATAAGGCGTATCCACCGCCAGCGACTGACGAATGCTCAGGCCTTCCAGCTGGGTAAGGCCGGTGCCGCCGATAATTGCGTAAACCGTCATAGCGAAAAATCCTTAATCGATCAGTTGAGCGTCTTTGAGGGCGCCGACAGCGGTCAGCCAGCGCGGATCCTGACGGTATTCGGTGTTGGCGAACGCCTGACCGCGCATGCGTGCGATGCGCGGCGACGGCTTGACCTTCATGCGTTGCGCGGCGCTCAGGGCCAACTCGGCGGCAGCACGGTCGTTGCAGACCAGACCCATGTCGCAACCGGCGCTGAGTGCAGCTTCGATACGACTGGCGGCGTCGCCCACTACATGCGCGCCGGCCATCGACAGGTCATCGCTGAAGATCACGCCGTCGAACTGCAACTCACCGCGCAGGATGTCCTGCAACCAGCGCCGGGAGAAACCGGCGGGCTGTCCGTCGACTTGCGGATAAATCACGTGAGCCGGCATGACGGCGGCCAATTGCTTGCTCAGCCTGGCGAACGGTACGAGGTCGTTGGCGCGGATCTCTTCGAGGCTACGCTCGTCGCTGGGGATTGCGACGTGGGAGTCGGCTTCCGCCCAGCCGTGGCCGGGGAAATGCTTGCCGGTAGCCGCCATGCCGGCGCTGTTCATGCCTTTGATGAAGGCTCCGGCGAGCAGTGCCGCACGCTCTGGATCGCCCTCGAATGAACGAGTACCAACCACGGCGCTGCGCTGGTAATCCAGGTCCAGCACGGGGGCAAAGCTCAGATCGAGCCCGACAGCCAGCACTTCTGTTGCCATGATCCAGCCACACTGCTCGGCCAGATACTCGGCATTCGGGTTATCGGCGATTGCACGCATGGCCGGCAGACGCACAAAGCCCTGACGCAGGCGCTGGACGCGACCGCCTTCCTGGTCCACCGCCAGCAGCAGGTCCGGTCGAATGGCACGGATCGCCGCGCTCAGCTCGCGCACCTGACGCGGGTGCTCGATGTTACGGGCAAAAATGATCAGGCCGCCCACTTCGGGCTGACGCAACAATTGGCGATCTTCGGCCGTCAGCCAGGTACCGGCGACGTCCACCATCAACGAGCCTTGCAGGCCAGCAGTCATAGAGATTCCTTGAAAACGAAAAACCCGTCAGCCACGAAACCACCACCAGCGGCATTGCCCGGCAGGTCGGTGATTTCAATGAGAAACGGGTTCAGAACGAGAGTCGGCATGGGCGGCTAGCTTAGCGGATGTCCGCTGCCACGCCCACCCATGGACAGTTAAACCTTGGCAGGCGCCGGTGCCGATTTGCTGCGCGGTCGCAACTGCGCGCTGGCCATTGCAGTATCGGTGACACCGGTTTCGGCACGCATGCCGGCGGCCAGGAACGGCACCATCAGACGCATCACCTGCTCGATGGAGGTGTTGACGCCGAAATCGGTCTCGGCAATCGCGCGCAGGGCCTTGATACCCGACATGCTGAATGCCGCAGCGCCGAGCATGAAGTGCACGCGCCAGAATAGTTCGATAGGAGGAATGCGCGGGGCGGCTTCGTTTACCAGCAGCATGTAGCGGCGAAAAACCTTGCCGTACATGTCTTCCAGGTAACGACGCAAGTGGCCCTGGCTCTGGCTGAATGCAAGACCGAGCAAGCGCATGAAAATCGACAGATCGTTGCCGCTGCGTGGCTGGACGACCAACGCCTGTTCGACGAGGATTTCCAGCAGCTCCTCAAGTGAAGGCTTGTTCTCTGGCTTGGCCTGGCGGCGCTCCAGCTCTTTATCAAGGCTGATGCAGAACGGACCGAGGAAGCGCGAGAAAACCGCCTGGATCAGCGCCTTCTTCGAACCGAAGTGATAGTTCACCGCTGCGAGGTTGACCCCGGCCTTGCTGGTGATCAGACGCAATGAGGTTTCGGCGAAACCTTTTTCCGCGAACAGCTGTTCTGCAGCATCAAGAATGCGTTCAACGGTTTCCGACTGGGCCATGGCTACTCCGCCTGACAAACACTTGTTTGAAACATACGTTTCAGCCTGTGCCTTGTCAAGCCTGCCGGTTCGTTTTGGGAATGGTCGGTCAGATATTTAACCACAACAAGGACGCCACATTAATCCACGCCGTCACTGACCGTCCGGCGGCCTGGCAAAAAACGATCATTGCCAAGACCGCTTCACTGTATATAATCCCAGTCACTGTATAAAAAGACAGAGCGATCAATATGCTTAAGCTGACGCCACGCCAAGCCGAGATTCTGGCCTTTATCAAACGCTGCCTCGAAGACAACGGCTACCCGCCGACCCGTGCGGAAATCGCTCAGGAACTGGGTTTCAAATCGCCCAACGCGGCCGAAGAGCATCTCAAGGCGCTCGCTCGCAAAGGCGCGATCGAAATGACTCCCGGCGCCTCTCGCGGCATTCGAATCCCCGGCTTTGAAGCCAAGGTCGACGAATCCACCCTGCCGATTATCGGCCGAGTCGCTGCCGGCGCACCGATTCTCGCCCAACAGCACATCGAAGAGTCCTGCAACATCAACCCGGCCTTTTTCCATCCTCGCGCCGACTACTTGCTGCGCGTCCACGGGATGAGCATGAAGGACATCGGGATTTTCGACGGTGACCTGCTGGCAGTTCACACGACCCGGGAAGCACGTAACGGCCAGATCGTCGTTGCGCGGATCGGCGACGAAGTGACCGTCAAACGCTTCAAGCGCGATGGCAGCAAAGTCTGGTTGATCGCCGAGAACCCTGAGTTCGCCCCTATCGAAGTCGACCTGAAAGATCAGGAACTGGTGATCGAAGGCTTGAGTGTCGGCGTAATCCGCCGCTAAAGGAGGCTTTATGCAGTTCCCACACGTACCTCAGCAAACACAACTGCCGTTGTTCGAGGCCTTTCTGGCGCAACCATTGGCCCCCATCCTCAAGGATGTAGCCGAACGCCCATGGAATGTCGAACCCGAAGCGTTCAGTGAACTGTCGCTGCGCGGTGCGGCCGGGAACTGCCTGAACCTGCTGGCCCCCATACTTCGGGAATTGAGTGAGGATCAGGATGCACGCTGGCTGACACTGATTGCGCCACCCGCGAGCCTGACCCAGGCCTGGCTGCGGGATGCCGGACTGAATCGCGAACGCATCCTGCTGTTGCAACCGCGTGGCACGCAAAGCGCTCAGCAACTGGCTTGCGAAGCCCTGCGCCTGGGACGCAGTCACACCGTGGTGACATGGTTGAACCCGCTCAACTCAGGCTCACGCCAACAACTGATCAGCGCCGCCCGCACCGGGGACGCTCAAAGCCTGAATATTCGACTGGGCTGACTACGTGCGCGCTATCTGAAGCGCGGGGCTTCTCAAAGGACAGAGAAGCCGAACCGGGGCGATTATCGACGGGCGGTACTCAATGAAGAACCCGCGCCCCCTCTTCCTTATCAAACTCGCCTTCAACCATTCGACCAGCCATCTGCACACCAACGCTGAGCATCGCCTTGGCAATTTCAACGTGCTGGCCCTGCAGAAATGCCTTGGCATCCTCGGAGAAATCCAGAGTCACCAGAGAACCCTCGTCCTCGGCCCTGCGCAGTTCGATTCGGCCGTCTGGTAGCTCGACAATTTCTAGAAAGGACGTTGGCATATAGGTCTGTTCTCCACGAAAGGCAGGGATTATATAGACATCATTCGGGATTCGCTCGGGATCTTGACCAGCAGCATGCATCTCGTCGCCGCCAGTCAAGAAACCATCAGCACTCGTTCAGGCCTTCACGGAAACGGATCGCCAGACTCTTCAGATTCTGCCGCCAGCTCTCCAGCTCTTCACGACTGAGCTCTTCCGAGGCATGCTCTTCATCCAGATTGACCGCCTGAATCAGCGGCTGGGTCACATCGCCTTTTGGCTTGTGCGGCACCCGTGGCGGCTGAAACAGCGCCGAATGTGCGGCCAGCAATTTAGCCAGCCAGGTTTCAGGATTACCCGCCAACTCGACCATCTCGGCCAACTCCGGAATCGCAATCGACTCAAGCACTTCGCGGGTCAACAGCGTTTCCGCCCGGGGCGCGTTAGCCTGTGGCAGACGGTAAAACCCGGCGATTTCGTGACACAACCCCAGCAATGCACCGTAGAGATGAAACAGTGCCGATTCGCGCCCGGCCTGAATCAACGCAAGCGAATTCATCGCCCGTCCCTCTTCAGCCCTGGCCAGCGCTTCCAGCGACAGACCCGCGAAATAGATCTTCTGATTGGTACGGGTATAGAGCTCGTGGGCCATATCGGCACTCTCCGCAGCGAAATAATTTCTTCATACAGGTCGGACAGTGTCATGGATCAGCCGATCCGACCGCAAGCTTTAAACAAAAAGGCCGCATGAAAACCAGAAGGTTGTCATGCGGCCTTTGTGTTGAAGCCACCCGGTCAGGGCAGCCACGGATCAGCGCTTGCTCAAGCCTTGGCTTTCGCCGGACGCTTGTCCTCAACTGTCCACTTGCCACCGTCGAAGAACGCTTTCCAACCAGTCGGTTTGCCGTCGACTTCGGTCTGGACGTATTGCTCCTTGGTCTTGCGACTGTAGCGGATCACTGCCGGCAGACCATCTGGATCCTTCTGCGGCGCTTCGCACAGGAAGTGATACTTCGGATCGATCTCGTCCTTGTGCGGCAGAATCTCGATCACCAGCGGAGCACGGGTCTCGCGGTTTTTCGGGAACTGGCTGGCCGCCAGGAACAGGCCTGAAGCACCGTCGCGCAGGATATAGGTGTCGTTGACCTTTTCGCATTTCAGCTCAGGCATCTTCACCGGATCCATCTTCGGCGGTGCCGCGTCACCGCTTTTCAGCAGCTTGCGGGTGTTCTTGCAGGTCGGATTGGTGCAACCAAAGAACTTGCCGAAACGGCCGGTCTTGAGCTGCATCTCGCTACCGCACTTGTCGCATTCCAGGCTCGGACCTTCATAGCCCTTGATGCGGTAGCTGCCTTCTTCGATTTCGTAGCCGGCGCAATCCGGGTTGTTACCGCAGATGTGCAGCTTGCGCTTTTCGTCGAGCAGGTAGGCGTCCATCGCGGTGCTGCAGATCGGGCAGCGATGCTTGCCACGCAGCACCAGGGACTCCGATTCGCCCTCGTCGTCCGCAGCAATTTCATCGCCTGGCACCAGGTTGACCGTGGCCTTGCAGCGCTCTTTCGGCGGCAGGCTGTAGCCCGAGCAACCGAGGAACACGCCGGTCGATGCAGTACGAATCTGCATCGGACGACCGCAAGTCGTGCACGGAATATCGGTCATCACCGGCTGGTTGGCACGCATGCCGGCTTCCGGGTTCTCGGCAACTTCAAGTTTTTTCTTGAAGTCACCGTAGAACTCGTCCAGCACGTTTTTCCAGTCGCGTTCGCCCTGAGCCACGTCATCGAGGTTCTCTTCCATGCCGGCGGTGAAGCCGTAGTCCATGAGGTTAGAGAAGCTCTCGGACAGACGCTCAGTGACGATGTCGCCCATCTTTTCCGAATAGAAACGACGGTTGTGCAGGGTCACGTAGCCGCGATCCTGAATGGTCGAAATGATCGCCGCGTAGGTCGAAGGACGGCCAATGCCGCGCTTTTCCATTTCCTTCACCAGGCTGGCTTCCGAGTAACGGGCCGGTGGTTTGGTGAAATGCTGGGTCGGGTCGAGCTTGATCAGCTTCATCACGTCGCCCTGCGCCATGTCCGGCAGGACGTCGTCATCGCCAGGCTTGGTGATTTGCGGCAGAACGCGGGTGTAGCCGTCGAACTTCAGGATACGGCCCTTGGCACGCAGCTCGAAGTCGCCAGCGGCCACGCTGACGGTCGTCGAGAGATATTGCGCCGGCAGCATCTGGCAAGCCAGGAACTGGCGCCAGATCAGCTCGTAGAGGCGCTCAGCGTCACGCTCCATGCCAGCGAGCTTGCTTGGCGTGGTGTTGGCGTCGGAAGGACGAATCGCTTCGTGAGCCTCTTGTGCGCCTTCCTTGCTGCTGTAGACGTTCGGCGTTTCCGGCAGATACTTCTTGCCGAACTCGTCTTCGATGTAGGTACGCGCCATCGTCACGGCATCCGCCGAGAGGTTGGTCGAGTCGGTACGCATATAAGTGATGTAGCCGGCTTCGTACAGACGCTGGGCCATCATCATGGTTTTCTTCACGCCGAAGCCCAGGCGGTTGCTCGCAGCCTGTTGCAGCGTGGAGGTGATGAACGGTGCCGACGGCTTGCTGCTGGTCGGTTTGTCTTCACGTTTGACGATGCTGTAGCTGGAGGACTTCAGCTTCTCCAGCGCCGCCATGGCCTGCGCTTCGTTGAGCGGCTTGAAAGCTTCACCCTTCTCACGAGCCACTTCGAAACGCACGGTCGAGCCTTTTGCAGTGCCGAGGTCGGCATGCACTTCCCAGTACTCTTCCGGGATGAACGCACGAATTTCACGTTCACGCTCCACCACCAGCTTCACGGCCACCGATTGCACACGGCCGGCGGATAGACCGCGAGCAATCTTCGCCCACAGCAACGGCGAGACCATATAACCGACGACGCGGTCGAGGAAACGACGGGCCTGCTGCGCGTTCACTCGATCGATATCGAGCTCGCCCGGCTCCGAGAAGGCTTCCTGAATCGCTTTCTTGGTGATTTCGTTGAACACAACACGCTTGTAGCGGCTGTCGTCACCACCGATGGCTTCGCGCAGGTGCCAGGCAATGGCTTCCCCCTCGCGATCCAAGTCGGTTGCGAGATAGATGGTGTCAGCATCCTTGGCGAGCCGGCGCAGCTCTTCGATGACTTTTTCCTTGCCCGGGAGGATCTCGTACTTGGCCTTCCAGCCATGATCCGGATCGACACCCATGCGCGAGACCAGCTGCTTGCGCGCCTTCTCTTTCGGCGACAGCGCTGGCGCTTCGCCCGCAGCTGCCTTGCCACGCTTGGCGGCTGGCTCCTTGCTGGCGCTAGCCGAACCGCTGGTGGGCAGGTCTCGGATATGGCCGATACTCGACTTCACCACGTATTGGTTGCCCAGATACTTGTTGATGGTCTTGGCCTTAGCCGGGGATTCCACAATGACCAGCGATTTGCCCATGGATCAGAAAATTCCTGAATTCTAGAAGTGAAAGGCGGTTGGCGCCTGACGCGGCACCGCTATATATAGTGGCTACAAGGTGAGGTCAAGCGCAGGGTTTTGCGCGCACTCGCCTCATGGCTTCGAAAAAAGGCTCGGTTCGGCTTGCACCAAAGCAAAGCGTGGGACCTGCTCCCCGTCAACCTCGACGGACTCCAGGAACATGCTCAAGGGACGTACCCAGAAGCCGTAATCGCCATACAGGGCTTGGTAAAAGACCACTTCCTCTTCGGTCTCGGAATGCCGCGCGACACTGAATACGCGGTACTGCGGACCTTTGTAATGTTGGTAGAGCCCAGGTTGTATCGGCATGCTTCGGCCCTCACTCAAATTTTTTCAAAATAAAAACAAAAATAAATCCGCAAAAACAAAAACCGGGGCACTTGGCCCCGGCTTCCATCGACGAGACGCTTAAACGCGTTCGAAGACGGTGGAGATGCCTTGGCCGAGGCCAATGCACATGGTGGCCACCCCGAAGGTGCCGCCATTCTGCTTCATCACGTTCAGCAAGGTGCCGGAAATACGGGCACCGGAGCAACCGAACGGGTGACCCAGGGCGATCGCGCCGCCGTGCAGGTTAACCTTCTCATTCATCTTGTCGAGCACTTTCAGGTCTTTCAGCACTGGCAGGGCCTGTGCGGCGAACGCTTCGTTGAGCTCGAAGAAGTCGATATCGTTGATACCCAGGCCGGCACGTTTCAGTGCTTTCTGAGTCGCCGGTACCGGACCATAGCCCATGATCGCCGGATCCACACCTGCCACCGCCATCGAACGAATCACGGCCAGCGGCTGAATGCCCAGGTCCTGTGCACGCTGCGCCGACATCACGATCATGCACGAAGCACCATCGGTGATCTGCGACGAAGTACCGGCAGTCACGGTGCCGCCCTTTGGATTGAACGCCGGCTTCAGAGCCGCCAGGCTTTCCAGGGTGGTTTCCGGACGAATGGTTTCGTCGTAGTCGAAGGTTTTCAGGAAACCGTTCTCGTCATAGCCCTGCATCGGGATGATTTCGTCCTTGAACTTGCCTTCCACAGTCGCCTTGTGGGCCAACTGGTGGGAACGCACGCCAAAGGCGTCCTGCTGTTCGCGAGTGATGCCGTGCATTTTGCCCAGCATTTCAGCGGTCAGGCCCATCATGCCCGAGGCTTTCGCCGCGTACAGGGACATGTGCGGGTTCGGATCGACACCGTGCATCATGCTCACGTGGCCCATATGCTCGACGCCGCCAACCACGAATACGTCACCGTTGCCGGTCATGATCGCTTGTGCAGCGGTGTGCAGCGCGCTCATCGACGAGCCGCACAGACGGCTGACGGTCTGGCCGGCCGAAGTGTGCGGGATCTGGGTCATCAGCGACGCCATGCGCGCGATGTTCCAGCCCTGCTCCAGAGTCTGGTTCACACAGCCCCAGATCACATCCTCCACTTCTGCAGGATCGACCTTGGTGTTGCGTTCCAGCAGTTTGCTGATCAGGTGCGCCGACATGTCTTCGGCGCGGGTGTTGCGGTGCATGCCGCCCTTGGAGCGGCCCATCGGAGTACGACCGAAGTCGACAATCACGACGTCTCTAGGATTCAAGCTCATAAGTTCACTCTCACTCTAGTTGGGGGCGCTTAACCGAAGAAGCTCTGGCCGTTCTTGGCCATTTCGCGCAGCTTCGCGGTCGGGTGATACAGCGCGCCCAAATCAGCGTACTGGTCGGCCAGGGCAACGAACTCGGCAACACCGATCGAATCGATGTAGCGCAGCGCACCGCCACGGAATGGAGGGAAACCAATACCGTAGACCAGACCCATGTCGGCTTCGGCAGCGGTTTCGACGATGCCGTCTTCCAGGCAACGCACGGTTTCCAGGCACAGCGGGATCATCATCCAGTTGATGATGTCTTCGTCAGTGACTTCGCGCTGCTCGTAGACGATCGGCTTGAGCACTTCCAGTACCGACGGATCGGCGACTTTCTTCTGCTTGCCTTTCTTGTCGGCCTCGTAGGCGTAGAAGCCCTTGCCGTTCTTCTGACCCAGACGCTTGGCTTCGTAAAGCACGTCGATGGCCGAACGACGGTCGTCCTTCATGCGGTCCGGGAAGCCTTCAGCCATCACGTCACGACCGTGGTGACCGGTGTCGATGCCGACCACGTCCATCAGGTATGCCGGGCCCATCGGCCAGCCGAATTTTTCCATGATCTTGTCGATACGGACGAAGTCCACACCGGCACTGACCAGCTTGGCGAAACCGCCGAAGTACGGGAACAGTACACGGTTGACCAGGAAGCCCGGGCAGTCGTTGACCACGATCGGGTTCTTGCCCATTTTCTTGGCGTAGGCAACGGTGGTGGCAATCGCCAGCTCGCTGGACTTCTCGCCACGGATCACTTCCACCAGCGGCATCATGTGCACCGGGTTGAAGAAGTGCATGCCGACGAAGTTTTCCGGACGCTTGAGGGCCTTGGCCAGCAGGCTGATGGAAATGGTCGAGGTGTTGGACGCGAGGATGGTGTCCTCTTTGACCTTGTCTTCGACTTCCGCCAGAACGGCTTGCTTGACCTTCGGGTTCTCGACCACGGCTTCAACGACCAGGTCGACGTGACCGAAATCGCCGTAGGACAGCGTAGGACGAATGCCGTTGAGCACTTCTGCCATCTTCGCGGCAGTCATGCGGCCTTTATCAACGCGGCCGACCAGCAGCTTGGCGGCTTCCGCCAGACCTTGCTCGATGCCGTGCTCGTTGATGTCCTTCATCAGGATCGGAGTGCCTTTGGAGGCCGACTGATAGGCGATACCGCCACCCATGATGCCGGCGCCCAGTACGGCAGCCTGCTTCACGTCCTTGGCGATTTCGTCGTAGGCCTTGGCCTTTTTCTTCAGTTCCTGATCGTTCAGGAACAGACCGATCAAGCTCTGCGCGGCAGAGGTCTTGGCCAGTTTCACGAAACCTGCAGCTTCGACTTCCAGCGCCTTGTCACGACCGAAGTTCGCGGCTTTCTGGATGGTCTTGATCGCTTCGACCGGAGCCGGGTAGTTAGGACCCGCCTGGCCAGCCACAAAACCTTTGGCGGTTTCGAAAGCCATCATTTGTTCAATGGCGTTCAGCTTGAGCTTTTCCAGCTTTGGCTGACGCTTGGCCTTGTAGTCGAACTCGCCGGAGACGGCGCGCTTGATCAGCTCAAGGGCGGCATCCTGCAGCTTTTCAGGGGCAACCACGGCATCGACGGCGCCGACTTTCAGCGCGTCTTCAGGACGGTTTTCCTTGCCGGCGGCAATCCACTCGATGGCGTTGTCGGCACCGATCAGGCGCGGCAGACGCACGGTACCGCCGAAGCCCGGGTAGATGCCCAGCTTGACTTCCGGCAGACCGATCTTGGCCTTGGTGGACATGACGCGGTAGTCCGCTGCCAGGCACATTTCCAGACCGCCACCCAGGGCGATGCCGTTGATCGCGGCAACGGTCGGAACGTTGAGGTCTTCGAAATCGCTGAAGATCTTGTTGGCTTCGAGATTGCCAGCAACCAGCTCGGCATCCGGCAGCTTGAAGTTGTCGACAAATTCGGTGATGTCGGCGCCGACGATGAACACGTCCTTGCCACTGCTGACGATCACGCCCTTGATCGAAGCATCTGCCTTGATGTTGTCTACGGCCTGACGCAGTTCGTTCAGGGTAAGACGGTTGAACTTGTTGACGGACTCACCCTTGAGGTCGAATTTCAATTCGACGATGCCACTTTCAAGAGCTTTAACCGTGATGGCTTTACCTTCGTAAATCATCAACTGATCTCCACGATATGGAAGCTGAACAGTACACGTCGGACGCAGGCGAATGGCTCGGCAGGACGCTTTTTCGTCAATGCTGACACCAATCCACCCGGCACACCCGCCAACGCGATAGTCGGGATTCTGTAGGAGCAGTCTGCAATACAAACGCTCAATTCATACGCCCGTTTGATTTGGGTACGCCACCTTCACGGAATTTCCGACAATTGTCAATCGCCCTAAATACGGGTTGAAATGCGACTTTGCGGTCATTTCTGTAAGACGCAGCCCGTCCACGCATGCTTGCATGTCAGGGCATTCATAAGATTAATAGTTAGAAAAGTCGCCCTAATTCACCGCAAGCCTTGTTTAACAGGCTACGCTGGCTGGACTACGAAGGAAAACAGGCGCACTTTTGCTGACCGGATCACTCCGGCTCAACGCCCAAAATAATTTCCGGCCTGCCTGGCCAACCCCGCCCGATGAATCATGTCGGGCTTTTTATTGCTCGTCTGCCGGACGTTTCGCACCGTTGCAGCGCGAAACGTCCGTGAGTCATGCCAGTGCTTTCAGCGTGGCATCAATGTCCAGCAGAACCGAAGCGTCACCCTTCTCGCCCCAATAGAGCGCGATCATCTGCTTGTCGGCTTCAACCTTGAAAACGTTGCCCGGCAATTTTTCGAAATGATTCAGCAGAAGCGGATCTTCACAGACTTCCTGCCACTGATTGACCCACACGCCCGGGGATTTTTGCCAGTACGTCCAGCACGCCGGCTGCTTGCCGCGCCGTGGCCGATGGTATTGCGCGCACGGGTTTGGCGGCTCCTGGCTCAGCCAGTGCGGCCACTCCTGCGGCGCCAGCTGCATGGCCAGCCCGATGCGCCGGGCCTCAGCCCGCAAGGCTATCCGGCCACTCTGTGCACGGGACGGGCGCAGCCATGCCAGGGGGCTCAACACCACCAGCAGGATTGACACCACCAGCCAGACCGTCATATCTCTACTCCCGATTTTGAATGAGCCCATTGCGTCACTTTGGAACCAATGCGCTTGAAACCAGCCATACTTAACAATATTGATCCCTCACGAGGAGCACCTCATGCCCTACCACCATATCCTGGTCGCCGTAGATCTGACCGAAGAGTGCGACCCTGTGATCCACCGCGCCCGAGAGCTGTCGGTGAGTAATGGCGCCAAGCTGTCGCTGGTGCATATCGTCGAACCGATGGCCATGGCCTTCGGGGGTGACGTGCCGATGGATCTGTCACAACTGCAACAACAGCAGTTCGATCAAGCCAAGGAACGCCTTGAGCGCCTGAAGCACAAATACACCGAACTGGAAGGCTCCAACTGCCACCTGACCTACGGCCAGCCACGCCAGGAAATCCACCACTTCGCCAAGGAACAGGAATGCGACCTGATCGTGGTCGGCAGCCATGGCCGGCATGGTCTGGCGCTGTTGCTGGGTTCGACCGCCAACGATGTCCTGCACGGCGCACCTTGCGATGTGCTGGCGGTGCACTTGGTCAAACGCTGATCCCAGGCACTTGTGAAAAGCTAAAAAGCCCGGCGTCCATCACTGGACGCCGGGCTTTTTCATGCCTGGAAACAATCAGGCATCCAGCTCGGCCCAACGCTCCACCAGCGCATCCAGCTCAGCCTGCAACTGCTCAAGCATTGCAATCACCTTGGCCGTCTCGGCCGGCGGACGCTGGTAGAAACCGGCTTCAGCCATTTCAGCCTCGACCGCAGCAATCTGCTGCTCTTTGGCGTCGATGTCGCCCGGCAACGCTTCCAGCTCGCGCTGAAGCTTGTAGCTCAGCTTCTTCTTCGCAGCCGGGGCCGCAGCGACCGGCGCGGCAACCGGAGCCGGTTCGGCAGTGACCACCGCCGAATTCAGGTCGGCCTTGCCGGATTTGCTTTCGGTCACGCCCAGCAGACGCGGCGAACCGCCCTGACGGATCCAGTCCTGATAACCGCCGACGTACTCGCGAACCTTGCCTTCACCTTCGAAGACCAGGGTGCTGGTAACCACGTTATCGAGGAATGCCCGGTCGTGGCTGACCATCAGCACGGTGCCGTTGAAGGTCAGCAGCACTTCCTCGAGCAGCTCGAGTGTTTCCACATCGAGGTCGTTGGTCGGTTCGTCGAGCACCAGCAGGTTTGCTGGTTTGCTGAACAGTTTGGCCAGCAGCAGACGTGCGCGCTCGCCACCGGACAACGCTTTCACCGGCGTGCGGGCACGCTGCGGGCTGAACAGGAAGTCGCCGAGATAGCTCAGCACGTGACGGCTCTGGCCATTGATATCGATGAAATCGCGACCTTCGGCGACGTTGTCGACCACCGTCTTTTCCAGATCCAGCTGATGGCGCAACTGGTCGAAGTAGGCCACGTCAATTTTGGTGCCCTCTTCCACCTTGCCGCTGGTCGGTTGCAGACCGCTGAGCATCAGTTTCAGCAGGGTGGTCTTGCCGGTGCCGTTGGCGCCGAGCAGGCCGATACGATCGCCGCGCTGCAACACCATTGAGAAATCGCGGATCAGGAACGGACCGCCCGGGTGCGCGAAACTCACGTTATCGAGCACCATCACCTGCTTGCCGGACTTCTCCGCTGTTTCCAGCTGGATGTTGGCCTTGCCGGTGCGCTCACGACGCTCGCTGCGCTCGACACGCAGGGCCTTCAGCGCACGCACGCGGCCTTCGTTACGGGTGCGACGGGCCTTGATCCCCTGACGAATCCACACTTCTTCCTGAGCCAGACGCTTGTCGAACAGCGCGTTAGCGGTTTCTTCAGCGGCCAGTTCGGCTTCTTTGTGGACCAGGAAACTGGCGTAGTCGCCGTTCCAGTCGATCAGGCCGCCGCGATCCAGTTCGAGGATGCGGGTGGCCAGGTTCTGCAGGAAGGAACGGTCGTGCGTGATGAACAGCACGGCGCCCTGGAAATCCTTCAGCGCTTCTTCGAGCCAGGCAATCGCACCGATGTCCAGGTGGTTGGTCGGTTCGTCGAGCAGCAGCAGATCCGGCTCGGACACCAGCGCCTGGGCCAGCAGCACGCGACGACGCCAGCCGCCGGACAACTCGGCGAGGGTCTTGTCGGCCGGCAGTTGCAGGCGACTCAGGGTGCTGTCGACCAGGGTCTGCAAGCGCCAGCCGTCACGGGCTTCGAGATCGTGCTGGACGTGCATCAGCTTTTCCAGATCAGCGTCGGTGACGATGTTCTGGCTCAGATGATGGTATTCGGCAAGTAACGCGCCCACACCGTCGAGGCCTTCGGCCACCACGTCGAAAACGGTCCGCTCGTCGGCCACCGGCAGTTCCTGTGGCAATTCACCGATTTTCAGACCGGGGGCACGCCACACGGCGCCGTCGTCAGGCTTCTGGTCGCCCTTGACCAGTTTCATCATGCTGGATTTGCCAGTGCCGTTGCGGCCGATGATGCACACCCGCTCACCACGGGCGATCTGCCAGGACACCTTGTCCAACAACGGCATCGCGCCGAATGCAAGGGACACATCGCTGAATTTGAGCAGGGTCATGAGCTTCTCCAAAAACCGGGCGCGCATTCTACCTGAATCGAGGGCCGAACAGGCCGGCAATTTCGCCGGTGACGTACTCTGCACAACATTTGTTGCGAACTTGTGCCGCAAGGCCCGCAAAGCTTTCGCCGTCTGCTGGCAAAAGGCTAAGCTACAGACAATTCAGTGCCGCCCAAGCTGGCACTTGTCATGATTTCTCTGCCCGGATGTCTCATGCGCAGTCGCCTTCTCAGTGTTTTGTCCTGTTTGCTACTCACCGCCGCTGCTGCTCAATCCGCCCAGGCGGTGGACCTGTCCACCCAGCGCCAGTATTACGATGAGGCCAAGCGCGCCCTGGCCAAGGGCGATACCGGCCCGTATTTTCGTTACAGCCAGGCCCTCGCCGATTATCCGCTGGAGCCGTACCTGGCCTACGACGAGCTGACCGCCCGCCTGAAGACCGCCAGCAACGCGGAAATCGAAAAATTCCTCGCCGAACACGGTGACCTGCCCCAGGCCAACTGGATGAAGCTGCGCTGGTTGCGCTGGCTCGCCGACCGTGGAGACTGGACGACCTTCGTCAAGTATTACGACCCGAAACTCAACTTCACCGAACTGGACTGCCTGAACGCGCAGTACCAGATCAGCAGCGGCCACAAGGCCGAGGGTTACGCCAACGCCGACAAACTGTGGCTGACCGGCAAATCGCAACCCGCCGCGTGTGACGCGCTGTTCGGGATCTGGGCCGCCGATGGCCAGTTGACCGAGCAAAAACGCTGGGAGCGCACCAAGCTCGCCGCCCAGGCGCGTAACTATCCACTGGCCAACAGCCTGGTCAACGGCCTGACCACCCTGTCCCCACGCGGGCGTCTGTTGGTGGATGTGGCGCAGAAACCTGAACTGCTCAACCAGCCATCGCGCTTCACCCCGGCCGACGAACCGATGTCGGACATCGTCAGCCTCGGCCTGCGCCGCCTGGCCCGTCAGGACCCGGATAAGGCCATGGATCTGCTCGACGGATACGCCAGCAGCATGCATTTCTCGCGAGATGAAAAAGTCGCCATCGCCCGGGAAATCGGCCTGACCCTGGCCCGTCGCTTCGACAGCCGCGCGCTGGATGTGATGACCAAATATGACCCGGAACTGCGCGACAACACCGTGTCCGAATGGCGCCTGCGCCTGCTGCTGCGCCTGGCGCGCTGGGACGACGCCTATCAGTTGACCCGCCGCCTGCCGCAGGATCTGGCCACCACCAACCGCTGGCGTTACTGGCAGGCCCGCAGCCTGGAACTGGCGCAACCGCAGAACCCTGAAGCACAGACGCTGTACAAGAGCCTCGCACGGGAGCGGGATTTCTACGGTTTCCTGGCTGCAGATCGCTCACAACTGCCCTATTCGCTGGTCAACAAACCGCTGGTACTCAGCCAGGCCACCATCAACAAGGTGCGCAACACCCCCGGCGTTCGCCGCGCACTGGAATTCCACGCCCGTGGGCAGATCGTCGACGGGCGCCGCGAGTGGTATCACGTCAGCCGACACTTCAACCGCGACGAGATGGTCGCCCAGGCCAAACTGGCCTACGACCTGAAATGGTATTTCCCGGCAATCCGCACCATCAGCCAGGCGCAATACTGGGATGACCTGGACATCCGCTTCCCGATGGCGCACCGCGACACCCTCGTGCGTGAAGCCAAGGTCCGTGGCCTGCACTCGAGCTGGGTGTTCGCCATCACCCGTCAGGAAAGCGCCTTCATGGACGACGCCCGATCCGGCGTCGGCGCCAGCGGCCTGATGCAACTGATGCCCGGCACCGCCAAGGAAACCGCGCGCAAGTTCAGCATTCCGCTGGCCTCGCCGCAGCAGGTGCTCGATCCGGACAAGAACATCCAGCTCGGCGCCGCCTACCTGAGCCAGGTGCACAGCCAGTTCAACGGCAACCGCGTGCTCGCCTCCGCCGCCTACAACGCCGGCCCTGGCCGCGTGCGCCAGTGGCTGCGCGGTGCCGACCACCTGAGCTTTGACGTGTGGGTCGAAAGCATCCCGTTCGACGAGACCCGCCAGTACGTGCAGAACGTGCTGTCTTACTCGGTGATCTACGGCCAGAAACTCAACTCGCCGCAACCGCTGGTGGACTGGCATGAGCGGTATTTTGACGATCAGTGATCGTGCAGCGTTTTGCTGATATATCGGCGTAAACAAAAATGCCCGCATCGAAAGATGCGGGCATTTTTTTGGGATCAGCAATTGGTTAACCGTGTTGCAACTTCACCAACCGAAATCTGCCGCTCGAAGTCAGCCGGTACTTCTGATTCGGGCTCCTCGGCGAGTCGGGATCAGTCATCTCGATCAATTCACCCACTAAAGCGGGTGTCAGGTAGTTCGCGCGAAAAGTAGCCTTGTGGGCCAGCCCCAGCGCCCCCATCAGCTCGTTGACACTGAGAGGAGTGCTATCAACGAGTAGCTGAAGCAGCTTTCTTACTTGGTCGGTTACTTGGTCGGTTACTTGGTCGGTGGAAGGCTCATTTTCAATAGCCTCGCGCAACGCCAGATTCAGTGCATTCAACATATACTCCACGAACGGCGTTGATTCCGCCATTCGGTCAGCAGCTGACAACGCTGCGTAATAATCATCCTGCTGCTCGCGAATCACTGCCTCAACGGGCAGGTACGCCAACACCGGCCGCCATTGGCTGAGTATCAACGTTTGCCAGAGCCGCCCCATTCGACCATTTCCATCGGCAAATGGATGGATGAACTCAAACTCGTAGTGAAAGACACAACTGGTAATCAACGGATGCCAGTCCGAAGCCTCGAGCCACGCCAGCAAGTCGTCAACCAAATGGGCAATCCTGCTTGGCGGCGGTGCCATGTGGACCAGTTGCTCGCCACGATAGATACCGACACCCGCTCGACGAAAGCGACCAAAGTCGTCAATCAGCCCCTGCATCAGCAGTTCGTGGGCACGCAGCAAGTCAGAACGATTACCGGGCTTCCAGTCAGTCAAGCATTCATATGCCGCAAAAGCATTGCGCACTTCCTGAATTTCCCGAGGCAAACCCAACACCCTTTGCCCGGCCAACACAGCAGTTACCTGTTCGACGCTGAGAGTATTGTTTTCAATGGCAAGAGAAGCCTGGATCGTTCGAATACGATTCCCACGACGCAACTGAGGTGTCTGTCGCCCACTGTCAGCAGCCGAAAGCTGACCGATCTGCTCACTGATCTCTGCGATCAACGCAAGCATTCGAGGCGTCAGGGTCAATGGGGGTTGGTAGCGGCTCATATCCTTTCCAGGTGCTTCTCAATGGTCGTCATAATGCCCGATGCCATCAAGCTCGGCAGCCTTAATCAATGAGCTTTCTGCCCATCACTGAACTGCAACGCCGCCAACCGCGCATACAACGGATTGCTGGCGATAAGCTCCTGATGCGTGCCAATCGCCACCAGCTTGCCCTGGTCCATCACCGCAATCCGGTCGGCGTTTTTCACCGTGGCCAAGCGGTGGGCGATCACCAGCGTGGTGCGGTTTTGCATCAGGCTGGGCAGGGCTTGCTGGATCAGGTGTTCGCTCTGGGCGTCGAGGGCGCTGGTGGCTTCGTCCAGCAGCAGGATCGGTGCGTCGACCAGCAACGCCCGGGCGATGGCCAGGCGCTGGCGTTGTCCGCCTGACAGACCGAGACCGCCGTCGCCCAGATGGGTCTGGTAGCCGTCGGGCATTTGCTCAATGAAATCATGGGCGTGGGCGATTTTCGCGGCTTCCTGCACCTGCTCCAGGGTGGCGTTCGGGCAACCGTAGCGAATGTTTTCTTCGACGCTGCCGAAGAACAGCGCCGGAGTCTGCGAAACCAGTGCAAAACAGCGGCGCAGGTCCAGCGGATCAAGATTCGTCAGCGGCACGCCATCAATCAGGATTTGCCCTTCACGCGGATCGTAGAAACGCAGCAACAAGTCATACACCGTGGACTTGCCCGCACCGGACGGACCTACAAGCGCGAGGGTTTCGCCCGCGTTGACCGTCAGACTCAAACCGTCAACGGCAAAGCTTTCGGGACGCGAAGGGTAGGAAAAGCGCACGTCCTGCAACGCCAGCTCGCCTCTGATCCGCTCCGGCAAGGTTACCAGCCCGGCTTTCGGCGGCTGGATGATGTTCTCGGAACGCAGCAATTCGGCAATGCGCTCGGCAGCGCCCGCTGCGCGCTGCAATTCGCCGATCACTTCGCTCAACGTGCCAAACGCACTGCCGACAATCAGGCTGTAGAACACGAACGCCGCCAGCTCACCGGCAGAAATCCGTCCGGCAATCACGTCCATACCGCCGACCCACAACATCACCGCGACGGCACCGAGCACCAGCACGATCACCAGCGTGATCAGCCAGGCCCGCTGGAAAATCCGTTTGCGTGCGGTTTCGAACGCCTGCTCGACGGTGCCGGCGAAGCGTTGTTCGTCCTGCACCTGATGGTTATAGGCCTGAACGGTCTTGATCTGGCCGAGGGTTTCCGAGACATAGCTGCCAATGTCGGCGATCCGGTCCTGACTCAACCGCGAGAGATTACGCACACGTCGCCCGAAAATCAGGATCGGCGCAATCACCAGCGGCAGCGCAATCACCACGATACTGGTGAGCTTGGCATTAGTGATGAACAGTAGCACGACACCGCCAATGACCATCAGCAGATTGCGCAGGAACAGCGACAGCGACGAACCGATCACCGATTGCAGCAACGTCGTGTCAGCGGTCAGGCGCGACTGGATTTCCGAACTGCGGTTGTCCTCATAGAACCCGGGATGCAGGTACACCAGATGGTTGAACACCTGCTGACGAATATCCGCCACCACCCGCTCGCCGATCCATGACACCAGATAAAACCGGGCAAAAGTGCCGACCGCGAGCCCCAGTACCAAGAGCATGAACAGGCCAATGGACTGGTTGAGCAGATGTGGCGACTGGGTCATGAAACCCTGATCGACCAGCAGCTTGATGCCCTGCCCCATCGACAAGGTGATGCCGGCCGTGACGATCAGCGCGAGCAGTGCGCCGAAGGCCTGCCAGCGATAAGGAGCGAGAAAATGACTGGTCAGGCGCAGGGCCCGGCGGTGTCGCGAGGAGAGCATCGGGATCATTCAGGTTCACGTCGTGTGCTGATTAATGGGGCCAGCCTGGACACTCAATGGGGTGGAACTCTGCAAATCACAATGAGTCAGGTTAATTATGACCGGCCAGACTACCCCCTAGATGCTATCGGTCTAATGTCCGGGTTGAGACGAACGGTCAATTCTGCTTGAGTGAAGATACCGTTCCGGAAAGATCGAAGGGAGTTGTCACAGCCTGGTCACCTGACGGTTTTATTGTGCTTACACAACCTGATGAGGAGACAGGCCATGTCCTTGCAACACAGCAGCGACGACAAGATTCAAGTGATCCGCACCAAGCCCGGCCAACCTCTGGGTTGCTCGATTATCGATAAGGATGGGCGCGAAGTGCCAATCACTGAAGACATGATCCAGAACGCCTGCCGCGAACTGGAGAAGCGATTGGTCAAGCCTGCCGAACAAAAGTGATGTAGCCACCGTCTTCCTGACCCGGCCCCTGCAGGCCGGGTTTTTTCTGTCCGCAGTTTATACGGCCACAGCACCCAGCGCCGACACGATCTGCCGCAGGGCCGGCGAGTCGCCGTCGATCCGCACCTTCAGCCCTTCAATCTCGCGACGTACCGGATACTGCTTGCGCAACACATCGAACGCCGCACGTTGCTCGCCAACGCTACCCAACAGGGTGCGGCGAAAATCTGCATCGTCCCGGCGCGGGTCGTACACGCCCCGGCACAACATCGCCAGCGCCCAGGCCGGATCGCTGTCGGCATGCAGGGAAACTTCCGACAACCACGGTGCCGGCAACAGGTCGCCGAGCTGAATGCTGGCCGGCTGACCGATGAAATCGCAATACGCCTGATAGATCTGTGCCGTGCCGCGTTGCTTGCCATCGAGGCTGTAACCGGCAATATGCGGGGTCGCCAGCACACAGAGTTCGGCCAGGGCGACATCGACTTCAGGCTCGGCTTCCCACACATCGAGGACCGCTTGCAGGTCTTCACGCTCCAGCAGCACTTCGCGCAACGCGGCGTTATCCACCACCGGACCACGGGCGGCATTGATCAGCCAGGCGCCGGGCTTGAGTTGCTGCAAACGTTGCTCGTCGAACAAGTGCCAGGTCGCGCCTTCACCACTGCGGGTCAGCGGCGTGTGCAGGCTGATCACGTCGCACTGCTGGATGATCTGCTCCAGGCTGACATAGTCGCCGCCCTCGGCCGCCTGGCGCGGCGGATCGCAGACTTTCACGTTCCAGCCCAGACCTTTCAGCACCTTGATCAAGCGACCGCCTACCTCACCGGCACCGATCACGCCATAGGTGCGTTCACTCAAATCGACACCTTCGATTTCAGCCAGGGTCATCAGGCTGCCCAGCACATAATCCACCACACCACGGGCATTGCAGCCCGGCGCGCTGGACCAGGTGATGCCGGCCTCGTTGAAGTATTCGAGATCCAGATGATCGGTGCCG
This sequence comes from Pseudomonas sp. 91RF, assembly GCF_003576265.1. Classification (NCBI taxonomy): domain Bacteria; kingdom Pseudomonadati; phylum Pseudomonadota; class Gammaproteobacteria; order Pseudomonadales; family Pseudomonadaceae; genus Pseudomonas; species Pseudomonas sp. 91RF. The sequence continues at coordinate 114,398 of NZ_QWFC01000017.1, forward strand.
ATGGTGCAGGTACCGACAAAACGCACCTTACTGCCTTCGAGCAACGCGCGGTTGACGTTGGTCACCGAGCGCACCAGCAACACGTCGGCCTGTTCGACCGTGGCCCGGTCAATGGAACGGCCCGGCACCCGGCGGATTTCGCCGAAACCGGCAAAAAAGGCATCGAGCAGCGGGATATTTTCGTCGGCAACAATCAGCATGGCGGGGCTCCTTGGGCGGATCGGCAGTGTAGGCGCTGGGACTGCGATGAGCCAGCCGGCTGTTGATTACAAATCCGCAACAGAGGATTTTTCCTGACCATAACGTCAGCGGCGTAGAATGCCCGGCCTTGCGCATCAACCCCTGTGGACGCTTTTCCTGTGAATTCCGTAACCGAACGCCCTGACGCCGTTTCCCTCAACCGCCCTGCCCGGGTTCGCCTGGAGCTGAAAAATCTGCTCGGCCTCGCGCTGCCGATCATGATCGCGCAGCTGGCCACCACCGCCATGGGCTTCGTCGATGCGGTGATGGCCGGGCGCGTCGGGCCAAAGGATCTGGCGGCCGTGGCGCTGGGCAACTCGATCTGGGTGCCGGTGTTTCTGCTGATGACCGGCACTCTGCTGGCCACCACGCCGAAAGTCGCTCAGCGCTTCGGCGCCGGCACCCATAGCGAAATCGGCCCGATCGTGCGTCAGGCCTTGTGGCTGGCGCTGGTGGTCGGACTGATGGCAACCACCCTGCTGTTCTGCGCCGAACCGATCCTGCACCTGATGAAAGTCGATCCGGAGCTGATCGGTCCGTGCATGCAGTACCTGCACGGCATCGCCAGCGGTCTGCCGGCGGTGGCGTTCTACCATGTGCTGCGCTGCACCAGTGACGGCCTCGGTCGCACCCGGCCGGCGATGGTGCTGGGCCTCTGCGGTCTGGCGCTGAACATTCCGCTCAACTACGTGTTCATTTACGGCCACTTCGGTGTGCCGGCCATGGGCGGCGTCGGTTGCGGCTGGGCCACGGCGATTGTGATGTGGGTCATGGCGCTGGGTCTGGCCGGTTACGAGCGCTGGGCGCCGGCCTACAAGTCGAGCGAACTGTTCAGCCGTTTCGACTGGCCGCAATGGGCGGTGATCAAGCGTCTGCTGGCCATCGGTCTGCCGATTGGCATCGCGGTGTTTGCCGAGTCGAGCATTTTCGCGGTGATCGCGCTGCTGATCGGCAGCCTCGGCGCCACGGTGGTAGCCGGGCACCAGATCGCGCTGAACGTCAGCTCGCTGGTGTTCATGATTCCGTATTCGCTGGGCATGGCCGTGACCGTACGCGTCGGCCAGGCCCTGGGCCGTGAAGAACCCCGTGAAGCGCGTTTCGCGGCAGGTGTCGGCATGGGTACTGCGCTGGCCTACGCCTGCCTGTCGGCGAGCATGATGTTGCTGATGCGCGAGCACATTGCAGCGATCTACACCTCGGATCCGATGGTGATTCATATCGCCGCAATGCTGATCGTGTACTCGGCGCTGTTCCAGTTCTCCGACGCGATCCAGGTCACCGCTGCCGGCGCCCTGCGCGGTTATCAGGACACGCGGGTAACGATGATCCTGACCCTGTTCGCCTACTGGGGCATCGGCCTGCCGGTGGGTTACGCCCTCGGCCTGACTGACTGGTTCGGCGAACCACGCGGCCCGAGTGGCTTGTGGGAAGGCCTGATCGTCGGCCTGAGTTGTGCGGCGCTGATGCTGTCGATCCGCCTGACGCGCAGTGCGCGCAAACGCATACGCATCAGCCGCTCGATGGGCTGACCGGCCATAAAAAAAGACCTGCAATTGCAGGTCTTTTTTTGCCTTCCGATCAACCGGACTTCTTGCGAATCCAGTACAGATAGGTCCCGGCCTCTTCGTGCTGCCCCACCAGTTCATGGTCGAGAAACACACAGAACTTGGGGATGTCGCGACGGGTCGACGGGTCGGTGGCGATCACCTTGAGCAGGCCGCCGGGCACCAGGTCACGGATGTGCTGGTGCAGCATCATCACCGGCTCCGGGCAATTGAGGCCCGTGGCGTCGAGGGTGCCGTCGACCGGCGTATTGATCATTTCACTCATGATTCACTCCTGAAACTGGCCGGCATTGTCGCCCAATGCCGGGGGTTCGGTCACCTGTCGCGCGCTCAGCGGGCTTTGGCTTTCTTCACGTCATGGCGGCGCAAATGGCAGGTCACTTCCTCGCGGTCGTGATACAGCTGTTTGCAGCCGATGTCGACCTTGATCCCGCGGGCCTTGAAACCATCGGCAATGCGCTCCAGCAGACGCTTCACTTCGGCGTAACGCTGCTTCATCGGCAACTTGAGGTTGACCACCGCTTCCCGGCAATGCCCCTCGCCGATCCATTCTTCGAGCATCGCGGCGTTGCGCGCCGGTTTCTCGACGATGTCGCAGACCATCCAGTCCACCGGCTGCTTGGGCTTGAAGGTGAAACCGTCGGCCATCAAGTGCTGCACCAGACCGGTGTCCATCAGGCTTTCGGCCATCGGGCCGTTGTCGATGGCCGTCACCAGCATGCCGCGATTGACCAGTTGCCAGGTCCAGCCGCCCGGCGCCGCGCCGAGGTCGACACCGGTCATGTCGCTGTGCAGGCGATCTTCCCACTGATCCCGGGGGATGAAGTGGTGCCAGGCTTCTTCCAGCTTCAACGTGGAACGGCTTGGCGCCTCGCGAGGAAACTTCAAACGCGGAATGCCCATCGGCCACATCGCCGAGTTACGGGCATCGGCCAGGCCGAGAAACACCTCGCGACCGCTCTTGAAGGTCAGCAGAAGGCGCGGCTTGTCGGCGTCGTCCACCAGTTTGCCGGCGCCGGTCAGCGCTTTGCGCAGCGGGCTTTCGAACTTCTTGCAGAAGTTCGACAGTTCCTTGCCGTCGTTGGTGTCGACGACTTCCAGCCACAGACTGCCGCACACCGGGAATTCAGCCATGTGCGCGAGGATCACGCTGATGCGGTCGGTTTCCGGCAGATCGATGAAAAACCCGCGCGCCCACTGGCGCGGGAAAATCAGTTCGGCGAAACGCTGGCCACGCATCAGGCGCTCGGGGCCGTCTTCTTCGGTGCAGACGAACTCGGCGCAAGCGGTCGCCGGTTTGGCCTTGGCGTAGCCGGCCACGTTCAGTTGGGCGGCGAGGTCGGAAATCTCCGAGCAGACTTCGCCTTCGAAGCCCGGCCGGCAATGCATGAATAGGGTGTTCATTCTTACTCCTGGGCAGAGGGCGATCATTCATCCCCTGCGCGATGTCCAGGCTTGCGTCAAAGCAAAGCCTGTCACGAAAACCGGCGCATGATAGCCGATGTCGGAACCTTGGTTCCTGTCATAGAGTCCAGTTATTAGCCAGCTACCTAAAACAGGGCTAAGTTTTAAGCTCTATTCGTCCCCTCAATCCGTAGCCGTGCGGATTCAAAGGAGTGATCGTAATGCCGTCCCTCGATAGCCTGAACACCCTTAAAACCTTGCAAGTCGATGACAAGACTTACCACTATTTCAGCCTGCCGGATGCCGCCAAAACCTTGGGCGATCTCGACAAGCTGCCGATGTCGCTGAAAGTCCTGCTGGAAAACCTGTTGCGCTGGGAAGATGAAAAAACTGTCACCGGCGCCGACCTCAAGGCGATTGCCGCGTGGCTCAAGGAGCGTCGCTCCGACCGGGAAATCCAGTACCGCCCTGCCCGGGTGCTGATGCAGGACTTTACCGGCGTACCGGCCGTGGTCGATCTGGCCGCGATGCGCGCCGCCATGGCCAAGGCCGGCGGCGATCCGCAGCGAATCAACCCGCTGTCACCGGTAGATCTGGTGATCGACCATTCGGTGATGGTCGACAAATTCGCCAGCGCCAGCGCGTTCGAACAAAACGTCGACATCGAAATGCAGCGCAACGGCGAACGCTACGCCTTCCTGCGCTGGGGCCAGAGCGCCTTCGACAACTTCAGCGTGGTGCCGCCGGGCACCGGGATCTGTCACCAGGTCAACCTCGAATACCTCGGACGCACGGTGTGGACCAAGGACGAAGACGGCCGCACCTATGCCTTCCCCGACACGCTGGTCGGCACTGACTCCCACACCACCATGATCAACGGCCTCGGCGTACTCGGCTGGGGCGTCGGCGGTATCGAAGCCGAAGCGGCGATGCTCGGACAACCGGTATCGATGCTGATTCCCGAGGTGATCGGCTTCAAACTCACCGGCAAGCTCAAGGAAGGCATCACTGCCACCGACCTGGTGCTGACCGTGACCCAGATGCTGCGCAAGAAAGGCGTGGTCGGCAAATTCGTCGAGTTCTACGGTGACGGCCTCGCCGACCTGCCGCTGGCCGACCGCGCGACTATCGCTAACATGGCTCCGGAATACGGCGCGACCTGCGGCTTCTTCCCGGTCGATGACGTGACTCTCGAATACCTGCGCTTGTCCGGCCGCCCCGCCGAAGTAGTGAAACTGGTGGAGGCTTACACCAAGGCCCAGGGCCTGTGGCGCCTGCCCGGTCAGGAACCGGTGTTCACCGATAGCCTGGCGCTGGACATGGGTAGCGTCGAAGCCAGTCTCGCCGGGCCGAAACGCCCGCAGGACCGCGTCTCGCTGCCGAAGGTCGGCCAGGCTTTCAGCGACTTCCTCGACTTGCAGTTCAAACCCGTCAGCAAGGAAGAAGGACGCCTGGAAAGCGAGGGCGGCGGCGGTGTCGCCGTGGGCAATGCCGATCTGGTCGGCGAAACCGATTACGAGTACGACGGCCACACCTATCGCCTGAAAAACGGTGCTGTGGTGATTGCCGCGATCACGTCCTGCACCAACACCTCTAACCCGAGCGTGATGATGGCTGCCGGCCTGCTGGCGAAAAAAGCCGTGGAGAAAGGCCTGACCCGCAAACCGTGGGTGAAAAGCTCACTGGCACCCGGCTCCAAAGTCGTCACTGACTATTACAAGGCTGCCGGACTGACGCAGTACCTCGATCAACTCGGGTTTTCGTTGGTGGGCTACGGCTGCACCACCTGCATCGGCAACTCGGGGCCGCTGCCGGAGCCGATCGAGAAAGCCATCCAGAAAGCCGACCTGACCGTGGCTTCAGTACTGTCCGGTAACCGCAACTTCGAAGGCCGGGTGCATCCGCTGGTGAAAACCAACTGGCTGGCCTCGCCACCGCTGGTTGTCGCCTACGCCCTGGCCGGCACGGTGCGCACGGACATCAGCAGCGAACCGCTGGGTGAAGACAAGCAAGGCAAACCGGTCTACCTGCGCGATATCTGGCCGAGCAGCAAGGAAATCGCCGACGCGGTGAATCAGGTCAACACGGCGATGTTTCACAAGGAATATGCCGAGGTGTTCGCCGGCGACGAACAATGGCAATCCATCGAAGTGCCGCAAGCCGCCACCTATGTCTGGCAGGACGATTCGACTTACATCCAGCATCCGCCGTTCTTCGATGACATTGCCGGGCCTTTGCCGGTGATTACCGACGTGAAAGGTGCGCGGGTGCTGGCGTTACTGGGCGATTCGGTGACCACCGACCACATCTCCCCCGCCGGCAACATCAAGGCTGACAGCCCGGCCGGACGTTATCTGCGGGAAAAAGGTGTGGAACCGCGGGACTTCAACTCCTACGGCTCGCGCCGGGGCAATCACGAAGTGATGATGCGCGGCACGTTCGCCAACATCCGTATCCGCAATGAAATGCTCGGTGGCGAAGAAGGCGGCAATACGATCTACATTCCGACCGGCGAAAAACTGGCGATCTACGACGCGGCCATGCGCTATCAGGCCTCGGGCACACCGCTGGTGGTGATTGCCGGGCAAGAATACGGCACCGGTTCCAGCCGCGACTGGGCGGCCAAGGGTACCAACCTGCTGGGCGTTAAAGCGGTGATCGCCGAAAGCTTCGAGCGGATTCACCGTTCCAACCTGGTGGGCATGGGCGTGCTGCCGCTGCAGTTCAAGCTCGATCAGAACCGCAAGAGCCTGAACCTCACCGGCAAGGAAACCCTGGACATTCAGGGTTTGACCGGGGTCGAGCTGACGCCACGGATGAACCTGGCCCTGATGATCACCCGGGAAGACGGGCGTCAGGAAAAAATCGAAGTGCTGTGCCGCATCGATACCTTGAACGAGGTGGAGTACTTCAAGTCCGGCGGGATCCTGCATTACGTGTTGCGGCAACTGATCGCCTCGTAAGACCTGCAGATGCAGAAACACCGCCGATTGGCGGTGTTTCTGTTTAGGGGCGACACTTTTCTGCAGACGAAAAAAAACCCGCCGAAGCGGGTTTTTCCCAAGACCATTATCGACTCCCTGTCGGCAGCGATCCTTGCATATGGTCGATCATCCATGATCCTGAAACACTCCCTGTGCTTCAGTTGATGAGGCTAGATTACGCTGTGGATCCAATCGGCAATAGTCGAAAAAGCTACCAGCGCGTGTAAGACATTCGCCATAGCACCCCTTCCGAAAACCCTTAGGCGTGTCGGGCATTGAGTGCAGCAGCCGCCAGATCCGCGACTTTCAGCTGTCCGGCGGCGGCTTTTTGCTCGTCATCCTCCATGAACGACGCGGCAGACAGTCCGGCAAACGCCAGTACCCATTGCAGAAGGCGTTTTCGCTCAAGTCCCGCTGTTTCACAGATCACATCGACTTGCCGTTGAAAGCGTTCAGGATCGGCAGCCGTCGGCAGTTCCGGATTGCAGATCAGGTTGGCGTAGTCATAACCACGCTCGCCCCGCACCCGTTTCGGGTCAATGGCCAGCCAGCCGCGTGGGCCGAAATCGAGGACGTTGTCGTGGTGCATGTCGCCGTGCAGAACCACGATGTCCCGGGGCTCGGCGAGCAAGGCTTCAGCCATTTGCAGGCAAACAGAATATTGGCCGCCGTATCGGGCGGCGGCCACTCGCAGCGAGGCAAACCATGGCGCCAGCTCCACCAGTGTTGGTGGCTTTGTAGGGCGCGGTGCATGCAACCGCGCCAAAGCCTGGCACATAATCCGGGTGGCCTCGTCATCCTCGCCGTTAAGCGCCATGTGCATCAACGAACGCCGCCCCATGGCCCGCTCCAGCAACAGGCCGTCCTCGTGATGAGCGAGCACCCGGGCGGCGCCATCGCCATCCCACCAGGTCATCAGCAAGTTGCCGTACTTTTCCTCGTCGTCCACCGCGACCTTCAGCATCGCCGGTACGTCGCCCTGACGCACCGGCAACAGTTTGCTGCCCGGCGTGATGATCGGTGTACCGTCGGGCACCAGCGCCCAACGATTCAACCACGGGTCAAACCACTCGTTATCAGCCACCTTCACGCTCGCGTGCCCTGTCGGTTTCGGCGAGAAAGTGTTCGAGCCTGCTCAACTGCTCTTCCCAGCCGCGGCTGTCCATGTAATACGCTTCTTTCTGGCGGACGTCGGGAATATGCGCGAAACCTGACTCGGAAACCTTAAGCAGCGTGCCGTTCTCATAGTCCTGCAGCTCGAATTTGACCAGCGTGGTCGGCTCCTGGGAGTAGTCGATTTTCGGGTTCACCGCATACGGGTGCCAGCGGAAGGAAAACAACTGCTGGGGCTCGACCCGCTCCACCAGCACGTTCCAGAGCACATGTTCATAACCGGGGTACGTGACCTGCCCCTGCGTCCACTCGCCCGCGATAAACCGCCGGCCTTCCAGTGCCACGCCAAACCACTGGCCAAACGCCTCGGCATCGACCAGCGCACGCCAGACATGGGAGCGCGGCGAGCGGAGCATGATTTTACGTTCAAAGCTGTTGGGTACTGGTTTCATACGTCACCTCCTGTTTTGAACAGTAGGCTTGTATGACCACATGTCCAATGCGAAGTTGTATCAAACGACTGATCGAAGTCATCCTTCGCCTGTCTACACTGCACATTTCTTCACCGCAAACAGCGAGAACCCCCATGTCCCCACGCCTGCTCCTGGCCCTGACGCCTTTTCTTTTCACTTCCGTTGCCCACGCTGCCGTCGACTGCGCCAATGCCAGCGATCAGGCGACGATGAATCAGTGCGCCGGGCAAGAGAACAAAGCGGCGGATAAAGAGTTGAACGCGGTGTATCAGCAAATTACCGCGCGCCTGAAAGGCGAGCCTGCCAGCAAAAAACTGCTGATCAGTGCTCAGCGGGCGTGGATTGGGTTTCGCGATGCCGAATGCGAATTTTCGGCATCCGGGGTAAAGGGCGGGAGTATGTACCCGATGATCTACAGCTCATGCATTACGCGCGTGACCAAGGATCGAACCGAGGCGCTCAAGCAGTATTTGAAGTGTGAAGAAGGGGATGTGGGTTGCCCGGTACCCGGGGCCTGACTATTCAGAGTTTTTGAAGGCCTCATCGCGAGCAGGCTCGCTCCCACATAGGTTTATGGCGTTCACCAATCCCCTGTGGGAGCGAGCTTGCTCGCGATGGCGTCATCCCTGACGCCGCCAATCAACGGACGAAGATCTGCGCCGTAGTAATCGCCATATCCCCACCCGGCAACTTGATGCTGCCGGTCTGTTTCATGGTCTCGGCATCGAAGATTGCAACGTCGTTGAACGTCCCGGCCAGGTAGATCTTGCTGCCGTCCTTGTTGAACGAAATGCAGTAGTAGGAATGGTCCAGCGTGGCTGCCTGAATCAGCTTCTTCTGCTTGATGTCGTACTTGGCCAGGCGATTGAGCACACCGAACATCAGGTTCGGATCCTTCGGTGAGCGCATGCCGCTGAAGTAGATCTCGGTCAGCGGGCCGAAGTCGGTGGTTTCGGTCTTGCCGGTTTTCAGGTCGACGCTGAACAAGCCGTACAGGTATTCAGCGGTGGCCGGGTCCTGTTTCTTGTCCTTGAACTTCGCTGCCGTGTACAGCAGCGAAAAATCGTGGCGATAGGTCTGCTGGTTCCACACGTAGAGCACGTCCGGCGCGCTGTAGTTCGGGCGCTTCCAGTGACGGCTGGGGATCAGCACGTCGAACTTGCCGCTCTTCACATCGACCTTGTACACATCGGCGCCAGCCACATACAACGTGCCGTCATCGCCGCTCTGCATGATCGTCAACTGCCGTGGCGCCGGGAAGCTGCGCACCGGTCTGGCGTTCATTCCGGCGTCGGTGGCGTAGACGTCCAGACGCGGCTGTTTGACCTCATAGTGATCGTTGAGCATCAGCGTCGGGTTGGCGATGGTGTACAGCTCCTTGCCGTCATGGCTGACGGTGAACGCGAACATCGACCGCGCCTTCTCGCCCGGCTGCTGGGTGATGCTGGCATGAAACACCTGCTTGCAGCTGTCCAGCTCGACACCGTAAACATCGGCGTAATGGTTGTTCAGCACGTACGCGGTCTTGCGATCCGGCGACAGCTGCACGGTGCCGGGGCCGAAGGCATCGGGCATCTTGCAGGTCTTGTACAAGCTGTCGGTCGACAGGTCGATGACGTGCAGGTTGTTCGGGTAATTGGTGGTCAACATGTACTCGTGACCGTCTTGCAGCGCGGTGTTTTCATCGGCCAGAACCGGGAGCGAACAGGCGCTCAGAACCGCGAGTGCGGCAAGGCCGCAGGCTTTGATGTTGTGCATGCTGGAATCCTTCTTCTTATGGATCACTTGTCTTTCGGGAAGACAGTGCCGAGGTTGCGCCAGTTGTCGTTGGACGCCTGGGCATCCTTGTTCCAGTCCGGGTAGGTGCTCATCATGTCCGGCACCTGGGCCGGCCACCAGCACGGGTCGGAGCAGCCATACAGGTCGGCTTCCATCGGCTGGCACAGCGACGACACCCCGCCGAACGCATCGATTTCCCAGCCCGGGTCGGTGGTCGAGGCGCAGCCCGCGACCGAACTCATCGCCACCACCTCTTCAATGCGGTTCTCGTCCGCGGCCTGATCCAGCTTCAACGCTTTGTTATTGATTGCCTTGAGATGTTTCATATCAGTGAGCCTTGCGCGGAGTGATGTAGCTGCTGATGAACGCCGGGTTGGCGGCCATGATCCGGGTGTAGACCTCGATGCCGAAGTCGACCCAGTCACGCATCAGTTCGCAGTAGTGATACGTCGGGTGGGCCGGATCGCCGTAGCGGGCGTAGCTCTCGTGGTAGCAGCCGCCGGAGCACAGGTTGCGGATCTGACAGTCATGGCAACCAGTGTTGGTGCGATCCAGGCGCTGTGACAGAAAGTCGTTCAACTCGACCTGTTTAACGCCGCTGTGGACGTTGCCGAAAGTCGGCAGCGACGAGCCGGTGAAGCGATGGCACAGGTTCAGTTCGCCCTTGTGATCGACCGCCAGCATCTTCAGCCCGGCACCGCACGGCAGGGCCTTTTTGTGGCCTTCGTGGATATCGGTGATCAACTGATGCAGGTTGGAGAACCCGATGTTGCGGTGCTCAAGCGCGGCTTCCAGATAACGCCGACCGAGGCGTTTCATGCTGGCGAAGACTTCGATCAATTCGTCGTTGGTCAGGTTGAAACTGCTGATATCGCCGGACGTCACCGGAGCAAATCCGACTTCAGCAAACCCCAGTTCGTTGAACAAATGATCCCAGATGGTTTCAACGTCGGTGACGCCGGTGGTCAGGGTCACCCGCGCGCCCACCGGGCGACTGTTGTAGCGCGACAACAGCATTTCAGCCTTGCGCCGCACCACGTCATAAGTACCCTGCCCGCCCACGGTGATACGGTTGCGGTCGTGCACGGTTTTCGGCCCGTCGATACTCACCGACAGACCAAAGCGGTGGGCATTCAGGTAATCCACGGTTTCTTCGGTGAGCAGCGTGGCGTTGGTGGTCATCACGAACTCGACGAACTTGCCGGCCTCGGCAAAACGCTTCTCGCAGTAATCGACCATGTACTCGATCAGCTTGCGATTACTCAGCGGTTCGCCGCCGAAAAACACCACGGTGAAGCGCTCTTCATCGGGGGATTCACGCAGCAGCATTTCCACTGACGCGATGGCGGTTTCGACATCCATCTTCTTGCCGGCGGACGGCTTGTCGAGGTCTTCCTTGTAGCAGTAGGTGCAGCTCAGGTTGCAGCCGGTGTTGACGTTGAGCACCACCGTGTTGATCGCGGTGCGCTCGACACGCTTGACCGCGATGTCAGGGGTCAGCGGCGATCCGTCGCTGACCAGCTCCAGCGAGATCAGCTCGCGCAGGGTCTCGTTGATTTCCTCGCCGTTGAACCGCGCGCCGAGGCGCTGGATCAGGTCTTCCGACGAGCAGCCGGGGCCGCGCAGCGCATCGATGATGGTGCCGGTCAGCTCATCGCTGGCAAACAGCGAACTGCTGGGGATGTGAAACAGCATGCGGTCGGCGTCGACGTGCACTTCGTGCAGATTACGTTCGACCAGATTCAAGATAGCGCCCATTGCAAACCTCCTGTGCAAGCCCCGCCTGACGGGACTTGCGGTCATTCCGAAAAATGTCTGAATCGCTGTCGTTCAGAAAAACTCAAGGAATGGGTGGATTGTTCCAGCGTTGCACGGTGACGATCAGGTGGCCTTCGCCGGTCAGGGATTTCCCTGCATCGTCGACGGCGGCGATCACCTTGAGGTTGCCGGCATTGTTGGTGGACATCTTGCGTGCCGGATTCGGCCCGGCATCGCCCGGGGTGAACACGCCTGCGTCGGCCTGCATGGTGCCAGCGAACTTGACGTCTTCGTCCTCTTTGGCGCGCTCGTCGAAGGCTTCGACTTTCCATTGCGCCGGGAACACACCGATGCGATACGGCTTGCCGTCGGCGCCCTTTCCCCAGGCTTCGGCGTCGAAACGGCCCTGGACTTTCGGCGTCGAACCACCGCCCTCGCCGATCCGCGCCACCGAGAATTCCGGCACCACTTTGACCGAGGCAATCGTGCTGTACACCGACAGGCTCGGGCCTTTCAGGCTGCCGACGCTGACCGCACGCAGGCCCGGCTGGGCATTGGCTGCGGCTTTGACCTTGACCTTGATCCGCTCGGCGTTCTGCTCGACCACTTCGACCACGTCCACGCCTTTGCCGAAATTCGGCTTGCCGCTCAGGCCGCTGCCGATCAGGGTCACTTCGGTTTCGCTGCCGGCCTTCACATAACCCGGCTGTACCGCCAGCAAACGCTGGGAACCTTGTTTGGCCGCGACAAAGTCCAGGCCGCGCTCATCGTGCTCGGCCTCGAACATCCGGCCCTGCATCGCGTTGCCTTGTGCGGCGAACACCTGACGCATCGTCACGCCATCAACGGTCACGTTGCCGCGCCATTCGTAGCCGCTGTAGAGGATCGCACTGCCATCGCCGTTGAACGGGCTGCCATCGGCGTACTGACCTTTGACGGCAACCTTGAAGGTGTCACTGCCATCGGCGGTGACGGTCATGGTACCGGCCAGTTCACCCTTGCCCGGCAGGTGGCCGCTGAAGCTCCAGCCGCCGGTCAATGCTTCGGCTTTCGGCGCGGTTTTCACCCAGGCCTGCCACGCCGGATTGTCCAGCGGATAACGCTTGCCCAGCAGCGGGACCATTTCCTTGCGTGCGATATCGAACCAGTCGCGATCCCGGGCCAGCGCCTGATACTCCAGCGACGGCCACTGGCCGAGGTGGAAGTTCACCAGGCGCTCCCATTCCTGAGCCGGACGCCGTTGCAGGGCGATCCGCGCACCGGAGTGGCATCGACCGCACATCTGCGCGGTTTTCTCGTCGAACTGCTCGACCGTGTTCAGCCGCCGTTCCAGCGCGTAACGCACGCCATCAGTTTCGCTCGGCGCCAGGCCCTGGGTATCGGCCAGGTATTTGACCAGTGTGCGGCGGTCTTCATCGCTGATCTGCAGACCGTGCATGGTCTGCATGCGGGCAATGCTCATCAGCCAGCCTTCCGGGGTCTTGCGCTGGTGGCTGATGCGGCTCAGCTGGTCGCCGGCTTCAGGGGTGTGACAGCCCTGGCAGGTTTCCTTGAGGATGGTCTGGGCATCACGGGCTGCCAGGCTGTGGGGCGAATGCAGGGCCACGCATGCGGCCACGGCCAGCAGGCTGGAGCTCATGCCTGATCGGTGTTTTCTCTTCATCAACGTCGAACCTCGCACGGTGCTTTCTTATTTTTGTGGCTTATCGTTTTTATGGTTTCTGCCGTTCGCGGCGATGCACGAACGGAGGCAAGCGAAACGTCTGAGGGGAGCAATACACGGAGCGTGCCAGCTTGCCGACAAGCTTTTCAATCAAGCAGTTACGCGCTCAACACAGCCTCGCGCCAATCCTTGCGCGGCCTCCCGGCGTCCAATTTCGCGACAGTTGTTGCAGTCTGAGACAAGCACAGTCGCAGGGCCAAAAGCCCGGTTGCCGACGACTGACCGTCCGATATCAAAGTGCCTGCTACGCTTGCTGTTCGCACACTCCGTGCGTCACGCCTCTAACCACCGAAAACCTGAGGAATGGAATCATGGGATCACATGGACAGGGTCAAGGCTGCACCCATTGCGGCTGTGAAAACCCGGTATGGAATACGCTTCGGCACACCGTCGACCTTAAAGCCTTCGCAGGCAAGGTCGCCGGCCAGTTACCGGAACCCGGCAGCGAATCATTGATCTTCACCGGCGGCACGATCTACCCGTTGAGAAACGGCAACATGGACGAACAGGTCGAAGCGCTGGGCATCCATGGCGGCGACGTGGTCGCTTCCGGCACTCTGACCCATGTGCAGGAGCGCATGAAGGCCAGGGGTATCAAATACACCACGCAATCACTGGGCGGCAGAACGCTGCTGCCGGGCCTGATCGAGCCGCATATGCACATCGTGCAATCCTGCGTCATGGATGGCTGGGTGAACCTTGGACCCATTGACGAACACACGCAGAAGCTGACGCCCCGCTATAACTGGAACACGCTAAAGGGCCTCCTCCAGGCAAGCCAGCCAAAGGACAAGAAGCAGTGGATCCTCGGGCGCATGGTCGATCCGGCGCTGATGCCGTTCACTGTGGTACCGGGCGGCAAGAACACGCTGACCCACTTCTACTGCGACAGCACGTTCGACCCGAAGGCTGACAACACCGGCAACCTCGACAGCATTGTCAGCGATAGCCCGCTGCTGATGATCAGCGCTTCGATGCACACCGTTTATCTGAACACGGCCGCCTGCAACGCTGTGTATTACCACGACAACGCCGCCAGTCAAAAGCTGCGGGACGAATACAAAAGCTTCGACATTTTCCTGGAAAAGACCAAGGGCAATCTTCAGGAAGAGGCTGGCATCACGCCTGCCTTGCTGTCGATACCGCTGGCGCAGGCGCTGGATGTGGTGAATATCTTCAAGTACATGAAAAGGTACTTCGAGACCGCCTCCAGCCGTGGCATCACCTTGCTGTATGACGCCATGGTCGACCCTGTGTCCAAGGCAATACTGGAAGCCTATGGCCTGACCCATCCGCGCAATGTTCGCGTCGGTTACGCGGCAGCCTGCAACGGTGTGGACTTCAGCAAGATCGAACCCTACAAACCGGTGACCAAGGAAGCGGCCCGGCTGTTTTATCAAGGCTCGGTGAAACTGATTTCCGACGGTTCGAACCAGGGGCTGACGGGCTACCAGGTCGATCCGTATTGCTGCGCAACCGACCGTCCCTACGGCAACTTCAACTTCTGTGAGCCGGGTGAGGATCACAAGGATCCGAAGACACTGCCCGAGACCTATCAGAAGACGTTGACCAATGCGGTCGCCACTGGCTGGCCGCTGATGATCCACGCTAACGGTGACCGGGCCATCGAGTTCACGCTACAGGCCTACAAGACCGCATTGAAGGGTCAGAGCGGGCTGGAAAAGCGCCACCGCATCGAACATTGCTCGATGCTGAACGACAAGACCCTCGACCAACTGAAAGATCTGGGCATCTCTCCCAGCTTTCTGATCGGTCATGTCGGTTACTGGGGTTACGTGTTCGAACAGGCCATCTTTGAGGAGAAAGCCACGGATATGCTCGACCTGTGCCAGGACGCCCTGGGCAGAGGCCTGCGTATTTCGCTGCACAGCGATTGCACGGTCACCCCGCTGGGCCCGTTGCGCTCCATGGAACAGGCTGTGACCCGCAAAATGGAAGGTGTACGCAATGAGGACGGTACCTTTGTCAAAGAGGCAGCCCGACAACCGGTACTCAACGAAGGCCAGTGCCTGACCCGGCAGCAGGCGCTGAAAGCCATCACCTATGACGCTGCGTGGCAGTGCCATGCCGATGCGTTTACCGGTTCGCTGCAGGATGGACATTTCGCCGACTTCGTGATTCTTGAGAAAAACCCGCTCGACGAAAAAGTCCCGGCCTCCGACATCCGTGACATAAAGGTCTGTGAAACCTGGAAAGGTGGACACAAGGTGTACACCCATCCCCAGCCCTGACCGATGAACGCCCGATCTCCCGGCAACCACGCCGGGTGATCGGTTTCGGCAAATAATCGAGCCCGAATCTAGCGAACGGAATTGTCCGGGTGAACCTTGTAACGCCCACAAAACTCGCAAACCGTCGAACATTCAGCTTGCGTGTCGGCCTTGGCTGCCAATGACCCGGAATCACGCAGGGCAGCTTGAATTCGACGCTCGCGGTAAAACGCATACGTGATCAGCAAACTAAAGCCCAATGACCAAAAACACAGAATTAAAGCCGTCATGATTTTTCCTCGAGTATGGCAACTGCGAAAGAGGTGGCGATCAAGAAAATACTGCTTGTAGCCATCAGGGCACCTGCCCGAATCGTATCAACATCGGTCAGATCGCCGATCAACAGCGCCGCAAACCCCGTCACCAGAAATCCAGTCCCCACGCCTATCATGGAATTGGTTAGCCACCGAATGGTTAAGTTGTTCATCGACATCCTTGTGAAAACACTGACCCACCAAATCCATGGCAGGAAAACCCTATACACAAAGCAACTTAGCTCGTACCTCATGCCTCCACCAGTCGGTAAAACCTGTCAGACGCGCGACTTTTCCTACCCCTTAAACGGCCCGATTTAGCCTAGGCCCCGTCACAGCGTTATTGGCTTTGTAGGACGCGTATCCTGCATCTCAATGACTGTCGCGTTTTGAGACAAATTCACGCTCATTGCCAATCAAACACTTCCCCCGTCAGGCCGTGAAACGGGACTGTGCGCGACCTTCGAGCATTTGGCACAAGCATTGCGAAAGCCCTTGTCGATCCCATCGAACAACAAGAGGTCTTCACCATGCCCCTGCCCTATCTGCTCCCTGCCACCTCGGCCTTCATCCAGCGTCCGCCGCGCATGCTGATCGGCGGTGACTGGGTCGAAGCCGCCGACGGCCAGACCATGCCGTTGCACAACCCGGCCACCGGCGAAGTGCTGTGTGTGGTGCCTCGCGCCACGCCGGAAGATGTCGACCGTGCGGTGCTCGCCGCTCGTCAGGCTTTCGATGATTCCGTCTGGAGTCGCACCCGCCCGCGTGAACGGCAGAACCTGTTATGGAAACTCGCCGACCTGATGCAGCGCGACGCCGAACTGCTGGCGCAACTGGAATGCCTTAACAACGGCAAGAGTGCCGCCGTGGCGCAGGTGATGGATGTACAACTGGCCATCGACTTCCTGCGCTACATGGCCGGTTGGGCGACCAAGATCGAAGGTTCCAGCGTCGACGTCTCGTTGCCGCTGATGCCCGGCGATCAGTTCCACAGTTTCATCCGCCGCGAAGCCGTGGGCGTGGTCGGCGCCATCGTTGCCTGGAATTTTCCGTTGCTGCTGGCCTGCTGGAAACTCGGCCCGGCGCTGGCCACCGGTTGCACCGTGGTGCTCAAACCGGCCGACGAAACCCCGCTGACCGCGCTGAAACTGGCGGAGCTTGTACTGGAGGCGGGTTATCCCGAAGGCGTGTTCAACGTGGTCACCGGCACCGGTATCACCGCCGGTTCCGCGCTGACTCACAACCCGCTGGTCGACAAGCTGACCTTCACCGGCTCCACTGCCGTCGGCAAGCAGATCGGCAAGATCGCCATGGATTCCATGACCCGCGTCACCCTCGAACTGGGCGGCAAATCACCGACCATCGTCATGGCCGACGCCGACCTGAAAACCGCTGCGGCAGGTGCCGCCAGTGCGATTTTCTTCAACCAGGGCCAGGTCTGCTGTGCGGGCTCCAGGCTGTACGTGCAGCGCAAGCATTTCGACAATGTGGTGGCCGACATCAGCGACATCGCCAATGCGATGAAACTCGGCAACGGCCTCGACCCGAGCGTGGAAATGGGACCGCTGATTTCCGCGCGCCAGCAGGAGCGGGTCTACAACTACATCGAAATGGGTCGGGAGAGCGGCGCGACCATCGCCTGCGGCGGCGAGCAGTTCGGGCCGGGGTTCTTCGTCAAACCGACGGTGATTGTCGATGTCGACCAGCAGCATTCGCTGGTGCAGGAAGAGATCTTCGGGCCGGTGCTGGTGGCAATTCCGTTCGATGACGAAGCCGATGCGTTGCGCATGGCCAATGACAGCCCTTACGGGTTGGGTGCCAGCATCTGGTCGAACGATCTGGCGGCGGTGCACCGGATGATTCCACGGATCAAGTCGGGGTCGGTGTGGGTCAACTGCCACAGCGCGCTGGATCCGGCGCTGCCGTTCGGCGGCTACAAGATGTCCGGCGTCGGGCGCGAGATGGGGTATGCGGCGATCGAGCATTACACCGAGTTGAAGTCGGTGTTGATCAAGTTGTAATGACTGGGCCCATGGCTCAGGGTCTGAAACCCTGAGCCAACAGCCACCCACGAACGGCTCGCCCCTGCTCAAGCGTCAACCCCGCCAACACCCGATCCGCCGGCTCATGGCGCAACCGCCGCACCAGCGGCGCCAGTTCCACGCCTTGCACATGCCAGATCCCCAGCGGCTGATCCGCCGTGATCACCACCTCGGCCTCGTCGACAAACCCGTCAATCAGCACCGGCATTCGCTCGACGCGCAGCGCGGCAAAATCCGCCGCTGCATGGGCCGCTTCAGCGTCTGGCCACTGCCGCCGCGCCTGCCAGAATGGTTGATCTAGCCAGCGCTGTTCATCGGCATAAAAGTCCCGACCAATTCGTGCAAATCGCAAGAACAGTTGCTCCACTCGCTGACGGTGAAAACGCTGCGCCAGCGCCGCCCGCTCGGGTTTGCGCAACAGCGTGTTGATCACCGCCGGCGCCTGCAACGCCGAAGACAGCGACTGAAAAATCCCGTTGCCCGACAGCGGATCCACCGCCATCGCCGCATCTCCAATGCGAATCCAGTTATCGCCACAAACCTGCGGTGCCAGAATCGCCGTGCTGCTGCGGGCGTGCAGTTGCAACTCCAACTCCTGCCCGCCGGCAAAGAACGCCTGAGCAAAATCCGAGGCCTGCCGCCGCGCGCGGCAGTGTTCGAGCAACTGCGCCTTGCCCGGCAACCCGGCACTCGCCACGTCCACGGTCCATTGCCAATAACATCGGCCGTCATTCCGCCGCGCCATCCACGCCCAACCGTCCTCAAGGCTTTCCACGGCGCTGGCGGTCACACCCGGCGCGCCTTGCCAGCGATTGAGCAGGCTGACCGTCTCCGGCCCGCGCAGACCTTTGCCGGATGCCGGTGCCTGACGCCCCCGGGCTTCCACCAGGAAATCCGCCGTCAGCGTCTGCCCGCCATCGAGTTCGACCCGATGACCATCCACCGAGGATTGAACATTGAGGACTCGACCTTCAATCACCTCGACCCCGACCACCCGCAAGTCTTCACGCAGACCGCGATCAAAGGCCGGACGATCCAGCAGAAATTCGATGTTCTGCGCATGCTGCTGGCCATTCCACGAAACCTGTCGCCGGGACGGCAACGTGGCGTCCGCCAGCGCGTGATTCAACCCGGCACCGCGCAACGCCTCCAGCACCCGTTGCGATACACCTTCGAGCGCCGCGAACCGGCGCCATTCGCTGATCAGCGTCACGGCGTAACCCAACCGTCGCAACCCCAACGCCACCGCCGCGCCCGCCGGCCCGGCACCGAGAATCAGGATCGGCGTCATGGGCCGAAACGCCGCTCAGGGCCACGATAACGAGCGTGCTGCTTCAGCCAGTCGATGACCTCGACATTGCTCGCCTGCAGGTGCTCCAGCAGATAGCCGGCGATGTGACCGCTCAACGCGGCACACCCCAGGCTGGCCCCGGACTGCCCCGGATAAGTGCCACGAACACAGGCAGCAAAATCCGCCTGTGCACTGTCGAGCCAAGACCACTGTTCATCGGTGCAACGGGCATCGCCGGTCACCCGCAATACTTGCGGATAACTGGCCGGAAACACCGCCGCGCCCTGCGCCGGGCTCGACGCACACAGCAACACTCCACGAGCCACCGCCGCCGTGCAGGCCTGGCGCAACAGGCTGCGATCCTGCCGCAGGCCCAGACTCAGATTGATCAGCCGCACGTCCTGCGCCACCAGCCAATCGATGGCCGCAGAAATCTGCAAGGCGCTGGTGACACCGCGTTGATCGAACACCTGGGCCACACAAATCTGTGCGGCCGGTGCCCGGCGGCTGATCGCCTCGATCACCGCACTGCCATGGCCAAGCGGATCGTCGCGCAGCTCCGATTCGGCCAGACCGTCGTCCAGCAATGAGAACCGTCGCCCGGCCATCACCTGCACCCGTTGCGCCGCCGAGTGCCCGCTGTCGACCACGCCGATACGCAATTCAGGCTTCATGCAGCACCGTTTTCGAAATGAGTACACCGTCGAGCAATTCGAAGCGCAGATCGGCATCGGCCAGGGTCGACGGACGATGGCTGATCAGAATCCGCGTGCGCCCGGCAAATAACCGGTCGATGGCTTCGATCACCTCGCGCTCGGTGGCTTCATCGACGGCCGAAGTGGCTTCGTCGAGCACCAGAATCAATGGATCCTGCAACAGCGCCCGGGCAATCGCGATGCGCTGTTTCTGCCCGCCGGACAACTGCTGGCCGCGCTCGCCCAACGGGCTGTCGAGACCTTCAGGCAACGACGCGATCAGGCTGTCGAGTTGCGCCAGCCGCGCGACCTCGGCGATGGCTTCGCGGCTGGCGTCCGGCACCGCGTAAGCCAGGTTGTCGGCGAGGCTGCCGCGAAACAGCACGATGTCCTGACTGACCACGGCGATGCGCCGACGCAGTTCGAACAGCTCAAGTTCGCGCAGATCCACTTCGCCGAGCAGCACCCGCCCGGATTGCGGATCGTGATGCCGTTGCAGCAGATCGATCAGCGTCGATTTACCAACGCCGGAGCCGCCGCTCAAAGCGACTTTCAGACCGCAGGGAATCGTCGCTTCAATGCCGCTCAATGTGCTCGGGCGACCCGGATGGCTGAAGTGCACCGCGTCGAAACGCAGCTCGCCCGAGGTCGGAAACGGTTTCGGCGTGGCCGGTGAAAACACTGTGGGCTCTTCGCCGCGCAACTCCATGACTCGTCCCAGGCTGACGGTCATGCGCTGGATCGCCACGTACAGCCCCAACAGGCTCTGCACAGGCCCGACCGCCATCCCCAGGTAGGTGGAAAACGCAATCAGCGCACCCAGCTGCCAAGTGCCCTGCACCACCCAATAACCACCGATCAAAAACGCGCAGGCGCGGGACAGCGAGGTCAAGGTGCCGGGCACTGCCTGGGTAAAAAACTCGGTGACTTGCAGGCGCAGCAACTGGTTCATGTAGCCCTGCCCGAGGTTTTCCAGACGTCGTGCTTCACGCTGCTGCTGACCGGCGGACTGGATGAACTTCATCACCGGCAGGGTCTCGACCATGAACGACGACATGTCCGCCGAACGCTCGCGCAACTGCCGCACATCACGC
This sequence comes from Pseudomonas sp. 91RF, assembly GCF_003576265.1. NCBI lineage: Bacteria > Pseudomonadati > Pseudomonadota > Gammaproteobacteria > Pseudomonadales > Pseudomonadaceae > Pseudomonas > Pseudomonas sp. 91RF. The sequence goes on from NZ_QWFC01000017.1 coordinate 135,104, forward strand.
TCGACCTTGCGCCGCATCCAGCGCAGCCACAGCACGTCGAGCGGGATCAGCACCAGCGCCAGCAACGAGAGTTTCCACGACAGGGTGAACAGCATTGCGATCGCGACCACCAGGCCAATCACACTCGATACCGCCGAGAACAACGAGTCCACGGCGAAGCGCTGAATCTCCGCCACATCGCCGTCGAGCCGTGACATCAGATCACCGATCCGCCGCTGACCGTAGAAGCTCGGCGACAGCTTCTGCAAATGCCGGTAGAGGTCGTCACGAAGGGCAAACAGAATCCGCCCGGACAGCCGCGTGTGCAGATAACGGTTGATCCCCGACAACGCCGTGCCAAGCAACCCGGCAATGATCATCAGCACCGCAATCAGCACCAACATCGGAAAGTTGCGCGCCAGCAACCCATCGTCGATCAACAGCTTGACCAGCCACGGCTGCACCAGCACCAGCAGCGACGCGCACACCGACAGACCGAGCAAACCGGCAATCGCCAGCCGTTGCGGCCTTACAAACCCATACAGCCAGCGCAACGCCACCTGCAGCGTGGCGGGGTTGTGGCTGTCGATCAGCCGCACGAACAGGCGCTGCATCACGAGCGCAACTGTTTGAGTTTGCGATACAGGGTCGCGCGGCTGATGCCCAGGGCGTCGGCGGCGGCCGAGACGTTGCCCTGATGGGTGTCGAGGGACTGGCGAATCATCTCCAGTTCGTTCTCGCGAATGCTGCCGGTCTGGGGTTTCTCGGTGGCGGAGAGTTCGTCGAGCATGCTGTCGGGCAGGTGATCGAGGGTCAGCACGGTTTCACCGGGTTCGCGCATGGCCAAAGCGGTGCGCAGGACCATCTCCAGTTGGCGGATGTTGCCCGGCCAGTGATAAACCGCGAGCAAGCGATTGAGGTCGTCGTGCAACACGGCGTTCGGTGCGTCGAGTTTGCCCAGCAGACGAGTGACCAGCGCGGCGAAGTCATCGCGCTCACGCAGGGCCGGAAGCATCACGCTGATGCCGTTGACCCGGTAGAACAGATCTTCCCGGAATTGCTTGTCCTCGACCTGACGCTTGAGGTCGCGGTGGGTGGCGCAGATCAGTGCGACGTCGATGTCCTGCTCCTCGCCAGCACCCAGCGGCGCGACTTTGCGATCCTGCAAAACGCGCAGCAAACGTGCCTGCAGGGCCAGCGGCATATCACCGATCTCATCAAGGAATAACGTGCCGCCGTGGGCCTGTTGCAGGCGCCCGATCATGCCGCCACGACGCGATCCGGTGAACGCGCCTTCGCGGTAGCCGAACAGTTCCGATTCGATCAGGCCTTCGGGAATCGCCGCGCAGTTCACGGCCACAAACGGTTTGTCGCTGCGGCTGCCGGCCAGGTGCAGGGCGCGGGCGATCACTTCTTTACCGGTGCCGGTTTCGCCGAGCAACAGCACCGGCAATTCATTGGCCAAACCTTGTCGGGCCATGCGCAAAGCACGGGCATAACGGGCGTTGTTGCCGGCCAGTGCTTCCAGATCCGGTGGCGCCTTGGCGGTTTTCCCCACGCTGCGTGGCGGGCCGCCGAGGTTGACCGAGCGTGCCGGGGCACGCAGGGTCTTGTAGAAAAATTCGCCTTTGGCGGTCTGTACGCTGCCGACGCCGCCCTGTTGCAGACGGGTCAGCAATTGCACGCCATCGACCCCGAGGAATTCCTCACAGCGCTTGCCGACCAGTGCCGAACGCTCGGCCCGCAGCAACTGGCAGGCCTGAGCACTGACCGCCAGAATCTGCCCGCCGAGACTCACCGCCAGCAGGCCTTGCCACGGCGATTCCAGATACTGTCGGCGACTGTGAAAGGCAAGGACGATCTGATCGGGAAAGCTGTTGTTGAAGACCCGACTCTCGATCTGACTGACCGCCATGCTCAGCAGCGCGGTGCTGTCATGGACGCGGCCGAGAGGGCCTTCCCGGGTCAGGTCGAGGACGCCGAGAATTTCGCCCTGGGGGCAATGGATCGGCACCGAGGTGCAGGAAAAATCGGTGAGGCGATCAAGGTAATGTTCGCCGCAATCGATCAGGGTCGGCCGCGCTTCCACCAGAGCCGTGCCGAGGGCGTTGGTGCCGCGTGCGGCTTCGCTCCAGCAGGCACCGAGGGTGATGTCCTGCAAACCGCTGCCCTTGAGCCGGTCGGCACGTCCTTCGACCGCGAGAATGGTGGCGTCGGAATTGGCGAGGATGATCAGGCCCTCCTTGCCTTGGCGCTCGGCTAGGTAATCGATGGCCGGTATCGCCGCATCGATCAGCAGGCGATTGCTCGCCAGCAACACATCGAGACTGGCGCTCGATTCCAGCGCCAGCTCATGCTTGCCATTGAAATGCACGCCGTGGCTCAGGCTGCGCCGCCACGAAGCATCGATCTCCGCACGCAACACACCATCCGGGACCTGCCCTTCGAGATGGAGTTTTTCCCGGGCCAGCCGGGCTTCGTGGTAAGACTTGGGATCGGTTGTTTTTATTAGAGTCATCAAGCGCTCCGGAGCGGTCCGCTTTGCGCTTCTTTACTTCAGCGCCCTGACGCCAATGTTTACGTTAACGTCAGGGCGATGGCAAGCACCGCAGGGCGCTTCGTCAGGTGGATCGTCTCAGCGCTGCCACACCTCGCCATTCACGAAAAACGCCCGAGCGTTGTCTTCGAGACTCTCCAGGTGATAGCCGCCTTCCTGCACGATCAGGCACGGCAGGCCAAGGCTGCGAATGCGCTCACCCAGTGTTGCAAAGCCTTCACGGGTCACGGCGACTTTACTTTGCGGGTCCAGCTCATAGATATCGAAGCCCAGCGACAGCACCAGCACCTCGGCACCGAACTCGCGCACCGCCGCCAACGCAACTTCCAGTTGCCCGAGGAAGTCCGCCTCGCTTGAACCATGCGCCATCGGCAGATTGAGATTGAAGCCCTCCCCCGCACCGCTGCCGCGCTCGTCGGCAAACCCGGCAACACCCGGATAGAAATTGGTCGGATCGCCATGCACCGAGACGTAGAGTACGTCATCGCGGTCGTAGAAGATTTCCTGAATGCCCTGGCCGTGGTGCATGTCGGTATCGAGCACCGCGACTTTATCGAATTTGTCGCGCAGCACCTGCGCCGCCACCGCCGCATTGTTCACGTAGCAGAAACCACCCGCTGCTTCGGCCCGGGCATGGTGCCCCGGCGGACGGCACAGCGCGTACGCGGCCGGCTCGCCATCGATCAGCGCCTGAGCCCCGGCCACAGCGCTTTGCGCCGACCAGTAGGCCGAGCGCCAGGTCTGCTCGCCGACCGGGCAACTGCCGTCCGCCAGGTAACGCGCAGCCTGGGCGAGAATGCCGCGCAAAGCATTGGGCTCGCGGACGAAGATGTTCGACATCACCTCATCGCCCCAGTCTTCGGGGATTTCCTTCCAGCGTGCATGCGCTTCCTGAAGGAACGTCAGATACGGCGCGCCATGCACCGCCAGCAATGGTGCGAGGCCGGCATCGGCGGGTTGCTCGACACTGAAACCCAGACCGTGAGCGGCTTGCACCAGACGCTGGGCGCGCTCGGGGACTTCCTGCGGCGTGCGCATCTGCCCGCGCGAGTAATAGCTGCGCGGATGGTGGAGCAATTGTTCGGAATGGAAAAAACTGCGCATGCTTCAGACTCCTTGTTCGATTCGACCGGCGCGGGCCAGCACGGCGTTGAGCAACACATCGGTGCCCTGCTGCACATCCTCGGGTAACACATCTTCGGCTTCGTTGTGGCTCAAACCACCGACACAGGGAATGAACACCATCGCTGTCGGGCAGTAGCGCGCCAGATGGATCGCATCATGCCCGGCGCCGCTGACAATCGACTGCTGAGCGTAGCCCAGCGCATTCACCGCCTCTTGTACGGCCGCCACGCACTCGGCGTCGAACGGTGTGGCCGGGCTGATCCAGTGCGGGGTGATCGTCAGGTTCAGGCCACGACCGTCGGCGATCGCCTGCAAGCGGGCGCGGACTTGTTGCTCCATGGCGGCGATGGCGTCGTCGCGGTGATGACGCAGATCGACGGTGAAATTCACCAGTCCCGGAATAGTGTTGCGCGAGGATTTGTTGATGATCAGTTCGCCAACCGTGGTCAGGCCTTCGGGGGCAAAATCTGCCGCCAGACCTTCGATTGCCTGAATCATCCGCGCCACGCCGTACAGCGCGTCTTTGCGCAGCGGCATCGGCGTGGTGCCGGCGTGTGCGGCCATGCCTTCCACGCGCACGTCGAGCCAGCGGATCGCCTGACCGCCCGTGACCACGCCGATGCTCTTGGCGTTGTCTTCAAGGATCGGGCCCTGCTCGATGTGTGCTTCAAAATACGCATCCACCGCGCCGCCCAACGGACGCTCACCGGCGTAACCGGTACGCTGCAAGGCCTCGGCAACACTGATGCCAGCCGCGTCACGCACGGCCAGCGCAGCGTTCAGTTCCATGATTCCGGTGAACACTGCCGAGCCGAACATGGCCGGGGTGAAGCGCGCGCCTTCTTCGTTGGTCCACACCGCCACTTCCAGCGGTTTGCGGGTCCGGATGTTGAGGTCGTTGAGGCAACGCACCACTTCCAGCCCGGCGAGCACGCCGTAGACACCATCGAAACGCCCGCCCTCGGGCTGGGTGTCGAGGTGGCTGCCCATCATCACCGGCGCAGCGTCCGGATCGGTGCCGGCGCGGCGGGCGAACAGGTTGCCGATGGCATCCACGCTCAGGGTCATGCCGGCTTCGCGGCACCAGTGGGCGAACAGTTCGCGGCCGGCCTTGTCTTCTTCGCTCAACGCCAGACGGCAGTTGCCGCCCCGGGCTGTCGCACCGATTTCGGCCATGGCCATCAGGCTCGCCCACAGGCGTTCGCCATTGATTTTCAACATGAGGTTCTCCTGAAATTCCGGGTCAGGCACGGGCCATTTCCGCGCGATGGGCGCTGGCGTGACGACGGGCGAGGGACAGCACGCAGACCAGCGAGATGCCGGCGATCAGGCTGTAGAACACCGCCATCGGCCACCACTGCCCGGTGAATTTGTGCGCCAGCATCGTGCCGATCAGCGGCGTCAGCCCACCGGCCACCGCGCCGCAAATCTGATAGGCGAGCGAGATTGCGGTGTAGCGAACACGGGTCTCAAACATGCCGCTGACGTAACCGGCGATCACCGCGTAGAACGAGGCCATACACACCACCGCCAGGGCGATGCCGAGGATGATCAGCGGCGCCTGGGCCGAGCTGACCAGCACAAACATCGGATACGGCGAGGCCATCGCCAGCAGCGACACCAGGCACAGGAAACGCGTCGCGCCGATTTTCTCCGCCGTCCATGCGGCCAGCGGCTGGATGCAGAACTGAATGATCGCGACGAAGAACAGGCATTCGAGAATCAGCGAACGCGGCAGCGCCAGTTGCTGAGTGGTGTAGGCGATCATGAAGGTGTTGGTGAAATACACCCCGGCGATGCCCAACGTGTTGGCGCCGATGCACAGCAACAGTGGTCGCCACGCGGTGCGCAGGACTTCCATCACCGGCGCCTGTTCTTTCTTGATCTGCTTGGTGGCCTGCTCGCGGCTGGCGAGGAATTCCGGAGACTCATTCACGCCCAGACGAATCGCCAGACCGACCAGCAGCAACAACGCACTGGCGAGGAACGGCAGACGCCAGCCCCAGCTCATCAGGTCTTCTTCCGGCAAACGAGTCACCGCGCTGAAGGCCAACAGCGACAGGATCAAACCCGCCGGGCTACCCAATTGCGCAAACGACGCAAAGAAATTGCGCCGGCCCTTTGGCGCATGTTCACCGGCCATCAACACCGCCCCGCCCCACTCGCCACCGACAGCGATGCCCTGGACGATGCGCAGCAGAATCAGCAGTACCGGCGCCGTCGCGCCGATCTGCGCGTAGGTCGGCAACAGACCGATGCACACTGTCACTACGCCCATCATCAGCAGCGTGATGATCAGGGATTTTTTGCGGCCGATGCGGTCGCCGATATGGCCAAAAATGATCCCGCCCAACGGCCGGGCAAAGAAGCCCACGGCGAAGGTGCCGAATGCAGCCATGGTGCTGAACAGCGGATCGTCGGAAGGAAAGAACAACGCGCCGAACACCAGCGCGGCGGCGGTGGCGTAGATGTAAAAGTCGTACCACTCGATCATGGTGCCGATGAAGGCTGCGGCCGCCGCACGGCGCGGCTGGTTCGAAGCGTGAGGCTTCATGGGGTCGGGCTCCTTTGATTGTTTTTCTGGCAGGAGGGAAACGGCAAATCCGAGGCACTCTGACGGCGCCTGTCTGGGGGTGATTTATCGTTCCGGGGCTACGATTAGTCAATTTTCTATTTATTATTCCGACTATTACCCAACCTTATAATCGAGAAATCCCATGGCCGAACGCGATGTCCAGCGCCTGCTCAACGACCGCCTCGACTGGAACCTGTTGCGCACCTTCCGGGTGATCGGCCAGGAGCTGAGCATCAGCCGCGCCGCCGCGCGTCTGCACCTGACGCAACCGGCGGTGAGCCAGGCGCTGAAACGTCTGGAGGAGCAATTGGGCCGCCAACTGATTGCCCGGCGCGGTCCGCGCTTTGCCCTCACCGAAGTCGGCGAGCAGATTTTCGAACTGGCCGGCGAGATCTACGGGCAAATGTCCCAGGTCAGCAGCCTGCTGGAACAACCGGCCGACGAAGTGATCGGCAAGGTCAGATTGCTCATCATCAGCCGGATCTTTTCCGAGCGTTTCGATGATTTCCTCGCCGACTTCCACCGGCAGTATCCACGGGTGGATCTGGAGGTCGATGTGATGCGCAGTTCGGACATCGTCAGCGCCCTTCAGGAGAAAACCGCGACCCTCGGCCTGAGCCTCAATCGCCGTCCGCAACCGCGTCTGGAACAGCGTCTGTTCCTGCGTCAGCGCTACGCGTTTTTCTGCGGCAAACACCACGCGTTGTTCGGCCGACAGGACATCGGCGAAGGCGATCTGCAGCGGGAGAATTTCGTCAGTTTCACCAGCGACCAGATTGGCGGAATGCTCTCGCCGCTGACGATTTTTCGCGATCAACAGGGTTTCAGCGGACGTATCGTTGCCTCCTCGCCAAGCCTGGAAGAAGTGCGCCGACTGGTGATTGCCGGGTTCGGTATCGGTTGCCTGCCGGAGCATGTGGCGGCGGCGGACGTCGAGGCTGGATTGCTCTGGCGCCTGCCGCCCCACGAAGGGATTGCCGATGTCGACATTCATCTGCTGTGGAACCGCGATCAGCGCATGAGCCGCGCTGAAACCCTGTTCATCGAACGCTTGCAGGCCTGTCTGGCGGATCAGTAACCGAGCAGCCGATCCGCGCTATTGAGCAATGGTTCGCCGGCATTCAAACGGCGGAAGTTCTCGGCGATCTGTTCGGCGATGCAATCGTGGGAGGCCGCCGAAGCCATGTGTGGTGTGATGGTCACGCCCGGGGTTTTCCACAGTAGATGATCGGCGGGTAGCGGTTCCTGTTCGAAGACATCGAGCAGTGCCCCGCGCAGTTTTCCACGGGCCAGCGCTTGTTGCAGATCCTCGATATTCAGATGCCCGCCGCGACCAACGTTGACCAGTGCCGCGCCGTTGGCTAACCGTTCGAATGTCTGGCGGTTGAGTATGCCGCGTGTTTCGTGAGTGAGCGGCAACAGATTGATCAGCAATTCCACACCGTCGAGAAATGGATTGAAGGCATCAGTGCCGGCGAAGGTCTGCACGCCTGGTAGATCCTTGCCGCTGCGCGCCCAGCCACGTACGTCGTAACCGGCGGTTGCCAGATCTTGGGCGATTGCGCTGCCGAGCGAGCCGAGCCCCATCACACCGATCCGGAACTCATGGGCCGGGCGTTGCAGCGGTCGCTCCCAATGCTGTTGGCGCTGTTGCTCAAGGACTTGATCGAAGCCGCGATGGTAGTGAATCACCGCCCAGCGCACGTATTCGGTCATGCCCTGGCGATGGCCGGGATCTACCACCCGGCACACCGGCAGGTCCGGGCACGACGGATCGTGTTCCAGATGATCGATGCCGGCGGCGACCGAGTGAATCACTTGCAGATTGGGCAACGCGGCAAGGCTGCCCGACAGCGGGAACCAGCACGCCGCGATCTGCGCATTCACCGCCCGGGGATCATCGGCCAGCACCGCCGAGAGCTGCGGCGCACGGCGGGCAAACGCTTCCTGCAATTGTTTGAGCAACAGCGTGTCACGGGACATCAGTGCAACGGTGTTCATGACAGATAGGACTCGCGCTGGGATTCGATCAGGGTCAGTGCGGCCTCCCAGGCCAGGTCGATGATGTTGTCCTGTTCATCGCGGTCGAACTGTTCGGCGGTGTGGGCGCAGACTTCCGGCGACGGGAAATGCAGCTCACAACCGCCGGCCAGCGCCTGCACTTGAGCTTGGCAGGCACGCTCCAGAAAGTGGATTTCCTGGAACGCCTGAGCCACACCGGAGCCGCCGACCAACAAACCGTGATTGCGCAGGATCATTGCCCGGTGCGGGCCGAGGTCGGCGATCAAACGTTCGCGCTCATCCAGCGACAAGGCGATACCTTCGTAGGTGTGGTAAGCCAGTTTTCCGTAGAACTTCAGCGCGTGCTGACTGATCGGCAGCAGGCCTTGTTTCTGCGCGGCGACGGCCATGCCGGCAGCGGTGTGGGTGTGGATCACGCAGTTCAGATCCGGTCGGGCCATGTGGATTGCCGAGTGGATCACGAAGCCGGCGGCGTTGACCCGATGCCCGGCGTATTCAGGGTCGACGATGCGCCCGTCCTGATCGATGCGCACCAGATCGGAGGCGCGCATGCGGTCGAAGATCACGCCGTAGCGGTTGATCAGGAAATGATGCTCCGGACCCGGAATCCGCAGGGTGATGTGGGTGTCGATCAGGTCGGTCATGCGAAAGTGCGCGATCAGACGGTACAGCGCGGCGAGCTCGCAACGGGCTTTCCATTCGATCGCGTCGATGTGGGCGGGTTTACTCACGAATACACCTCTTTGCTTGTATGAAGGACGACCGGGTTGGCCCGCAGACGCGCGAGGCCACAGACACCGATCAGCGACAGGGCCGACAGCAGCGTGAAGAACACCGCCAATGGCAGCCATTGCCCGGAAAACTTGCTGGCCAGCAGCGTGCCGATCAGCGGCGTGGTACCGCCGGCTAGTGCGCAGCTCAGCTGATAAGCGATGGAAATGCCCGAGTAGCGCAGGTGCACAGGGAACGCCTGGGTCATGTACCCGGCGATTACCGCGTACAGCGCGGAGAGGATCACCACCGCGACGGCGATGCCGAGGGTCATTAACAGAATGTTTTGAGTGCCGACCAGCAGGAACATCGGGTACGGCGTGACCATGCACAGCAATGCGACCAGCATCAGGAACCGCCCTTCGCCAATGCGTTCGGCCAGCAGCGCCGACAATGGTTGCGAGAGCAATTGGATGATCGTCACCAGGAACAGGCAGTCGAGAATGGTCGCTCGTGGAATGCCCTGATATTGGGTGACGTAGGTGATCATGAAGGTGTTGGTGAAGAAGAAACCGGCCGAGCCGATGGTCACGGCGGCGGCCGCGAACAGAATCTGCCGCCAGCACTGACGAATCACGTCCTTCACCGGGTATTTCGCAGTTTCGTTGTTGTCCCTGGCCTTGGCGAATTCCGGCGATTCGTGCACACCGGAACGAATCATCAGCCCGACCATCATCAGCACACCGCTGGCGAGAAACGGCAGACGCCAGCCCCAGGCGAGGAAGTCTTCCGGCGACAGCGACGTCACCAGACGAAACGCGATCAATGCCAGCAGTAAACCCGCCGGGCTACCGAGTTGGGCGAACGAGGCATAGAAGGTTTTGCGCTTGGCTGGCGCGTGTTCGCTGGCCATCAACACCGCCCCACCCCACTCGCCGCCAACGGAGATGCCTTGAATCAGGCGCAGCACGATCAATCCGATGGGCGCCCAGATGCCGACGCTGGCGTAACTCGGCAACAGACCGATGCCTGCGGTGGCCAGGCCCATCAGTGCCATGGTCACCAGCAGCATTTTCTTGCGGCCGAGACGGTCGCCCAGGTGTCCGAACACCATGCCGGCCATGGGCCTTGCAATGAAGCCAACGGCGAAACTGCCGAACGCGGCGAGTGTGCTGGTCACCGGATCGCTACTGGGAAAGAACACTTGCCCGAGCACCAGTGCGGCGGCGGTGGCGTAGATGTAGAAATCGTAGAATTCGATGGTCGTGCCAATGAAGGCAGCGGCCGCGGCGCGACGCGGCTGAGCGATGGTGTGCATGCAAGAACCCTGTGTATTTATAGTTTTGGGCAGGTGTCGAGGCGGCTGACGGTCGCGCTCTGTGGCGCTTGTGGGCTTTATCGCTTCCGTGACAGGATTAGTCAATTTTCAAAAACTAATCTTTACTATTAGCGTGGCTACTGCATGAGTGCTTCCTCGAATCCCTGGATCGGCCGGCGCTTTCTCAACGATCGTCTGGACTGGAACCTGCTGCGCACGTATCTGGTGATCGGTCAGGAAGGCAGCATGAGCCGCGCCGCCGCGCGATTGCACATCACTCAGTCGGCGGTCAGCCAGGCGTTGAAACGTCTCGAAGAACAACTGGATTGCGTGTTGATTGCCCGGAGTGGAAGGCGCTTTGATCTGACGGAGACCGGAGAGGAAGTCCTGCGGATTGCGGCGGATATCTACGGCGATATTTCCCGCTTGGGCACCGTGGTCGAGAACCGCCATGATGACGTAGTCGGCAAGATCCGAATCCTCACCGTCAGTGGCGTGCAGGCGCGGCATTACGACGAGTTTCTTGCGGACTTCCACGAAACTCACCCGAAAATCGAGCTCGAAGTCGAAGTGATGGGCAGCTCGAACATCATCAGTTCACTGCTGCAAAAGACCGCTACGGTCGGCGTCGGATTATGTCGCTTGCCACAGCCCCGACTGGAACAACGGGTGCTGTTTCGTGAGCGTTATGCGTACTTTTGCGGGCAGCGGCATCGACTGTTCGGGCAGCAGAATCTGACGCTGGAACAACTGGCGGCGGAGAACTTTGTCAGCTTCACCAGCGATCAGCTCGGCGGCAATCTTTCGCCGTTGACGCTGTTTCGTGACCAGCAGGGCTTTACCGGCAAGATCGTCGCCTCCTCTACCAGTTTCGAAGAGATTTACCGCTTGATCTGTGCAGGATTCGGGATTGGCTGTCTGCCGACTCACCTGGTCCGTCGGGATGTCGAGCAGGGCTTGCTGTGGCGCTTGCCACCAGAGGACGGGGTGGTGGATTTCGATATCCAGCTGCTGTGGAATCGCGAACAGAAGATGACTCAGGCGGAAACGGTGTTCCTCGACAGCTTCCAGCACATGCTCAGCTTGCGTGAGCCTGTGCTGTGAAGCTGTGGCGCATTACACGTGTGGATCGCCCGGCGCCTTGGTCGGCGCGGCGTATTGCGGCTTGAGGTGACCGTCCTGGTCGAGTAGCCAGGCGTCCATGATCTGCCGCACCACAGGGCCTGCGACTCGCCCCCCCGCCTCACCGTTTTCGATCATCACCGAGATGGCGATCTTCGGATGTTCGGCCGGAGCGAAACCGACGAACAAGGCGTTGTCACGATGGCGCTCGAGGGTTTTCTCGCGGTTGTAGCGCTCACCCTGCTTGATCGCCACCACCTGCGCCGTACCACTCTTGCCGGCGATGCGGTACTGCGCACCGGCTGCCGCGGCGCGGGCGATACCTCGGGCGTCGTGCATTACCATCTGCATGCCGTGGTTGACCTGATCCCAGTCACGCGGATCCTTGAGCAGGATGTTTGGCATCGGGTGTTCGTCCACAGGCGGCACACCGTCGACGGTCTTGGCCAGGTGCGGACGGTTCCAGACGCCCTTGTTAGCGATCAACGCGGTGGCCTGAGCCAGCTGCAGCGGTGTGACCTGCATGTAGCCCTGGCCGATGCCGAGAATCACTGTCTCACCGGGGAACCACGCCTGACGCCGGGTAGCGCGCTTCCAGGCCTGTGACGGCATCAGGCCGGGAGACTCTTCGAACATGTCCAGGGAGACTTTCTCGCCGAGTCCGAACATCGCCATGTAGTCGTGCAATCGATCGATGCCGAGCTTGTGCGCGAGGTCGTAGAAGTAGGTGTCGTTGGAGCGCATGATCGCCGCATCCATGTCCACCCAGCCGTCGCCGCTGTGGTTCCAGTTGCGGTACTTGTGGTCGAAGTCCGGCAGTTGGTAGTAGCCAGGATCGAAAACGCGGGTCTGTGGCGTGACCACGCCGGCGTCGAGCCCGGCAATTGCCACTTCCGGCTTGATCGTCGAACCGGGTGCGTACAGACCGCGCAATACGCGGTTGAACAACGGTCGGTCGATGGAGTCACGCAGCGCCGAGTACTCCTTGGAGCTGATACCGGTCACGAACAGGTTGGGGTCGAAGCTTGGGTTGCTGACCATGGCCAGTACTTCGCCGGTCGAGGGGTCCAGTGCAACGACCGAGCCGCGACGGTCGCCCAGTGCGGCTTCGGCGGCTTCCTGAAGCTTGACGTCGAGGCTCAGGACGATGTTTTTGCCGGGCACTGGGTCGGTGTGCTTGAGGACACGCAATACGCGGCCCTGAGCGTTGGTTTCCACTTCCTCGTAACCGACATGGCCGTGCAGTTGCGCTTCGTAGAAACGCTCTACGCCCGTCTTGCCGATGGATTGGGTGCCACGGTACTCGACGGAGTCGAGCGTCTTGGATTCTTTTTCATTGATGCGCCCGACGTAGCCGATCGAGTGGGCGAAGTGCGCGCCAAGCGGGTAGTGACGAACGAACTGCGGTTCGACATCCAGCCCCGGCAAGCGGAACTCGTTGACCGCCAGCACGGCAATCTGTTCTTCGGTCAGTTCATAGAACAGGGTCACCGGTGTAAACGGGTGACGCGACTGTTTCATGGCCTTGTCGAAGACTGTGCGGTCTTCAGCGGGCAGATGAAGGAGACTGATGACTTCGTCCAGCTCCTGATTGACATCAGTGGCACGTTCGCGGGTGATGATCAGGTTGTAACTGGGGCGGTTGTCGGCCAACAGCACGCCGTTGCGGTCGTAAATCAGTCCGCGTGTTGGCGGGATTGGCAAGACGTGGACACGGTTGTTTTCGGAGATGGTCGAGTGATAGTCGAACTCAACCACTTGCAGGATGTACAGGCGCACTACCAGCGCACAGCTGATCGCGAAGACAAACAAGGCACAGGCAACCAGCCGTTTATTGACCAGGCGCGTCTCTTTTTCGTGATCCTTGATGGGAATTGGTTCAGGCATTTCTGCAGCAACTCTTTGACAAAAATGAGCGCCGATCCGTGGGCGAGACATCAGTCCGTTAAAAACGAGCTGCACCATACCAAAAACCGGGCGGTCATTTCAGAAGGATTTCCCCAGTGGCTGCCCTAACGACGGTCGGAGCCTTGTTCGACCACTTTCCTGCGGGCAAAACAAAACCCCAACTGCTTTCGCAATTGGGGTTTCGGAATTTAATCTTGACGATGACCTACTCTCACATGGGGAAACCCCACACTACCATCGGCGATGCATCGTTTCACTT